>JASJCH010000038.1 GCA_030066075.1 Woeseiaceae bacterium
CATCCCATCCCGCAACCCCTTTTCAGGTAGGGCACCCAGCGCGATGTGTCGATGTACGTGTGGATTAATTGCCTCTAGGGCGCGCGCTTTATACCATAGTCGGCTGCGGCCAACAACGCCGATGACTCCATAAAATTTCCATGACTGTGACGATCAAGACGCCTGACGAACAGGACAAGATGCGAATTGCCGGTCGGTTGGCCGCCGACGTGCTGGATATGGTCGGGGATTATGTAAAGCCCGGAATTACGACCAATGAAATCAATGACTTGTGCCACAAGTACATCACCGAAGTGCAAGGCGCCGTCCCTGCCCCGCTCAATTACCGCGGTTTTCCCAAGTCGGTATGCACGTCGGTCAATCACGTCGTGTGCCACGGCATCCCGGGCGAACGCAAGCTCAAGTCGGGCGACGCGGTGAATATCGACGTCACGGTCATCAAGGACGGCTTTCACGGCGACACCAGCCGCATGTTTTTCGCGGGCAAGCCCTCTATCCAGGCGCAACGGCTCGCGCAGGTCGCCTATGACGGCATGTGGCTGGGCATCAACGAGCTCGCCCCGGGGAAACAACTCGGTGACGTGGGCTCGGCCATTCAGAAGTATGTCGAGAAGCATCGCTGCTCGGTCGTGCGCGAGTACTGCGGGCACGGCATCGGCCGCGGATTCCACGAGGAGCCGCAGGTCTTGCATTACGGCACACGCGGCACGGGACTGGAACTCAGGGCGGGCATGACCCTGACCGTCGAGCCGATGGTTAATGCCGGCAAAGCCGCGGTCAAGCTGCTGCCGGACGGCTGGACCGTGGTCACCAAGGACCACAGCTTGTCGGCCCAGTGGGAGCATACGGTCCTGATCACCGAGGACGGCTACGAAGTCCTCACACTGGGTGCCGCCGACCGCAGCTGATCGACACGCGATGACGAATACAGCCGCTGCAGAATGGTCCCGGTCGTTTTCGGACGACCCGGCCCTGGCGATCTTGCGGGACGCACTGCAGGACGACGCGCCGGGCCGCAGCCGCAAGTCGCTCGAACTGGCTGGCGACAATATCCGCGAGCGTTTCCTGGCCGGCGAGTCGGTCGTAGACCTCGTGCACCTGCGGGCCGCCGTCATTGACGAGTTACTCACTCACCTGTGGCATGCCCACGCCGACACCAGTGCCGACATCGCCTGCCTGGTCGCCGTGGGCGGATACGGGCGCGGCGAACTGCATCCATCGTCCGATATCGACATCATGCTGCTGTTACCCGAGGACCTGCCCGCCGGTTGCGAACCCGAATTGTCCGGCTTCGTGACCGCGCTGTGGGACGTGGGCCTCGAGATCGGCCACAGCGTGCGCAGTGTAGAGCAGTGTTTCGAGCAGGCTCGCCAGGATCTGACGGTCGCGACCACGCTCATCGAGTCGCGGCTGCTCGCCGGCCCTGCCCCGCTCTACGAGGCGCTCCAGGCGACGATCGCACCGGACAGGCTATGGCCGCCCGCCGAGTTTTTTGCCGAGAAACGCAAGGAACAGATCGCGCGGCACCACCGCTATGGCGACACGGCCTACAATCTGGAGCCGAATGTCAAAGGCAGCCCGGGCGGTCTGCGCGACATCCAGGTGATCGGCTGGGTCGCCAAGCGGCATTTCGGAGTGGAGACCTTCGATGAGCTGGTTGGCCACAAATTCCTGACGCCCGTTCAGGTCAGGCGCCTGCATGAGGGTCGGGCGTTTCTCTGGCGAGTTCGTTTCGCGTTGCACATCCTGACCGGTCGCCGCGAGGACCGGATCCTGTTCGATCACCAGGTTAAGCTTGCGGAAATGCTCGGCTACGAAGACGCGACCTACACGCTGGCCGTCGAGCAGCTCATGCAGCGCTATTACCGCACCGTAATGGATCTCAGCCGCATCAACGAGATGCTGCTGCAGTTGTTCGAAGAGGCCATCCTGATGGACCCGGACGCGGCGCCGGAACCCCTGAACGAGCGCTTCCAGGTCAAGAACGGCTTCCTGCAGACGGTCGACGAGCAGGTCTTCGCGAACGACCCGTCGGCGTTGCTGGAGCTGTTCCTGCTACTGCAGCAGAACCCGGCGATCCGTGGCGTCAGCGCGTACACGGTCGGCCTGATCAAGCGCAACCTGCACCTGATCGACGAGGAGTTCCGGCAGAACCCCAGGAACCACCGTTTGTTCCTCGCTATCCTGCGCGCGCCCGAGGGCGTCACCCACGAACTCAGGCGCATGAACCTCTACGGGGTGCTGGGTCTGTATATCCCCGCATTCGGGCGCATCGTCGGCCGCATGCAATACGACCTGTTTCATGCCTACACGGTCGACGAGCACACGCTGTTCGTCGTCAGTAACCTGCGGCGCTTCGCACTGGCGCGATTCGATCACGAGTACCCGCACTGCAGCCGCATCATGCAGAACCTGGAGAAACCCGAGATCGCTTATCTGTCAGGCCTGTTTCACGACATAGCCAAGGGCCGCGGCGGGGACCACTCCGAGCTCGGAGCCGTTGACGCGGAAGCATTCTGCCTCGAGCACGGTCTGAGCCAGTACGACGCGCGCACGGTTTCCTGGCTCGTGCGGCATCACCTGATCCTCTCGACGACCGCCCAGAAGAAAGACATCGGCGACCCGGAAGTCGTCAACGAGTTCGCCTCCCAGGTTCGCGACCCCGCGCATCTCGACTACCTGTATGTTCTGACGGTTGCCGATGTTCGCGGCACCAACCCGAAACTCTGGAACAGCTGGAAAGCGCAGCTATTCCGCGATCTCTACGAACTGACTCACCGGGCGCTGCGCCGCGGCCTCGAGAACCCGATAGACCGCGAGCAGTTAATTATCGAGAAGAAGTCGCAAGCGAGGGAGGCTCTGCTGGAGACCGGCACGAGCGGTACGCAGATCGACGAGGTCTGGACCTTGTTCGACGACAACTACTTCCTGCGCCACCGTCCCGATGAAATCACCTGGCATACCGAGTGGCTTGCCGATTCCGATACCGCGTCGACAACCGGACTCGTCGACCTGCGGCGGCAGACGAAAGGCGACGGCGTCGAGGCCGTGTTGTACACACCGCGCTCGCACCCGACGTTTGCTCACGTTACCGCCGTTCTCGACGAACTCGGCATGACGATCGTTGACGCGCGCATCACGCCGCTCGGCAACGACTACAGCCTGGACACGTTTATCTTCATGGAAGCCGACAAGGGCATCGAGATTGACGAGGCCCGGATTGCCAAAATTAAGCGCTCGCTGACGCGGATCCTGACCGCCAGCGAAGAGGGTATCGTCAGGGTCACCCGCGCGGCGCCCCGCCAGGTGCGCGTTTTCAAGACTGCAACGAGCGTCGAATTCGGTGACAATCCGGTGGACGGCCAGACGATCATGGAACTCGTCGCCGCCGACAGGCCGGGCCTGTTGAGCAAAGTGGGTCGCGCGTTCCTGACCCACGAGATCGACATCGCCGCGGCCAAGATCATGACGATCGGTGAACGCGCCGAGGATGTCTTTTATATTTGCAGGCGAGACGGCTCGCCGCTCGATGCGGCAACTCGGCAAAGTCTGCGCGAAAGCCTGGTGACAACGCTGGAAATCTGATGCGGGAACAAATCGAAATCATAGAACGCGGCTTCGAACTTGGCGGCCGCATGGGTGATGCCGGGGAGCAGGAACAGCTAGCCGCCGCAGTGCAGCAGGCGATAGCAGCACTCGATTCCGGGGAGACGCGCGTGGCCGAGCCGGTCGATGGCGGCTGGCAGGTCAACCAGTGGCTCAAGAAAGCGGTGTTGCTCAGTTTTCGCCTGGCCGACAATGCCGTCATCGAGGGCGGGTACAGCCACTTCTATGACAAGGTCCCGATGAAGTACGCAGACTATTCGGCTGAAGACTTCCGCAACGACGAAGTCCGCGTCGTACCGGATGCCATCGTGCGTCGCGGCGCCTACGTCGCCCCGGACGTGGTGCTGATGCCGAGCTACGTCAATATCGGCGCCTACGTCGATTCAGGGACGATGGTAGATACCTGGGCAACCGTTGGCAGCTGCGCGCAGATCGGCAAGAACGTACACCTGTCGGGCGGCGTCGGCATCGGCGGCGTGCTCGAGCCCGTCCAGGCCGGGCCGACGATTATCGAGGACGACTGCTTCATTGGCGCCAGGTCGGAAGTCGTCGAGGGCGTGGTTGTCGAGCGCGGCTCCGTTCTGTCGATGGGGGTATACATTGGCCAGAGCACCCGCATTTACGATCGCGACACCGGCGAGGTCAGTTACGGCCGGGTACCTGCCGGGTCGGTGGTTGTGCCGGGAAGCCTGCCGTCGGAAGACGGCGCCTACTCTCTGTATTGCGCCGTAATCGTCAAGCACGTCGACGAGAAAACGCGGGCCAAGACCAGCCTCAATGAACTCCTGAGGACTGCGAAGTAGCGGCCGCCGGGATGCTGACTGTTTACGGAATCAAGAGCTGCGACACGTGCCGGCGGGCCAGGAAGTTCCTGACCGAGCACAATATCGAATTCCGGTTCCACGACCTGCGCGAGAACGGCCTCGATATCCAGATGCTCGAACGCTGGTCCGACCGCCTGGGCTGGCAAAAGCTGCTCAATAAGCAGAGCCTCACCTGGCGCAAGATTCCCGAAGTCGATCGCAACGACATGTCGCGCGACAAGGCGCTTGCCGCAATGATCGACCGGCCGACACTCATTAAACGGCCGGTACTCGAAGCCGACAAGTTCATCGCCGTCGGGTTTTCCGAAAAGCGTTTCGGCGACTTTATCAACAAGAACGAAATCTAGCCGATACGGCCCGTGATGTAGTCTTCCGTCAGCTTGTGGCGCGGATTGGTGAAGATCGTGTCAGTCTCGTCAACCTCGACCAGCAGACCCAGGTGGAAATAAGCGACTCGCTTGGACACTCGCGCTGCCTGCTGCATTGAATGGGTGACGATCACGATCGCATAGTCCTCGGCCAGCTCGTCCATGAGGTCCTCGATGCGGGCCGTGGCGATAGGATCCAGCGCAGAACACGGCTCGTCCATGAGGATGACCTCGGGGTTGACCGCGATGGTGCGTGCGATGCAGAGCCGCTGTTGCTGGCCTCCCGATAAGCCGGTGCCCGGCTCATCGAGACGATCGATCACTTCCTTGAGCAGGCCTGCACGTTCGAGGCTTCTGTGCACGATGTCATCGAGCTCGGCGCGATCGTTCGCGAGGCCGTGAATACGGGGGCCATAAGCAACATTGTCGTAGATGCTCTTCGGAAACGGGTTCGGTTTCTGGAATACCATTCCCACGCGCGCGCGCAACGCGACAGGGTCGAATTCCTTGCTGTAGATGTCCTGTCCGCCGAGCGTAATCTGGCCGGTTACTCGCGCCGATTCGATCGAATCGTTCATCCGATTAAGGCATCGAAGGAACGTGGACTTACCGCAACCCGACGGACCGATCAGGGCGATGACTTCCTTTTTGCTGATTTCCAGCGTGACATTCTGGATCGCGTGATTGTCGCCGTAATGAACGTTGACTTTCTCGGCGACAACGTAGGGATCCTCGCAACGGACTTCGCCAACCGTCGTCCCCAGCTCGGTCAACTGCTCCGGCAGGTCAACGGCAATGCTACTTACATCCCGACCGCTGTCGCCGAGATCGGCAACATCGACATCTGGCTGCGCAGCCATTACGTCATTTTCTGTCACGGTCGGTTCCGTCATATGCGCCATTCTCATACAGGCTCTCCATTAGCTCAACGCGTGCCTACCACTTTTTTTCCATCCGCTTGCGGATAATGACTGCCGCAAGGTTCATCAGCAGCAGGAATCCCAGCAATACGATGATTGCTGCAGAGGTGCGCTCGGCAAACGCGCGCTCGGGGCTGTCGGCCCACAGGTAGATTTGCACGGGCAATGCGGTGGCCGGGTCGGAAAAGCCGCCCGGCACGTCGACGATGAATGCCACCATGCCGATCATCAGCAGCGGCGCCGACTCTCCCAGCGCGCGGCTCATACCGATGATTGTGCCGGTCAGCATTCCCGGCAATGCAAGTGGCATAACGTGGTGAAATACGACCTGCATCCGCGAGGCGCCGAGACCCAGGGCCGCCTCCCGAATCGACGGTGGCACTGCTTTGATAGCTGCTCGCGACGCGATGATGATGACAGGCAGCGTCAACAACGACAGTACGAGTCCGCCGACCAGGGGCGCCGATCGCGGAATCCCGACCCAGTTTATGAACACGGCCAGGCCCAGCAGGCCAAAGACGATCGACGGCACTGCCGCCAGGTTGTTGATGTTGACCTCGATCAGGTCCGACCAGCGATTGCGTGGCGCAAATTCCTCGAGGTAGATTGCCGCAGCAACGCCGATCGGGAACGCCAGCACGACAGTGACGATCAGCATGTAAAAGGAGCCCATCAGGGCGCCCTTGATACCCGCCAGTTCCGGGTCCCGCGAGTCGCCGTTGGAAAACAGCGCGCGGTTGAAATGCGTTTCCAGGAATCCGCTTTCCCGCAGCGACTCGACCCAGGCGATTTGCTGGTCCGAGATCGGCCGCAGCGACTCGTCCAATGTCGCGTCGATATTGCCCTTGATGTACATGTCGACGGTCGATGCCGCCGGGAACCAGATGGACTGACGGGTTCCCAACAGTTCCGGGTCCAGTTCGATCATGTCCTGCATCTGGTACCCGGCACTGGAACTCACGATCCGGTAAAGCTCGCGCCGGTCTCCCCGACCCGTGACTTCCGGAAATTCCGCACGTAGCGCACTCCGGACCAGGCCGTCGAAGTCGGCATAGGCAATATCCAGCTCGCCGCCGGGCGCAATCACGTCGGCGCTGAATTCGACTTCGAGACGCAAATGGGTCTGGACGAACGCCGACGATCCCTTGGCGAACAGGTCGAAGAAGAACACGCCGAGGAATACGACGCCAACGGTCGTCGCGAGCATGCCGCTGAACTTGAACAAACGCTCCCGGCGGTGGCGTCGAGCAAGTCCGGCCTCGACCCTCTTGCGCGTTTCAAGTGACGAAGGCATCAGTCGTATTGCTCCCGGTACTTGCGAACGACGTTCAGGCCAATGACGTTGAGTATCAGCGTGACGACGAACAGCATCAGGCCGAGCGCGAACGCAGCAAGCGTCTTGGCACTGTCGAACTCCTGGTCGCCAACGAGCAGCGTGACGATCTGCACGGTCACAGTCGTAACCGCTTCGAACGGATTGGCCGTGAGGTTCGCGGCCAGCCCCGCTGCCATCACGACGATCATCGTCTCGCCAATCGCCCTCGACACGGCAAGCAGAATGCCGCCGACGATGCCTGGCAGAGCGGCCGGCAGGATAACGCGCGTCATCGTCTCGGAACGGGTGGAACCGAGCCCCAGCGCACCGTCTCGCATGGCGCTGGGAACCGCGTTAATCGCGTCGTCGGACAGTGAAGAAACCAGCGGGATGATCATGATCCCCATCACCAGTCCCGCCGCGAGAGCACTTTCCGACGCAACTTCCAGTCCCATCGATTCGCCCGCGCGACGCACCCAGGGCGCCACCGTGAGCGCCGCGAAGAAGCCGTAGACAACCGTCGGAATGCCGGCAAGCACCTCGAGCAGCGGCTTGGCGATTCCGCGGACCCGGCGTGACGAATACTCCGCCAGGTAGATGGCTGTCATCAGGCCCACCGGCACGGCCACCAACATGGCAATCGCGGTAATCAGCAGCGTGCCCGTGAACAGCGGCACCGCGCCGAAACTGCCGGAGGAGCCGACCTGGTCGGCGCGAATCGCGGTCTGCGGACTCCAGTTGAGGCCGAAGAGAAACTCGGTTGCCGGGACCTTCTGGAAGAACCGGATTGCCTCGAACAGCACCGAAAGCACGATGCCGATGGTCGTGAAGATAGCAATGCTGGAGGCAGCAATCAGTGCAACGAGTACGATCTGCTCGACCCGGTTGCGCGCCCTGAAATCGGGGTGAATGCGCCGCCAGGCGATTGACGCTCCGAGTCCACCGAGCCCCAGTGTCAGAACGGCGAGGATCTTTCGACTCAATACCGAGTATTCGTTGAACCGATTGGCCGCGTCAGTGAGTATTGCATCGACCGATCCACTCACGGCGTCGCCGGCGGCGAGGTTCTGAATATTGTTGACCAGCAGGTTCAGCTCACCGGCCGGCAGATTACGCTGCGCTTCCGGCAATCCCTGCACCACCAGGGCAACGATCATCCGGGGCTCGAGCAACACCCACAGCAGCAGGACAGCCAGTGCAGGTAAGAGGCACCAGATAGCCGTGAAGTAACCGTAATACCCGGGCAGTGAGTGCAAAGCCGTCCCGTGCGCAGGACCACCGACCAGCGTCATGGATCGACCACGTCCCATGTAGTACGCGACGACTGCCATCGCGCCTATTACCAATATGAGCGTCGTACCTTGCACCAAAATTCCTCAGTCGGAACACAACAGCGGCGGTCCCCGCGGGACCGCCGCTATCAGGATCCGCGCCTATGCTACTGGCTGGCCATTGTCAGCGGCTCGAGGTTCCTGACACTCGCGCTGACCGCGCCGCGCTCTTCCGCAGGCATCGGAATCAGACCACGTTCGGCCAGGTAACCCTCGTCGCCCCAGGCACGCTCCGAAGTGAATTCACGAAGGAACTCACGGAGCCCAGGGATAACGTCAACATGCGCCTTCTTGGCGTAAAAGAACAGAGAGCGCGACACCGGATAGTCGCCGTCGGCGATCGCGTCGAATGTCGGCTTGTGTCCATCAACCATGGCGCCCTTGACCTTCTCCGAGTTCTGGTCGAGGAAGCTGAAACCGAAAATGCCGAACGCATTCGGGTTGGCCTCGAGCTTCTGCACAATCAGGTTGTCGTTTTCGCCGGCCTCGACAAAAGCGCCGTCTTCACGAATCGTGTGACAGATCGACTTGTACGCGCTGCTGTCGCTCTTCTTGAGCGCGCTGATCCACGGGATCGCCTTGCAGCCGCCCTCCATGGCGAGCTCCACGAACGCATCGCGCGTGCCGGAGGTCGGCGGTGGCCCCAGCATTTCGATGCGGACATCGGGCAATTCGGGATTGACGTCTTTCCAGGTGTTGTAAGGATTCTCGATCAGTTCGCCGTCAGCCCCGCCCGGTACTTCTTTTGCCAGAGCGAGGAAGATGTCCTTCCGCGTCAGTTCCATTTCGATTGCGCTGATCGCATTGGCAATCACGATGCCGTCATAGCCGATCTTCACTTCGACGATTTCTGTGACGCCATTTCCGGCACAGCGCTCGACTTCCGACGATTTAATGGCGCGCGACGCGTTGGTGATATCCGGGTGGTCCACACCGACTCCGTCGCAAAATAGCTTGAGACCACCACCGGAACCGGTCGACTCAACCTTGGGCGTCTTGAACTCCGTGCCGCGGCCGAACCGCTCGGCGACGACAGTTGAAAACGGATAAACCGTCGACGAGCCGACGATGTAGATATAATCTCGGTTTGCTTGGGCTTCGGCATCCGTCGCGAAACCGGAAGCCAGTACAGCGCATGCAAGCAGCACCAGTACTGTTCGTGGATTGGTCACTTCTTGTCTCCAGGTGGATTGTTTGACGGCGACAAGCTTAGCGATCGAATGTTACCGATTTGTTGCAGAGAACGGTCCGGAATACGCCGTCTGCAATACGCTGGATATTGCATAATATTGCTATTTTTCAACAACTTATAGATTTAATCGGGAAGTGATGTCAGCATTGGAAATGCACCCGTCGATCGTGCTGCTGAAGGAGTTGGTGCAGCGCCCCTCGGTCACGCCGGACGACGCCGGCTGCCAGGACGTTCTGGCCAGCCGGCTCGAGGCGCTCGGCTTCGAATGTGAAACGATGGTATTTGGTGAAGTCACGAACCTTTGGGCCCGCAAAGGCAACGCGTCGCCGGTGCTCTGCTTCGCCGGCCACACCGATGTCGTGCCGCCCGGCCCGGCGGACGAGTGGAACACCGACCCGTTCGAGCCAGTTATCCAGGATGGCATGCTGTTTGCGCGCGGCTCCGCCGATATGAAAAGCGGCCTGGCTGCGATGATCGTCGCGTTGGAGGAGTTCGTCGAGGCTAATCCGGATCACAAGGGCAGCCTGGCGATGTTAATCACCAGTGATGAAGAGGGCCCTGCTCGTGACGGCACGCTCAAGGTCGTTGAGGCACTGCAGGCGCGCGACGAGACGATCGAGTGGTGCGTCCTCGGCGAGCCGTCGAGCCAGTCGCAGCTTGGCGATATTGTCCGCGTTGGCCGCCGTGGTTCACTCAGCGGTATTCTGACGGTCCGAGGTATCCAGGGACATGTCGCCTATCCACAGCTGGCGGATAATCCCATCGGACGATTTGCGCCGGTCCTCACAAGTCTCTACTCGACCGAATGGGACCAGGGCAACCAGTATTTTCCGCCGACGAGTTTCCAGGTCGTCGACATACGCGCCGGAGTGGGCTTTCCCAACGTCACTCCGGGCGAGCTGAGTGCGCGTTTCAATTTTCGGTATTCGACGGAGTGGACGCACGAGCAGCTCAAGGCCAGGGTCGGCGAAATATTCGATTCGCACGACATTGATTACGAGCTGCAATGGCACCTCTCCGGTGAGCCGTTTCTCACCGAACCGGGCCAACTGATCGACGCAGTCAGCGCGGCCGTGGAGGCGGAGTCCGGCGCGCTACCGGAACTGTCAACGGGCGGCGGCACTTCGGACGGACGATTTATTTCACCGGCGGGCGCCGATGTCGTGGAGCTGGGGCCGGTCAACGCCTCGATTCACAAGGTCAACGAGCACGTGAGCATCGCCGACGTCGTCAAGCTAACCGCCATGTACAAGCGGATAATGGAGCGACTACTTACGTAGCTGGTTCCAGATACCGACAGCCCCCAGTCCCACCATCCACACCGTCACCCAGGCCGGCATCGAGAGACCGAGGAAACTCCAGACTACCTCGGCGCATTCGCCGGAGCCCTTGAAAACCATCGACAGCGCTTCGCCTAGCGGGAAATTGTCCAGCATGTAGTCGAGACCCGGGCCACAAGCCGGGACGTCGCTGGGCGGCAGGTTCTGCAGTCGCCAGTGCCACGCGGCGATGCCGAGGCCACTGCCAGCTGCGAGGAAGACCAGTGCGGCGTAAACCCGGCGGCCCCAACCAGCCGGGTTGTGCAGCGCCGCTGCGAGCGCGATGACGCCAAGCGCGATAACGGCCACGCGTTGCAGCACGCACAGCGGGCACGGGGCTAGCAGCAGAACATGCTGGGCGTACAGCGCAAATCCCATGAGCCCGGCGCAGATCGCAAAGCCCAGGAAATTCAGGGCACGGCGCCCCGGAATGGATATCGTCATCTAGCTATTGAGCTCGGAGGCATCGGAAATGCCAGTATGACGTACATCCCTGCCACGCACCATATAGATGACATATTCGGCGATGTTCTTCGCGTGATCGCCGATGCGTTCCAGCGAACGCGCCGTCCAGGTAACGTTCATGACGCGCTTGATGCTGCGCGGGTCTTCCATCATGAACGTAATACACTGGCGCTGAATGGAGTTGTATTCCTGGTCGACGTCCTCGTCCTCGCGCACCACCTCAAACGCCTCGTCAACGTCGAGCCTGGCGAATGCGTTCATCGCGTCGCGCAGCATGTGGGAAACATGGGTGCCGAGCGTCTTGAGTTCCCGGTACGAGTCGGAAGGCCTGTCCATCCCGGCCAGCTTCGAGGCCAGGAAGCCGATCTTCTCGGCCTCATCGCCAATTCGCTCGAGGTCTGTGATCGTCTTGATGATCGCCACAATTAGCCGCAGGTCTCCGGCCGCCGGAGCCCGGGTCGCGAGAATGCGGCTGCATTCCTCGTCGATACTGACTTCCAGGTCGTTGACCTTGTAATCATCCTCGGCGACCTTGAGACCGAGTTCGCTATCGCCGCTGACAATCGCCGCGATCGCGCGCGCCAGCTGCGCTTCGACGACGCCGCCCATCGTCAGAACCTCGCTTCGCAGGTCCTCGATGTCCTTGTTAAAGCGACGAGAAATATGCCCTGTCAGATCAGATGCTTCCATCGTCTTGCCCTACCCAAGCCAGAGACTCTGAGCCTACTTCCATTTCCACTGCATGTCGATCATCAAACGGTCAAAGTCGCGCTTGTTACCCGAAGCGACGTCGATCTCGTTGATGAAATACTGGGCGCCGATCGTCCAGCTCTTGTTGACACCGACGTTGAACTGCAGCCAGTGGCCCTTGCTATCCGTACCACCGCCGCCGAAGTCCGAATCCGCGACAAGACCCAGCATGGAGTCGGCTTCCTTTTCCGCGTAGTAATAGGTGAACTGCATCTGCCCGCGGTTCTTGGCCTGGCCGATCTTGGTGCCGATGGTCCAGCCCAGATCGTCATCATCGGCGTCGCCGTTCGTGACGACGTCGGCGAAGACCAGCATTGGCCAGTCGCCAACATTGAATGATGCTTCCGCGAACACCTGGGTCAGGTCATAGTCATAGAGGTACACGCAGGTCGCGCCGGGCGTAGTACCGCAGGGCAGTCCGTTGGCCTCGACTGCTGTGTTGCCGAAAAAGTCGCCGGGATCCGTGGGATCGCCAAACGTCGTCTCGTTGCCCGCAGTCGGAATCGAATAGTAGCCAACACCGCCGGTCAGCTTCACACCGCCAACGTTCCCCGTCGCGCCCAATTGGCCGCCGAAGGCAAACGTGTCGTTGGTCCTGCGCGTATCGCTCTCGAAGAATGTGCCAATTGCGTTGGCAAAGAACCAGTCACGCTTGTACTTGAGAGCCAGACCTTCGGGCGTCCAGTCGCCGTCCCAGGTCAGCGGCTGACCGCCGACGCGGGTCAACGGGTTCTTGAACTTGCCCGCGATCAGGTTCAGGCCATCGGCTGCTTCCCAGTTGGCGTACGCGAGGTTCAATACGACGCTTTTCGACGAGCCGCCCCCGCCGAGGGTCTGGTTCGTCGAGACCGGGTCATCCCCACCCGTCGCCAGGCCGAAGCCCACTTCGATGTCGTCCGTCACATCTGCCTTGAGGTTGGTACGGGCGCGAATCCGGTTGCGATTGCGCGACGAACTGCCCTCGACGTCGATCCACTCGTAGCGGTACCGAAAGTCCCCATCCAGCCTGATTCGGTCCGACCAGCTCTCTTTGGCCGCGGGCATGTCCGCAACTGTCGTTTCGACGTCCGCGATGGCCGTCGCTGACTGCTCCTGGGCCTTACGCAATTCCGCGTTCTCGGCAGCAAGTTGTTCGAGCCGCGCTGACACAGCCGCAAGCTGCTCGCGAAGTTCCTGGAAGTCCTCGTCGCTCACGGCAGCCGACGCCGAGTGCGGAATGGCGGCACCGGCCGCCACGACTAGTGGAAGGAGGTATTTCATTATTATGTGCCCGCTGTTACAGAAATGTTAGCGGCACGTTACCGACGCTGTATGTCGCTTGAATGACAGAAATATTGCACTTTTGTGACAACGCCACGCAGGTGCTAACAGATTGAACGGAATGGTTTTCTCTGGCTGGCTTAGCTGCCGCCGGCCATCGGTATCGGCGGATCGACCACGATTCGCTCCGGCGGGAACACGCAACGGAACTCGGAGCCGACGCCAAGTTCACTGGATATCTCCAGCCGCGCCTCGTGACGCCCCAGAACGTGTTTCACGATGGCAAGACCCAGCCCGACGCCGCCGTCCTCCCGCGCCCGACCACTGTCGACCCGGAAGAACCGCTCGGTGAGCCTGGGTAAGTATTCCGCAGCAATGCCTTCGCCTGTATCGGTCACAACAAGTTGAGCGCCATCCGGTCCGGATTGCCAACTCACCGAAACGCGACCGTCTGCCGGTGTGTGGCGAACGGCATTCGACACGAGATTGACGACGACCGACTCGATTTCGGCGATATTGCCGCGTAAATGCGCGGTCGATTCGATGGCCAGGTCGAGTTGCGGACCATCGCCCTGCTCGCGGAGGGCCTCGCAGGCGCTCGCGAGCAGCGCACCAACGTCGATTATCTCGTCAATCGACGCGCTGCCACTACCCTCCAAACGCGACAACTCGAGCAATTCCGCTACGATTCGCGTCATTCGCTGCGCCTGCTCCTGCATCTGGCGAACGGGCTGCCCCCAGGACTGCGACAAGGTGTCATCTTCGGCCATGGCGTCGAGATACCCCGACACGACGGTCAGCGGCGACCGCAACTCGTGCGATGCGTTGGCTACGAAATCGCGTCGCATGCGATTCAATACGATACGTTCCGTGACGTCGCGCAGCAGGAGTAGTTTCTGATTGATCCCGTAAGGCACCACGCGGCAATTGAGCCAGCGCTCATCCGACACCGGCGACACGATATCCGCTGTCCTCGTGGCGTCATTCGCTTGCAGCAGTCGCGTCAGGGCGGGGTCGCGCAAAATATTGTCTACCCGCTGGCCGCGGTCCTTCTTCCGTTTGATGCCGGCATGGGTTTTCGCGGCTCGGTTACAGAACACGATCTCGTTTTCTTCGTCGAGGATAACGGCCCCATCAGGCATGGCATTCGTCGACCGACGAATCTCCTTGATGACCTGGCGGTTCAATTTCTTGTAGCGCGAGCCCCTGTCGCGCTCATAGCTGAAGCGCGAGTAAATCTGCTGCCAGATGCCCTCGCCGAAACGGAACGTATCGAAGTTGCCCGTGTGTAACGCGCGATTGAACATCAGCAGCTGGCGCACCTGCCAGATCAAAGCCAGCAGCGCAGCGATCAGGAAACCGTAGAACGTTTCGCCATAAATCCAGCCGATAAGTGCACCTGCCGCCAGTAAGACGACAAGTCCGATTACGTATTTCCGGCTAGATGCGATCACTGACTGTCGCGACTGGAAAACCGATACCCTGCCCCACGCACCGTCTGAATATAGTCGTCCGCTGCCTCTGCTGCCAGCGCTTTGCGCAAGCGTCGCACATGCACGTCCACGGTCCGCTCCTCGACATAGACATTCGCGCCCCAGACGCGGTCGAGCAGTTGTGATCGGCTATAAACGCGGTCGGGATGAGTGATCAGGAACTTGAGAAGTCGGTACTCGGTCGGCCCGAGCTTGATTTCGTTACCGTTCGCACTGACGCGGTGCCCCGCAGAGTCCAATGTCAGAACGCCAGAGCTGACGGTCTCGTCTTTATCGGTAACGGAACGGCGCAAGACTGCCTGAATCCTCGCGATGAGTTCACGGGGCGAAAACGGTTTCGTGACATAGTCGTCCGCGCCACCTTCCAGCCCCGCGATCTTGTCGAATTCGTCGGCACGCGCTGTCAGCATGATAATCGCCAGTTCGTCGTTGTCCTTGTCGCGCTTGAGCTGGCGTGTCAGTTCGAGCCCGCTCATGTCCGGCAGCATCCAGTCGACAAGGGCAAGGTCGGGTCGCTCGTCGGCGAGCAGCTCGCGCGCGGACCGGCAGTCCGCCGCTTCGAGCGTCTCGTAGCCCGCCCGCGACAGGTGAAACACGATCATCTCCCGAATCGGAGCTTCGTCTTCTACGACCAGTATTTTGTTGGTAGCCATGACAAATCTGCGAACGCCGGCTGAGACCGCCTGCGACTGCCGGAATTAGAGCAACACTATATTACAGTTCTGTTACGAGGCTGCCTTGGGCTTTTCGGCAACCTTGTGCCGCAAGTAGGCCGGCATGACGTGCTGCGGCTCGATAATCTCGCCAGCCCGAAATGCTGCCGCGCCGCTGGCCAGGAGATCCACGGCCCGCGGCAACAGAAATTCCTCCATCCGCCCGATGCTATCCCGGTTTGCAGCCAGAAGCTCCGGGTAGCGCTGCCAACCGACTCCCGCCGCCCTGACATCACCAGCCAGGACATCGAGCTCGGCGATCGGGCCCGTGTCGTGCAATCGCTCGGGCACCATGTCTATCGGCAGGTTTGCGTCGCCGCGCTTGTAAATGCCCAGGTATACCTCGTTCATCCGGGCGTCCTGCGCCACGACGACGGCACTGCAGTCTGAATCAGCCAGTACCCGCACCGCGATGGCGGCCATGGAAGACACCGGTACGATCTTCAGACCGGCGCCGTAAGCAAGACCCTGGGCTACTGACGCTGCAATGCGCACGCCGATGAAGGAACCGGGCCCATTGCCCAGCACTATGGCATCGAGTTCCGACAGCTGCGCGCCGGACTCTTGCAGGACGGAGCGGATCATTGGCACGAGAAGCCGGGTGTGCTCGCGAGGCAGCTCCTCATGGCGCGCCAGAACGGCATCTCCAAGCTGTAATGCAACGGAGCATGCCTGCGAGGACGTGTCGAGCGCCAGCAGGTTCATGCAACGGCGCCTTCGTTCTCGTGCGCGGCCAGGAATTTCTCGACGTCGTCGACAGACGACGTCACGGGCATGGGATCGAGGCTCTTCAGAAATATGCGGCCATAACTCTTGCCACTGATCCGCGGGTCGCAAAGCACGATAACGCCGTAATCGGACTGATCGCGCAGCAGGCGGCCGGACCCCTGCTTTAACGAAAGCACCGCCTGGGGAATCTGGTGCTGCGTGAATCCGTTGCCGCCCTCACGACGGATGAACTCGAGGCGCGCCATCATGAGCGGGTCGGCCGGTGATGCGAAGGGCAACTTGTCGATCGCGACGACGGTCAGGGCGCGACCGCGAACGTCTACCCCTTCCCAGAAACTCCCGGTACCCAGTAGCACCGCGTTACCCGCGTCCCGAAACCGGCGCAGCAGGTCGTCGCGAGGCGCCGACCCCTGCACGAGTAACTCGCGACCGGCCAGCCGGCGCTTGTTGGCGCGGCACCACTTGCTCGCTGCCGACAGCGCCCGATGGCTCGTGAACAGACAGAATACGCCGCCGGCCGTCATGTCGAGCAGTGGCGCGACCGACTCGAGCACAGCATCAGTGTGCCCGCGGTCGGAGGGCTGCGGCAGGTCGGGTGGCAGGTAGACGAGCCCGTTGCGGTCGACAGCATAGGGGCTCGGAAAGGCCAGGCCCCGCGCGTCAACCAGTCCCATACGGCTCGCAAAATGCGAGAAATCCTCGCCGACCGCCAGCGTCGCTGAAGTGAATATCCAGGCCTGGTGGCCGTTGTCGATCAGTCCGTTGAGCGTCGCTGAGACATCGAGGGGCGTCAGGTTGATGCGCAGGCTGCGGGGGTTAATCTCGATCCAGCGCAAACCATCCCAGGTATCGTCGCTCGCCAGCAGGCTCAGTCTCTCGGTGACCGAGGTGAGCTGTTCGTGCAGCTTGTCGATTTCCAGCGAGCCGTCGGCGAGTTCGGCCAGCGCAGTATTGAGCTCACCGAGCGCGAGCCGCAGCCTGTCGAGCGGCTCGCGCACCTGGTCGATCACTTCCTCGAGCTGGTGCCGGCCCTCGTCCCGCGGCGCTTCGGCCCGCAGCACGCGCACGGCGGTCTGCACGTTGTCGATCCGGCGCAGCAGCTCCGGCTGCTGGAATGGCGCGACCGCTACCCGGGTTTCGTCCACGAGCCGCTCCAGTTCACGGGAGCCCAGCGCTACACCGAAAAACTGTACGGCAAGGTCGGGCACCTGGTGCGCCTCGTCGAGAATGATGGCCTCCGCGTCGGGCAGAAACTCTACGAAACCCTCCTCCTTCATCGCCAGGTCGGCCAGCAACAGGTGATGATTGACGACGACGAGGTCGGCATCCTGTGCCTTGCGCCGCGCTTTGACGACGTGGCAGTCCGCATAGGCCGGACATTTCTGGCCCAGGCAATTGTCGACGGTCGAGGTCACTTGCGGCCAGACGCGCGAGTCTTCAGCAACCTCGGTCAGTTCGGCCTTGTCGCCTGTCTGCGTACGATGGCGCCACTCGCGTACCGCATTCAGGTCGCCGGTGAGCGTGGCGCCGACGTCGCCGACGTTGTCGAGCCGCTCGAGGCACAGGTAATTGGCGCGGCCTTTGAGCAAAGCTGTCTCCACCGGCCGGCCGATGGCCTTGCCGATCAGCGGCAGGTCGCGATGATAGAGCTGGTCCTGCAGCGCCTTGGTGCCGGTCGAGATGATCGTCTTACGGTCACTCAACAGCGCTGGCAGCAGGTAGGCAAAGGTCTTGCCCGTCCCGGTACCCGCTTCGACCACGAGCTTGTCGCAGCCGGCGATGGCCTCGGCCACCGCCTCGGCCATCCAGGCCTGGCCGGCGCGCGGCTGAAAACCGGGCAGGTATTTTTTTAAAGGGCTGGATTCGCCAAAAAACTCGGAGAGATCGGTCACCCTGCAATGGTTACACGGATGCTCCTGGTTGCACAGTTGCAGATGCTGAAACTACCTACTGAAACCCGCGTGGCAATCAGTATAATCGTCCACTACAAAAATGTAGTTTCCTCCCACGATAACGGCGCAGACAACCATGACAACGAAACTCCCGGCCCTCCAGCAATGGGTGGATGAGGTCGCCGCACGCACTCAACCCGATGTGATCCACTGGTGCACCGGAACCGCAGACGAATACCAGGACCTGATGGACCTGATGGTCGCCGACGGCACAATGTCGCCGCTCAACCCGGACACTTATCCGAACTGTTACCTGCACCTGTCCGACCCGTCGGACGTTGCGCGCGTCGAGCACCTGACTTTCGTCTGCACCGAGGACCAGGAAGACGCCGGGCCGAATAACAACTGGATTAGCCCGGCTGACGGTCACGCGAAAGTTGATGCCCTCTTCGAGGGTGCTATGCGAGGCCGCACCATGTACGTCATTCCCTACTGCATGGGGCCAATCGACTCGCCGTACTCTCGTTGCGGCGTGGAGATAACAGACAGCAAGTACGTTGTCGCCAACATGAAGCTCATGACGCGCATGGGCTCGGCAGCGCTGCATCGCATCGAGCACGAGGGTTCGTTCGTGCGCGGCCTGCATTCGACCGGCGACCTCGATCCCGAGAAACGATTCATCATGCACTTTCCCGACGAGCTGACTATCAAGAGTATCGGTTCGGGTTACGGCGGCAATGCCCTGCTGGGCAAAAAGTGCCATGCGCTGCGCATCGCCAGCCACCAGGCGCGGGCCGAGGGCTGGCTTGCCGAGCACATGATGATCATGGGCATCGAGAATCCCGACGGCGAGACGCACTACATCGCCTGCGCGTTTCCTTCCGCTTGCGGCAAGACCAACCTCGCCATGCTGATCCCGCCGCATTCGATGCCCGGGTGGAAAATCCACACGCTCGGCGACGACATCGCCTGGCTGCATTTCGACGAGGATGGCCAGCTGCGGGCGATCAATCCCGAGTCAGGCTATTTCGGCGTGGTCCCCGGCACCAACAAAAAGACCAACGAGAACGCGTTCAACATGATTACGCATGACGCGATCTTCACCAACGTGGCGCGCACCGCCGACAACGAGCCCTGGTGGGAAGACAAGCAGGTCGGCGAGCCTGCGTACGACTGGAAGGGCCAGGAATACAACAGCGCGCAGGGCAAGGCCGCGCACCCGAATTCCCGCTTCACTGTCGCCGCCACGAACAACCCCAGCTACTCGTCGCTCGCCGACGCGCCCGAAGGCGTCCCCATCTCGGCGATCGTATTCGGCGGCCGTCGCAAACGCCTGGCGCCACTGGTCTACGAGGCGAAGAACTGGCAGCACGGCGTCCTTGTCGGCGCCAGCGTCGGCTCCGAAACCACCGCAGCCGCGATCGGTGAAGTCGGCGTAATTCGCCGCGACCCGATGGCCATGAAACCGTTCTGCGGTTACAACTTCGGCGACTACTGGCAGCACTGGCTGTCGCTGGATGAGAAGAGCGACAAGCTACCGAAGATCTTCCACGTCAACTGGTTCCGCCAGGATGACGACGGCAATTTCCTGTGGCCCGGATTCGGCGAGAACCTGCGCGTCCTCAAGTGGATCATCGACCGCTGCGAGGACCGCGTGGGCGCCCGGGAGACGCCGGTCGGCTTGCTGCCCAGGCCGAGTGACATCGACACATCGGAACTGGAGATTTCCGCAGAGACCATGCGGGAGCTGACGTCGATTGACGTGGAGCACTGGCAGATCGAAAACCAGCACTTCTCCGACTACCTGGACGGATTCGGCGATCGCGTGCCGCAGGCGTTGCGCGACGAACAGCAGCGCGTTGCGATGGAGCTGGATAAAGCGTCGCTCGATAAAGCATCTTAGGAGCGCCCCGTGGGCGCGATCGCGGCCATGGGCCGCACCTACTCTACTAGTCGAGCGCCTTGTAGTAGATCGCCAGCGAGGCGCCGGGTTCTTCCGAGCGCCCGAGCCCGATCGTGCCTTCGCCGTTGATCTCGGTGGAATCACGGCGCACGAAAGTCTCGTCGCCCTGCAGGTTTTGCACGAACGTGCCGTTGGTGCTCTGGTCGACGAGTATGAACTTGCCGCGGCGCATCTCGACCTTGGCGTGGATGCGCGATATCAGGTTGCCCTTGATGACGAGATCGTTGTCCTCGGCGCGACCCATAATGACGCTTTTGCGCCTGTCGTTAATCTCGATCGACTGGTCGCGAAACGAGAGCTGCAGTCGAGACGCCTTGCGCCCCTGGTTCTCCCACTCGATGGTGGGCAACATGCTGGTCGCCTCTTCGGGATTCCACAACAGCTCGTAGAGCGCGACCTCGTCCAGCTTGCCGCGCACTGTAGCGACATCGATCTGGCGCGTCTGCTTCTTGAGGTCCGGACTCATCTTGGCCACGGTTTCGCCCGAGATGACGATTTGCCGCGCTTTGGCCTGGGAGGTCATGCGGTTCGCCGTGTGCACGGCCGCGCCGAAGATGTCGTTCTGCTCCTGGACGACCGGACCGAAATGGCAACCGATGCGTATCGACACCGCGATGCGATCATCCTGTTTGTTCTCGGCGGAAATGCGGGTCTGCATCATCACTGCCGCGCCCATCGCGTCCTCGACCGTCGGGAAGGTCGACATCACCTCGTCGCCAATCGTCTTGATGACGGTGCCCTTGTACTGGTGCGTGGCGTCTTTCATGACGTCGAGGCACTGCGCCACCGTCTCGCTGGCCTTGGTGTCGCCGAACTTGTCGTACAGCTGGGTGCTGCCGACGACGTCCGCAAACAGGATCGCGACTTCAAGGTCCCTTGCCATAATTCCCTGTAACTATCGAATTAAGAAGCGATTTTCACGCAAATAGTATCTATTTTTCAGCGACAATATACGCTATCCACGCCAGATCCGCTTCACCCGTCCCCGAAGGCGTAAATTCGCCGTTGCCCTCGCCGTCCTCGTCCTCGCCTTCCCAGTAGACGGTGACGTTGCGAAAGCCTGCGTCAAGCAGCATGTCACGCAGCTCCGGGGCCGTGTACAGGCGCCACGCGTAACTGAACGCGCGCTTGATCCTCGAACCGTCAGGGAACTTGAAGTGGATGTGACACTGCATGTGGTTGGTCACCGGGTGGAACTCGGCCTGGTGCCAGATGTAGGTGAAGCCGTCGTGCTTGGTCTTCTCCTTGGTCTCTTCGAACGACTCCGGACCGCCGAACATGTCCATGAACAGGATGCCGTCGTCTTTCAGCGCCTCGCAGCAGCGGCGCATGTAGGCGACCATTTGCGCGCGCTCTTCAAAGATCCAGTAGCTGAAGTTGAATGCAGCAAGGATATCGACCTGCGGCGTCTCCACGGTCTGCACGTCGGACTCGATCAGGCTGACGCGCGCCTGCTCTTCCGATGTGAGGCGCCCGACACGGTTGTTACGACCCCACTCGAGGACGGACGGGTCGATGTCGACGCCGATGGACGAGTACTCGGGCCCCTGCCTGGCCCAGGCGCAGGCGAGGCTCGCCGTGCCGCAGAAGTCCTCGCGGAACGAGTAGGCGGTGCGGCCCCGCAGCTCCCTGAAGGTCGTCCGCAGGAACTCGACCTCGTTCTCGACATTCTGGACCGACTCCTCGTAAAGCTCGTGGATATCGGCCTGTTCGGCCATTGTCGGCCCTTTGTTTTTCTTTGAAGATTTGGCGCCCATAAAGGAATGCTCAGTCGGTTAGCAGCAATGCGTCATTCTATGCCGCAACCGGCATGGCATCCAGCGCGGCAAACAACACCTCGACGCCGGCGTTCTCGCGGTAGGCGTTCTCACTCAGGTACCGCCGCCAGGCGCGTGCGCCGGGCATGCCCGCGAAAAGACCCACCATGTGGCGCGTGATGCGGCCCAGCCGCTCGCCAGCGGCGAGTTCCTGCTCGATATAAGGGACCATGCGCGCAACGATCTCGCGGCGCGACGGCGGTTCGAACCGGGGATCGAAGTGCTGCTCGAGTTCTGCGAGAAACCAGGGGTGGTGGTAGGCCTGCCTGCCGATCATCACGCCGTCCACGTGCTCGAGAACCGAATCGACATGGCCGATTTCCGTGATGCCGCCATTGATAACGATCTCCAGGTCCGGATGCGCCTGTCGCAGGCGATAGACCCGCTCGTAGTTGAGCGGCGGCACGCTCCGGTTCTCTTTGGGGCTCAGTCCCTCGAGAATCGCGATACGTGCGTGAATAACGAACTTGCGGCAGCCGGCTGCGGCTACCGTCTCGACAAACCGCGTCAGGAATTCATCGCTGTCCTGGTCGTCGATGCCGATGCGCGTCTTGACGGTCACGGGCACGTCGACCACGGACTGCATCGCACCGTAACACTGCGCCACGAGTTCCGGTCGCGCCATCAGGCAGGCGCCGAACTGGCCGCTCTGCACCCGGTCCGACGGGCAGCCGACGTTGATGTTGATCTCGTCATAGCCGACCGCGGCGGCAAGACCTGCGGCCTCGGCCATCATCGCCGGGTCGCTGCCTCCCAGCTGGATGGCGATGGGATGCTCCGACGCGTGGTAGCGCAACAGCGACTTCGCATCACCGTAGTGCAGCGCATTCGCCGTAACCATCTCCGTGTACAGGAACGCGCGCGAACTGATCAGGCGCATGAAATACCGGCAGTGCCGGTCGGTCCAGTCCATCATCGGGGCAACGGAGATCATGTTGCGCAAGATACTGTCTGGCGCTGTGTCTTTCCAGAGCCGCCGCGGAGCTTCAGAATACGGGTAAAGGACCCTGCATAGGTAGATCGATGTACAAGACCCTGTCGGCCGTTCTCGCGGCGATGCTGTTATTCACGACCGTCGATATCGAGGGGCAGCAGCAATATGCCGTGGAAGATGGCATTTACGCGCTCGCCTCGGACCCGGGTATCCAGACGCTGTTTGCGTTCATCGAGGACATGACGCCGCAGCTTCGTGACGAACTGATCGAACTCAACGAAATACCGGCTCCGCCGTTCGGCGAGGAACAGCGCGGCCTGCGCTTTGCCGAGATGTTGCGCGAGGCCGGGCTCAGTGACGTCACGATCGACGCCGAAGGCAATGTCATCGGTCGCCGGCCGGGCCGAACCGGCCAGCGAGTGGTCGCTTTCACGGCGCACCTCGACACCGTGTTCCCGATCGAGACGGATGTCACGGTGCGCGTGGATGGCGACACCTTTTATGCGCCAGGAATCGGCGACAACACGCGCGGCCTTGTGGTGCTGCTCGCCGTGCTGCGCGCGCTCGAGCATGGCGCCATCGAGACTGATGCGGACATCCTGTTCATCGGCAATGTCGGTGAAGAGGGTCTCGGCGACCTGCGCGGCGTGAAGTACCTCTTTCGCAACGGCGGGCCACAGATCGATGCAATGATTGCAGTCGATGGTGGGCGAACTAACCGTCTCGTCTGGGGCGGCGTCGGCTCGCACCGCTACCGCGTGACGTTCGAAGGTCCTGGCGGCCACTCCTGGGGCGCTTTCGGTCGCGCCAGCCCGCACCATGCCCTCGGGCGCGCAATCAATGAGTTCGTTCGCAAGGCGCCCGGCGTCACCGGTTCGGGTGAGAAGACCAGCTTCAACGTCGGCCGCATTGGCGGCGGCACGTCGGTCAACTCGATTGCTTTCGAATCCTGGATGGAAGTCGATCTGCGGTCGGGCGACCAGGCGAAACTCGACGAGATTGACGCCGTCCTGCAGGACGCGGTCAAAACCGCTCTTGCCGAGGAAAACGCGGCGCGCAGCAGCGGGGAAGGCCTTACAGTAACGGTCGAGCGAATCGGCACGCGGCCGGCCGCGCGCGGTTCGACAGACTCACCGCTCGTGCGACGCGCTGCGGCCGCCATGCGGTTATTCGGCGTGGAGCCCGACCTGCGCCTCAGTTCGAGCGACGCGAATCACCCGCTGTCAATCGGCGTGCCGGCGATTACGCTGAGCCGCGGCGGTATCAGCAGGAACGCGCACGCCCCGAACGAGTCGTGGCAGGACGTCGACAGCCACATCGCAATTCAGATCAACCTGCTGACGCTGCTCGCCGAGGCCAGTTACTGACCGGCAGGCGCGACCTAGAAGATGCGCCCGCCAACGGTAACGCTGGTGCCGAAGCTGGATCCGCCGCGATGATAGCCGCCGCCGCTGAAAGAGCTGAAACCGACGCTGCCATAAACCTGCGGCGGGTTATCGCAGGACGCCAGCACGGCGGCGCCCAGCAGCACGAACCAGATCTTCAGAATTCGCCGGGTTACCGAAACAATCATCGTTGTGCCTCCTGTTTCACGGGCCAGGTCTGCAGGGCGATGCCGGCGCCCGAGGGTCCGGCAATCAGCGCCGCGTTACCGCCGACTGCCCGCGGCCGTGCGTCAACGAGCACGGTTCCGCCGAGCTTCGGAACTCGCGCCGTGATCGCTGCGGGATCCGCGACCCAGAGGTAGTTGACCCATACCGGCAGCTCGCCCTCGAACGGGTGTGGCAGGATGGCGGCGCGCGGCGTGTCGCCGGATCTGAGCAGGCGATAGGTCGGGTAGGCGCCGCCAATGGGCACGTCCTCGGTGCGGAAGCCGGCCAGCGCGGTGTAGAACGCTGACGCTCCGTCGACGTCATCTGTCCAGAGTTCATTCCACAGCCAGCCGTTAACCTGGGGATCGGCCTCCCCCGGGTCTCCCAGGCGCGTCTGCAGCAACGCGATGATGGCCCGGTCGGGGCTGGTCACCACGGCTATCCAGCCGCGAGACCCGACGTCGGTCGGTTCTGTCAGAACTTCGCCGCCGGATGCAATCACTCGTTCGACGGCGGCATTGATGTCGCTCACTGACATTACGCTGATCCACTGCGAGACGTTCTCGTCCTGATTCAGCAGGTTGGCGTCGAGCATCCCGCCGATCAACTTGCCCTCATGCCGAATGAGCATGTAGCTGTCGTCATTGCCGAATCCGACGGGCTGTGCCGGTCGTTCAAACTTCCAACCGAATAACTCGCCATAGAACCTGCGCGACTCGGCAGGCGTCGTCGTCAGCAGATCGTGCCAGATGATTCGGCCCTCCGAGCTCAAAGCCGCCGGCGCATCCGTGATGGCTGGCAGGTTCGGTGGGACCGCGGCGCAAGCGCTGATCAACAGCGCGGCGGACACCGCAAGCAGTCGAGCATGGTTCAACGGCGTCTCCTCGCCTCGTATGAAGTCGCACATGCTACCTCATGCCGACCGCAAATGGTCAGCGCCTCGCTCGAATGGTAGTCTCCGTGCCATAACAATAATGAATGGGGATTTCATAGTGGACGCGTCTACCACCACCCAGCGAGCGTACCCTGAACTCACCTGGGTCGCCGTCATCGTCGGCTGGATCATCGGCGTCATCATCGCCGTCTCCATCGGCTATGCGGCGCTGATACTGGGCTTCTCGATCGAAGGCTCGGAGCTCGCCGCGATCCTCGGATTCGGCATCCTGCGCGGCCTGCTACGGCGCAAGAGCATCATCGAGAACAACATCGTCCAGACGATCGCCTCGGGCGTCAACGGCGCCTCGTCGGGCATGATGTTCTCGGTGCCGGCCATCTTCCTGCTCGGCTACGGCGATCAGTTCGATCCCGTCATACTGACCTTCGGCTGCATCGCGGGCGCGTTTCTCGGCATCGCCTTCATCATCCCGCTGCGCAAGCACATGATCGACTACGAACGCCTGACTTACCCGGGCGGCGTCGCCGTCGCGACGATCCTCAAGTCGCCGGGCGCCGGCGTACGCAAAGCGATCATCCTGCTCGCCGCCGCACTGATCAGCGCGGGCGTGCACTACGCGACGATCCAGACCGGTGTCGACAACTGGAACCTCGGCGCTTTGATCGGCATGCCGGAATTCATGAACGGCATCTGGTACCTGTCACTGATGACGATCGGCGTCGGCTTTATCGCCGGCCGTGGCGGTATCGCCTTTATTATCGGCGGCTTCGTGGCCTACTGGTTCATATCGCCGATGCTGTCGGTCACCGACGCTTTCCCGGTGGACGCGGCCGGCCAGGCGATCAGCACACCCGACTCACTGCGGGTGATGCTCTACCGGCCGTTCGGCATCGGCATGCTGATCGGTGGCGCCATCATGGGCGTCATCCTTGCGGCGCCGCTGATCATCAGTGCGATCAAGTCGATGCAAAAAGCCGCCAAGGTCGCCGGCGGCAGCGGCAGCGAGGAGATGCCGATCAAGCTGCTGTACTTCGCCGTCGTGGGCGCCGTCATCCTGCTCGGCGTCATGGCCGTGGGCTCGGTGGATACCATGGGGCTCGGCGGCGGCATCGCCATGGCGCTGCTCGGCACCCTCTGGATCTGGATGGCAGGCATCATCCTCTCCGAGGCTATCGGGCGCACCAACTGGTCGCCGCTTTCCGGTATGACCCTGGTCGGCATCACGCTGCTGATCGTCGTCACCCAGGCGATCGGTCTCGACCGGGCCGATTCGATCATTGCGGCAATCATGGTCGGCGCTGCCATGTGCGTGGCGATGTCACAGGCCACGGACCTGATGCTCGACCTGAAGACCGGGTATCTCGTCGGCGCCACTCCGCGCATGCAGCAGATGGGGCAGTTCATGGGCGCCTGGCTCGGCCCGATCGTCGTCATCTTCGTCATTTACATGCTGCACGAGGCCTATGGGCTCGGCAGCACCAAGCTGCCGGCGCCCCAGGCGCAGGCGCTGGCGAGCACAGTCGACGGCATCCTGGGCGGGGACGTTCCGGCGCAGAAATACGCCGCGGGCGCGATTCTCGGCGGCGTGCTGTCGGCGCTCATGGGTGGTCTCGGCATCACGGTCGGCCTGGGTTTCTACCTGCCGTTCAATATCGTGCTGACCTACTCGC
Source organism: Woeseiaceae bacterium (assembly GCA_030066075.1). GTDB lineage: Bacteria > Pseudomonadota > Gammaproteobacteria > Steroidobacterales > Woeseiaceae > UBA1847. Next base: position 27,049 of record JASJCH010000038.1, read on the forward strand.
TCGGCACGCTCGGCCGCGAGCTCGCGGACCGCTTCAAGGGCAAGGACTGGTCGGACGACGTCGGCATCCCGATCGCGGCCGGACTCATCGTCGGCGAGGCGCTGGTCGGCGTCGGCAACGCCATAGTCGCAGTCATGTCGGCCGCATAGGAGGCAACGAGAAATGAAGAACATTGCATACGTGTTGCTAATCGGCGGATTCCTGTACGGCGCCTACGTGGCGGCGCTCGATGAGACGATCATTGACTGGCCGCTGTTCACGATTGCGGCCATTGCGGCGATCGCGGGCGTGGTGCTCGCGAAACGCGCGGACTCGGCCACGGCGCGCTCGGGCGAAGTCCTCGAGATGAATCGCAACGAACTCAACGAGTCGATCGCCAACATCGCGCGTGACCTCCGCGAAGTGACCAACGGCGACATGCCGACCGGCGAGGAACTGCGCGCCTGGATCGACATCACCCTGCGCCATGACCTGCGCCGATTTGCCGAGGCGCGCGAGAGCATGGTGCATCTCTACGGGCTGCAGATGTACGCCGACATCATGAGCGAGTTTGCGGCGGGTGAACGCTACGTCAATCGCGTGTGGTCCTCCGCCGCCGACGGCTACGACGACGAGTCGCACCGTTATCTGCAGCGCGCCGCTGACCAGTTCCAGCACGCGCAGTCCCAGCTGCAGGAAGCCGCGAAAAGCGCCTGAGCTTCGCTTCGCGATGGATTTCGATCACAACGCGAAGACACGCGACCTCCTGGAGCGCCTCAATGCGTTCATGGACGAGCATGTGTACCCGAACGAGGGAGTGTTCCTCGAGCAGGTGCGGGCTATGGGCGACAACTGGCAGCCCGCGCCGATCATCGAGGAACTCAAGCCCGTCGCCCGCGCCGCCGGTCTCTGGAACCTGTTCCTGCCCGACTCGGACCTCGGCGCCGGCCTGACTAACCTGGAGTACGCGCCGCTGTGCGAAGTCATGGGACGGGTGCACTGGGCGCCCGAGGTCTTCAACTGTTCGGCGCCCGACACCGGCAACATGGAAACGCTCGTCCGCTACGGGACCGACGAGCAGAAACGCCAGTGGCTCGAGCCGCTGCTCTCTGGCGAGATGCGCTCCTGCTTCGCGATGACCGAACCGGACGTCGCGTCGTCCGATGCCCGCAACATCTGCTCAACGATCATTCGCGACGGCGACGACTACGTCATCAACGGTCACAAGTGGTGGTCGTCGGGCTCGGGCGACCCGCGCTGCAAGCTCTATATCTTCATGGGCAAAACCGACCCGGACGGCGAAGACGTCTACCGCCAGCAGTCGATGATTCTCGTGCCGGCGGACACGCCCGGGATCACGATCAGGCGGTCCCTGCCCGTCTTCGGCTACAGCGACGCGCCCCACGGCCACGGCGAGATCGTCTTTGAGGACGTGCGCGTACCTGGATCCAACATGTTGCTCGGCGAGGGCCGCGGTTTCGAGATCGCGCAGGGGCGGCTGGGGCCGGGCCGCATCCATCATTGCATGCGGCTGATCGGCCAGGCGGAGGTCGCGCTCGAGAAGATGTGCCGCCGCGCGCTCGAGCGACATCCCTTCGGCAAGCCGCTCGCCGACCAGGGCGTCACCCGCGAGCGCATCGCCGAGTCGCGCATCCT
>JASJCH010000112.1 GCA_030066075.1 Woeseiaceae bacterium
TCGGTCGGCGTGCGCCAGGTCAAGACCGGCTACGTGGCCCACGGCGGCAACCTGCAGCGCGTTGACGAGAACGGCGAGCTGATAAAGGAGTGGCACGACGGCCAGTTCGCGGTCGATCACTTCACCCGGGTGCTCGAGGCAGCCGCGAAGCACAAGGTCAGCATCAATACGCACGAACCGGTCAAGGCGACCGGGCTGCGGCGCACCTACCCCAACTGGATCACGCGCGAGGGCGCGCGCGGCCAGGAGTACAACTCTGCCTGGCCGCTGCCCAACCGGGTCGACCACAACGTCAACCTGGTCTACACGCGCGTGCTGGGCGGGCCGATCGACTTTACGCCCGGCATTTTCGACCTGCAGCACCAGGGCGCCGACTCGAACCGCCGCGTGCAATCGACGCTGGCACATCAGCTCGCGCTCTACGTCGTGCTCTACAGCCCGGTGCAGATGGCCGCGGACCTGCCCGAGAATTACCTCGAGCGGCCAGACGCGTTCCAGTTCATCAAGGATGTACCTGCGGACTGGGAAGAGAGCATCGCCGTTGCAGGCGAGGTCGGCGACTACGTCGTCTTTGCCCGCAAGGACCGCAACAGCGACGACTGGTACGTCGGCGCAATCACCGACGAGACATCGCGGCGCGTCGAAGTACCCCTCGGTTTCCTGGACGAAGGCCGCAGGTACACCGCAACGATCTACCGCGACGGCGATGACGCCCACTGGGAGTCACAGCCGCTTTCCCTGGCCATCGAACGCGAGTCCGTGAACTCAGCCACTACTCTGACACTGCCGCTCGCCGCCGGCGGCGGCGCGGCGGTGCGCATTGCCGCGGAGAGCTCGGTCTACAGCGATCGATCGTTCGCGTTTCCCGGAGGCAGGTACAAAGCCCTGGTACTCAGCTATGACGATGGCCCATCCCAGGACGAGCAATTTGTCGAGATGCTCAATCGGCATGGGCTGAAAGGCACTTTCAACATCAACTCCGGACGCCTCGGGCAGGAGGCCGGGTGGATGACCGAGCTGATTGGCAATCCGGGCGAGTACGTCGAGGCGGAGGACCTCGGTGAGCTCTACGCCGGTCACGAAGTCGCCGCGCATACTGTCAATCACCCCTACCTGTCGCAGCTCGATACCGCCGCAGTCGAGGAAGAAATCGGCAATGACATCGAGACACTCGAGACCCTGACAGGCCTGCCGGTAGAGAGTTTTGCCTATCCTTTTGGAGAGTTCGACGATCGTATCGTTGCTGCGGCTGCGCGGAGCGGCCTGACCAACGCCAGGACTATCGAAGACACCCGTGGCTTCGACCTGCCCGACGACCTCCTGCGCTGGCATCCCACCTCCCATCACACCGGCGCCCCGGAGCTCATCGACGAATTCCATGCGATCGACGATCGGCCGGCCCTGTTCATGATCTGGGGTCACAGCTGGGAGTTCGACGGCGGGACGCCCGACAACAGCTGGGACGTGGCCGAGCAGATGTGCGCGGCACTATCCGGCCGGGATGACACCTGGTATGCGGGCGCGGGTGAGGTCGCCGAATACATCGCAGCCGTCAGGGGTTTGCGGCGGGTCAACGGCCAGTGGCTCAACGATTCGCACCTGCCAGTCTGGGTCCGGGAAGACCGCAAATTTATTGAGATTTCTGCTCGGGATTGACCGTCATACAGTCCGTAGTTTCCACGTATTACAATGGCTCGCGACATTGGTATAAGGGGGCGAGCAATGACGTCCGATAACACAAGAATCGCCGATCCAAGCCCACAAGCTTTCGCCGGAGACTCCCCGGGCCAGACCGCCAGGCGCCTGTTCGGCGCGATGCGCCCGAAGTTCTTCCCGGCTTCTGTGCTGCCGGTGCTTGCAGGTACGGCGTGGGGCTTCGCCATTTCAGGCAGCTTCGACTGGCTGGTGTTTGCGCTGGCCCTGTTCGCGACGGTCTGCGTGCACGGCGCCAGCAACGTGCTGAACGACGTTGGCGACGACTCGGGCGGCACCGATCGGCAGAACGACGACCGCATCTATCCCTACACGGGCGGCTCGCGCTTTATCCAGCAGGGCATCATGTCGGCTTCGGAAATGGCGCGCTGGGGCACGAGCCTGCTGGCAATGGCAGCCATCGCCGGCATCGTGCTGATCTACCTGAAGGGCGCCATGGTGTTGTATTTCGGCCTCGCCGGGGTGCTGCTCGCGGTTCTGTATTCCCTCGGCCCGATTCGCCTGGCCTCGATCGGCATTGGCGAAACGGCGGTTGCCGTTGGTTTCGGCGTAGTGCCCGTCGCTGGCGCCGCCTGGCTACAGGGCGCCGCCCTCGATTCCAGCCTGCTGATTTTCTCGCTGCCGGTCAGCGCCTGGGTCGCAGCCATTCTTCTTATCAACGAGGTACCCGACATCGCCGCCGACGGCGCTACCGGCAAGCGCACCTTGCCGGTGCGGCTCGGTCTCGGCGGCACCAGCGTCGTGTACTTCCTGCTGCACTTCGGTGCCGCCGCGGCCACGGTGTGGCTCGCGATGGCCGGCGCGATGCCCCTGCTCGCGCCTGCCGTGCCGGTACTGCTGCTGGCGCTCGCTATCAAATCGGCGCTGGCAATTCGCAAGGGGATCGAGGACCGCGATGGCATGACCAAGGCCATCGAGGGAACGCTCGCCATCCACACGATCGGATCGATCTGGCTGGTGGGCTGCATGCTGTACCTGCACTGGTGGGGCTGAACGACTGATATGCATATAAAAGTAAAGAAAGGTCTGGATGTGCCGATGGGCGGCAGGCCGGAATTAACGATTTCGCCTGGCAATGAGGTTTCATCGGTCGGGTTGGTCGGTTTCGACACACCCGGCCTGAAGCCGAAAATGGCCGTTGCCGTGGGCGACCGGGTCAAGCTCGGCCAGGTTTTGTTTACGGACAAGCGTAATCCCGAGGTGTGTTACACCTCGCCGGGCGCGGGTATCGTCTCCCTCGTGAATCGCGGCGAGCGACGCGTCCTGAACTCGGTTGTGATCGAGCTCGACGGCGACGATGCCGAGAGTTTTTCCACGGACAAGAACGACGAACAGCAGGTCCGCAGCACCCTCTGCAAGTCGGGCCTGTGGCGAATGCTGCGGACCCGGCCGTTCAGCCGCATTCCGCAACCGGACGCCAAGCCCAACTCCATCTTCGTCACGGCTATCAACACCAACCCGCTGGCCGGCAACCCCGCGCTGGTCATTGGCGAAGACGCCGAGGCGTTTGTCGACGGTGTTCGCATACTGGCGAAACTCACCGACGGCAAAGTCTTCGTCTGCACTCGGCCGGACTCCGGTATCCCGGTGCCTGATGGCGAGCAGTTCGAGCACGCCGAGTTCGCCGGGCCACACCCGGCTGGCCTGGTCGGCACACACATTCACTTCCTCGACCCGGTCAGCATCCACAAGACCGTGTGGCACATTGGCTACCAGAACACGATGGCGATTGGCCGCCTGTTCCGGGAGGGGAAACTATCGACGGAACGCGTCATAGCGCTGGGCGGACCTATGGTCAAGAACCCGCGACTGGTTCGTACGCGTCGTGGCGCGAGCACTGCCGATCTTCTCGAGGGCGAACTGAAGCCGGGCAATGCGCGAGTCATTTCCGGCTCGGTGCTGTCGGGCCATCGGGCATCAGGCATGCTCGGCTGGCTGGGCGCCTATCACAACCAGATCAGTGTGCTGTCGGAGGACCGCAGCCGCGAGTTCATGCACTGGATGCGACTGGGGCGACGCAAGTATTCCGCATCGCGCGCCTTCGTTTCGGCGGTGACACACAACGGCGATTACCCGCTGACCACGACGCAGAACGGCAGCCCGCGCGCCATGGTGTCGATTGGCGCCTTCGAGCGCATCATGCCACTCGATATCCTGCCAACCCCGCTGCTCAAAGCCCTGCTCGTGCGCGACACCGACGCGGCGCAGCAGCTCGGCGCTCTCGAGCTGGACGAGGAAGACCTCGCGCTGTGCTCGTTCGTCTGCAACGGCAAATACAACTACGGGCCTCACCTGCGCAAGGCCCTTGATGACATCGAGGCTTACGGCTGATGAAACCACTACGCAGACTCCTCGACAGGGCAGAACCGTTGTTCGTCAAGGGCGGACGGCTCGAGAACTTCCATGCCCTGTACGAAATGGTCGACACGCTGTTCTACTCGCCGCCGGACGTGACACGCGGCTCGCCGCACATCCGCGACGCCATCGACCTGAAGCGCGTCATGATCATCGTCGTGTTCGCGGCGACGCCGGCCGCGCTTATCGGCATGTGGAACGTCGGGTTCCAGGCCAATACCGCGCTGGCGACCGCCGGCGTGGAGGTACTGCCGGGCTGGCGCGAGACCGTCCTGATGTTGCTCGGCGCGGGCCACGACCCGGGCAGCGTCTACGACAACTTCATGCTCGGCGCCGTGTACTTCATCCCGATCTACATCGTCACGATGGCGGCCGGCGGCTTCTGGGAAGTCCTGTTTGCCGGTGTGCGCAACCACGAGGTGAACGAAGGCTTTTTCGTCACGTCGTTCCTGTACGCCCTGATCCTCCCGGCGACGATTCCGCTCTGGCAGGTCGCCATCGGCATCAGCTTCGGCGTTGTCATCGGCAAGGAAGTCTTCGGCGGAACCGGCAAGAACGTGCTCAACCCGGCGCTTGTCGGCCGCGCTTTCCTGTACTTCGCCTACCCGGCGCAAATTTCGGGTGACGCCGTCTGGACGGCCGTCGACGGCTTCAGCGGCGCGACGGCGCTCGGCATCAGCGCCATCGAAGGCATGGCGGGCATCGCTGCGACCGGCCTGACCTGGACGCAGGCCTTCATCGGCCAGATGCAGGGCTCCATTGGCGAAACCTCGGCGCTGGCCTGCCTGGTCGGCGGCGCATTCCTGATCTACACGCGGGTCGCGTCCTGGCGCATCATCCTGGGCTGCTTCGCCGGCCTGATCATCCCGGCCCTGCTGTTCAGCGGCATCGAAAGCAGCAACCCGATGATCGGCATGCCGTGGCACTGGCACGTGGCGATCGGCGGCTTCGCGTTCGGCGCCGTCTTCATGGCGACCGACCCCGTATCGGCAACGCAGACCGAGACCGGCCGGCTGATCTACGGCCTGCTCATCGGCCTGCTGACCTACATTATTCGCGTCATCAACCCGGCGTTTCCCGAGGGCATCATGCTGGCGATCCTGTTCGCCAACGTGTTCGCCCCGATGATCGATTACTTCGTCGTCAACGCCAACATCAAACGGAGGGTGCGCCGCAGTGGCTAACAAAGAGAGCATCGGCAACGTCCTGTTCGTCGCCATCGGTGTCAGCCTGGT
>JASJCH010000039.1 GCA_030066075.1 Woeseiaceae bacterium
CTCGAGCCCCTGCGCGTGACCGCGCTGGTAGGCCGCGAGGTCGGCCGCAACGCCGTGCTTCGCACAAGCCTTGCGATGGCTGCCCAGTCGGTCAGCGGTGTAGCCGCGCGAGCCGTCTTCGAAACCGATTGTGGCCCAATCAACGGTAAGGCACTCGTCGGCGCTCATCGAGGCACAGCCGCTCAGGCCGGCCAGGACCGCGACGAGCACCAGGTTCAACATCTTGCTCTTCATGCCAAAGCCTCCGCATTCGATCTCCCGAGTCTGCCCCAGTAATAGCCTGTACAAGCTGAATTGACGCTGAAACTGCGGGCTGTGCCGCATTCAGGCCCGGGCTGGTGTGACCTGTGTCACGGCGGTCAAAGGGCCTAACCGGTAATCTAATCAATGGGTTATAGCGGGTTATTTCGAGATGGACATCGAGAGCTTCAGCGGAGCCGCAACCGTCGCGACGGCCAGCACCATCGTCTTCGCTCTCGCGATGAAGTCCTGGCACTACATTGCCCGCCGGGTCAATACGGGGACGCGCTTCACCGCAGGCATCAATCGCGAGGCTGCGCAGCGGTTTCGTGATGAACTCGAGCGACTCACCGCATCGCAGTGGACATACCTGAGCGCTCTCCTGGTATTCGTGACGCTGTTCGTGTCCTCCCACGCCCTGCACGCCGAGCGTATTTACGCCGACTATCCGGACTGGCAGTTGTACCTGCTGATCGGGCCGTTTGCGGTCCTCGCCGCCATCGTCGTCAGGCGACTGGTCCAGAATCACAAGAGTCGCTCGCATCTCGAGCTACTGCGCGACGCCAACCTGGCCATCGGTCATCACCTGCAACGCATGGCGGCCGGGTTCGGGCTGGTCTATCACGATGTCGAGACCAGCGCCGGCATCATCGATCACCTTGTCGTCGGGGCCAATGGCGTCTATGCGGTCAACGTGTTCGCCGCAAGCCCGGTTCGGGATGGCCATGTCGCACTCGACAACAACACGCTGCGGTTCGAGCCGGGCGGCAGGACGCAGTCGATCGTGGCAATGGGCAAGTGCACAGCGGCGCTCGAACGCGAGTTTCGCCGCCTGCTCGACCACCGGGTTCGCGTTCGCTCGGTGATCGCTGTACCGGGCTGGGACGTCCACGAGCAGGCAGGCGAAGAGCACCTGGTCGTCAATGACCGCAGTCTGCCGATGCTGCGCGGCTGGAAAGACCAGTCCGATTACCTGATGAACGAGGACCTCGAGTCCCTGCACCAGATGCTCGGCGAGGCTACAAAGGCGTAAGCCGCGATTCCAGTTCGCCCTTTTCGAGAACCTCGTGCAGTTCTTCCGCGAGTCGCTCGCAGGCGCCCACGACATCCCGCCACAGGCGCATCCGTTCCGACGGCACGAAGGTCTGAAAATCCGTGCGATCGGGAATTTTGCGATTCGGCAACGACGCGGCGAACTCGGCCGACGGGCTGATGAGAATCGTGCGATCAACGTGGGCCGGGGCCGGCTTGCGCCAGGTCAGGCGCTTGTCGAACCAGCCGGGCACGATGTGCTCGAAGAAATGCGGGTACAGGGCCAGGCGGCCATCCTCACTGTGCGGCAGGTCGAGGTGGTAATCGATCACACCGCCGTCGCGGTAGACGCCCGGCAACGCGCCGTGGATATCCCTGACCCCCGACAGCACCAGCGGTATCGAACCGGTTGCGACGATCGCGTCCTCGAGATTCTCCTTACGCATCATGACGCGCTGCAGCGGAAATCCGCGCGCGTCGAAAAACGGCGGCAAGTCGCGCGCATCGAAAAACAGCGCGCGCTCGAAGAACAACCCCAAGGCACGGCGACTGATCGCATTGGCGCTGGCTGCGGCTGCCAGTGCCGTCGCGAGCAGATGCTTCTGCTCCGCGGCAGCGATGTGCCGCGCTCGCACGGTCATGATGTGTGTCCGCAGCACCGGGTTGTCCAGGATTTCCGTGACGCCGTCCTGGCCCAGGAGAACGCCGAGGATTTCCCGGGACTTGGCCGTAATCTCGTGGACGTCCGGCGCATCGCTGTATTCCTGGTGTATGTATGCTTCCTCGAAGCGCTCGATTGCCGCAACCGGATCGGACTGGGCGTAGCAGGCGAAGCGCCAGGCGCCAATCGATGTTCCGATCAGGTGCACGGGACCCTGCAGGCGCGGCACGATGGTCTGGAGTATCACGCGATCGAGCTGGCTCAGCACGAGCCACTTGGCGCCGCCCGAAGCGCCGGCGATGGTGCCGATCAGTTCCGGTGAGAAGCCGTCCCGCCGCACGATCTCGAGTGCCCCGGGCCCGGCCTTGAAGACCAGGTTGTGTCGCGCCAACGGCCTACTCGAACGGGTGCTGCTTGATGATGGTCTGCTCACGGTCGGGGCCGGTCGAGATGATATCGACGGGCACGCCGGCAAGCTCCTCGATTCGCGCCAGGTACGACCGTGCTTCCTGCGGCAGCGCCTCGAAATCCGTGATGCCCACGGTCGATGCCTGCCAGCCCGGATGCTCTTCGTAAACCGGCTCGACGTCGGCAAAGCGATCGACAATAACCGGCACACCCGGAATCGGCTCACCGTCGATCTGGTAGCCGACACAGATCTGGATGGTCTCGAGGTCGTCAAGCACATCGAGTTTCGTCACGCACAGTCCTGACACGCTGCTGTTCACAATGGAGCGGCGCAGCGCGACGGCGTCAAACCAGCCGCAGCGCCGCGGCCGGCCGGTGGTCGCTCCGAATTCGGCCCCAACGTTGGCGATATGCTCGCCCGTATCGTCGAACAGTTCGGTCGGGAACGGCCCTGCCCCGACCCGCGTTGTGTAAGCCTTGACGATGCCGAGGATGTAGTCGAGGTTGCGCGGTCCGATGCCGGTCCCCGTGCTCGCCGCCGCCGCAACCGTATTCGACGACGTCACGAAAGGGTACGTGCCGTGGTCGATATCCAGGAAAGTGCCCTGCGCACCCTCGAACAGGATGCTCTCACCCTTGTCGGCAAGGTCGCTGAGTACCTGGGTAACGTCAGCCGTGATCGGCGCGATTACCTCTGCCGCGGCCAGCGATGCGTCCAGCGTCTCGTTGAAGTCGACCGTTTCGGCCCGGAAGTAGTGTTTAAGCAGAAAGTTGTGGTAATCGAGCACTTCGCCGAGCTTTGCCGCAAAGTTCTCGCGAACGAACAGGTCGGACACACGCAGGGCACGACGAGAGACCTTGTCTTCGTAAGCCGGTCCGATGCCACGCCCGGTGGTGCCAATGGCGGCTTTGCCCTTGGCCTTCTCGCGCGCGAGGTCGAGCGCCGAATGCGAGGGCAGAATCAACGGGCAGCCGGGGCTGATGCGCAAGCGCTCGAAGACGGGGACGCCGTTCGCTACCAGCGCGTTGGCCTCGGTTATGAGCGCATCGAGTGCCAGCACCACACCGTTGCCAATCAGGCAGCTGACGCCCTCGCGCAGGATGCCCGACGGAATCAGGTGCAACACCGTCTTCTCGCCGCCGATAACGAGCGTGTGGCCCGCGTTGTGGCCGCCCTGGAATCGCGCAACGGCAGCCGCGCGGTCCGTAAGCAGGTCAACGATCTTCCCCTTGCCCTCATCACCCCACTGGGTGCCGACGACAACGACGTTCTTTCCCATGGTCTTCCCGACTATCAGCTACGAACGAAGAACAGCAGCACCAGGCCGGCGATCATCGACGCCAGGCCGAAGGTGCGCAGCTGATTGTCGCCCAGGCGAACGATCTGCGCCACCATTTGCCGGTAGCGGCCGGGACCGACGAACGGCAGGATGCCCTCGATGACGAGCACCAGCGCCAGGGCCGTCAGGATTTCCTGCCAGGGCATGCCGCGAAGCTAGTTGCCGCCGTCCGCCCGGTTGAGGTAGCGGAAAAAGTCGTTATCGGGGTCGAGAACCAGCAGGTCGCCGTCCTGGCCCATCGATTTCCGATAAGCGTCGATGCTGCGGTAAAACGCGTAGAACTCGGGGTCCCGGTTGTACGCATCGGCATAGATCTCTGCCGCACGCGCATCACCCTCACCGCGGATTTTCTGCCCGTCGCGATAGGCGTTGGCCAGGATCACGGTACGCTCACGGTCGGCCAAGGCGCGTTTCTCCGCCTCGATCTTGCGGCCTTCGGCGCGACGTTCCGTGGCGATACGCGCGCGTTCAGCTGCCATCTGCTGGTATACCGAATTACGCACGTCCTCCATGAACTCGACCTGCTTGACGCGGAAGTCAATGAGTTCGACGCCAAGGTCCTGCGCCGTGCCTGCCGCCGTCTGGAGCATGTCGCGCATGAGTTCCGCGCGGCCTACCGAGATCGCGTCGTTGACGGTGCGCTTGCCGAATTCGGTCACGACCGCATTCTTGATGATCTCCGAGAGACGATCATTGGCGACGATCAGCGCGCCGCCCGTCGACGTATAGAAGCGTACCGGATCGACGATGCGGTACTTGACGAAGAAGTCGACCTCCAGCGCCTCGTTCTCGGCCGTAAACACGCGCTCCGGACGATCAGAAATGGTCAGGATGCGATTGGGAAACTTGCGCACCGTATGGATGACCGGGATCTTCCAGTGCAGTCCGGGCTCGAAGTCGGCTTTGACGACCTCGCCAAGACGCAGCTTGATAGCCTGCTCGCGCTCGTTGACCGTAAAAGCCGACAGGCCAATTCCCACCAGCACCAGGCCGAGCACGACCACGATAGAAAACTTTCCGCTGTTCAATCTCTTACCCTCCGCTCGCGGGGATCCACTGGTTCGATGCGAATATCCGTCCTGGGCTGCTGCGGCGTCGGCGAGTCCGCCGAGCGATTGACGTCGATCGGCGCCTGGCGGACGCCCTGCCTCATGAGCTGATCGACCGGCAGGTACAGCAGGTTGCCACTACCGCTGGAGTCCAGAAACACCTTGTTTGAGCGACCGTAGACTTCCTCGATCGCGTCAATGTAGAGTCGCTCGCGCGTTACCTCCGGCGCTTTCTGGTACTCGATCAGCAGGGCCTCGAAGCGCGCCGCCTCACCCTCGGCGTCGGCGATCACCCGATCCCGGTAGGCTCGGGCGTCTTCGAGAACCCTCGCAGCCTCACCTTCGGCCTTGGGAACGATATCGCGGGCATAGGCATCTGCCTCGAGTACATAGCGCTCGCTATCGTTGCGCGCTTTCTGCGCATCGTCGACCGCGGACTGCACGGCCGACGGGTAATTGACCGTCTCCAGGGAAATCGACGTCACGGTGAGGCCCGCGCCGTAGCTGTCGAGTGTGCTCTGCAGCGCGTCCTGGGTCCGGGTGGCGATCTCGTCACGTCGGGCCGCGATAAGGGCCTCCAGCTCGCTCGTACCCACGACCTCGCGCAGCGCGCTCTCGGTCACATCCTGCAGGGTCAACTCAGGCTCGACGACCTCGAAGCTGTACTTCACCGGGTCGGTGCGACGGTACTGCACGACCATGTCAATGAAGACGTACTGTTCGTCGGCCGTCAGCATTTCGGTGCTGTAGGCGTAGTTATCGACCGCGTTGGCGTTAACCTTGTCAACACTCTCGATCGGGAACGGAATGTGCCAGTGCAGGCCCGGCATAGTCGTTTCAGTGTAAGCGCCGAAACGCTGCACGACGCCGCGTTCCGCTTCGTCGATACGGTAGAAACCCGTTAATAGCCAGGCGCCGACGAGCAGCACGAGCAGGAAGATGCCGCCGCCCGATCCCTGCCCGCCGCGGCCTCCGCCGCCGCCTCCAAGCAAGGCGCTCAGGCGCCGTTGCCAGTTCTGGACGATCTGGTCCAGATCCGCAGGCTTATCACCATCTCTTTTCCAGGGATCCTTGCCGTTCCCTGATTCATTCCAGGACATAGTCTAGTCTTTCCTCTTCGGCTTACGCCGTCTCTTTAACAGGCAGCGGCTGCAACGCCTCTGCCGGCAGGTTCTCGCGCTTGAGAAAGCGATGTAGGTCCGCTTTCGCCAATTTCAATTCCAAATTCCAGCCGCCATCATCGCACGCCTCTTCATTGAGGACAGCCCCGATCTCGAACAGCTTCGAACGCTGTCTGCCCTGCGTGGGCCCGAGGTGCATGACGCCGTGCAACATCGCGGGTCGCAACCGGTCGCCGATGGCTTCGAGCAGCATCGGGATGCCGGCGCCGGTCCTGGCCGACAGCCACACCGCGCGGCCCTCGCCATCACGATTGTTGGTTACCCGGGGCTGGCGATCGAGCTTGTCGATCTTGTTGTAGACCCGGATCTGTGGCACCTGGTCGGCGTCCAGCTGTTTGAGCACCGAGTTGACCTGGCGCACACGCTGCCAGCGGTTCTCGTCGCTGGCGTCGATGAGATGCAGAATCAGGTCCGCTTCGCGCGCCTCCTGCAGTGTCGAGCGGAACGCGGCAATCAGCTCATGCGGCAGGTCCCGGACGAATCCGACGGTGTCCGCCAGCACGATATCCCGCCCATCCGTTAGTTTGACGGCCCGCACGGTCGGATCGAGAGTTGCGAACAGCTGGTCCTCGACGTACACGCTGGCGTCGGTCAGCGCATTGAACAGCGTCGACTTGCCGGCGTTGGTGTAGCCCACGAGCGCCACGGTCGGCACCTCCGCCTGAACGCGATTCTGCCGGTTCAGAGTGCGCCGCGCGTCGACGTGCTCCAGGCGCTCCTTGAGCTGCTTGATGCGGGCGCCGACGAGCCGCCGGTCAGTCTCGAGCTGGGTCTCGCCCGGTCCGCGCAGGCCGATGCCGCCTTTTTGCCGCTCGAGGTGAGTCCAGCCGCGCACGAGGCGCGTGGACAAGTGAGCAAGCTGCGCCAGCTCTACCTGCAGCTTGCCTTCGAAGCTGCGAGCGCGCTGCGCGAAAATGTCGAGAATCAGGCCGGCGCGATCGAGCACGCGGCACTTCAGCTCTTTCTCGAGATTGCGCTCCTGGCTCGGCGACAGCGCTGCCGCCGAGATGATCAGTTCGGCAGAGTTCTGCTTGACGCTGCCGGCCAGTTCGTCGAGCTTGCCTTTGCCTACAAAATAGCGCGGGTCGGGGCGACGGCGGTTGCTGACGATCTCATCGACCACGACCGCGCCGGCCGACATGGCCAGCTCGCGAAATTCTTCGCGTTCGGAAGGGTCCGGTGCGCCGTCGGCGCCGGCCTGGACGAGAATCGCGCGCTCACCGCTTTGCGGTCGTTCAAACAAGCACGAACTCCCGCGGCGATGCCGCTCCCAAGCTAGTTGTCTCCGGAATCGTCGTCCGGCAGTGGCAGGCGCACATTACGCGACGGCACGACCGTCGAGATCGCGTGCTTGTAAACCATCTGGTTGACGCTGTTCTTGAGTAGTACGACGAACTGGTCAAATGAATCTACCTGGCCCTGTAACTTGATGCCGTTAACGAGATATATCGATACTGGGACCTTCTCTTTACGCAGAATGTTCAGAAAAGGATCTTGCAGCGTTTGCCCTTTAGCCATGATTGGGTCTCCTTATTTTTATGATTCTTTTTGTTGAACCCCGCCCACCGGTGGCGCCGGTTGCCCACGCGAGTTCAGCCTAAGCGTCCAAAAATTCTATCAGAGTGCGTGATATTGCGTCGATCAAACCGGCTTCAAGGGGATCGTATCGATTTATGTCCTGTTCGCTACGCAGCCACGTCACCTGGCGTTTCGCGAGCTGCCGGGTCGCGTACAGCGCGCGCTGGCCGGCTTCCTCGAAACTCGTCTGCCCTGCCAGGTGCTCCCAGAGCTGCCGATACCCCACCGAACGCATCGATGGGTGCTCTGCCGTCAACTGTGGTCTTTCATAAAGAACTTTCACTTCTTCCAGGAAACCATTGTTTAACATGATATTCAGTCGTGCCTCGATGCGCTCATGCAGGACCCGGCGAGTCGCCGGCTCGAGCGAAAATTTGACGAACTCCAGCCCGTCACCCGGCGAGTCGGCGTCCATGACCTGCCATTCGCTGAGCGGCCTGCCGCTCGCCAGGTAGACCTCGAGGGCGCGCTGGATACGCTGCCGGTCGGCCGGCTCGATACGCGCAGCGGCCGCCGGGTCGACCGCCCGCAAGCGCTCGTGCAGGGCCGGCCAGCCCGATTTTTCCGCATCCCGATCAATTGCCGCGCGAATATCGGGGTCGGCGTCCGGAAGCCTGGCAATGCCACCGATCAGCGAGCGGAAGTACATCATCGTGCCGCCGACGAGCAGCGGCACCCTGCCGGCGGCCAGGATGTCGTCAATCTCGCGCCGGGCGTCGCGTACGAATTCGCCCGCAGAATAGCTGTCTTCCGGCTCGCGGATGTCGATCAGGCGATGCGGCGCCCGACGCAGCGTTTCCGCGTCGGGCTTGGCCGTGCCGATATCCATGCCGCGATAGACCAGCGCCGAATCGACGCTGATGATGTCCATTGGAAATCGCTTGCGGAGGCTGACGGCCACCTCGGTCTTGCCCGAGGCGGTCGGGCCCATCAGGCAAATGACCTTATTGGCCACGCAGAAAGAGTCGGTCGAGCTCGGCCATCGTTATCGCGGTCCACGTGGGCCGGCCGTGATTGCACTGGTCGGCCCGCTCCGTGACCTCCATCTCGCGCAGCAGCGCGTTCATTTCCTGGATGGTCAGGCTGCGGTTGGCGCGCACCGAGTGATGGCAGGCCATCGTGGCGAGGAAGTCGTGGCACATGTCCTCCACACGGTTGCTCCGCCCGGATTGCGCGAGGTCGGCGAGCACATCGCGCAATAGCGCCTCGGCATCGGCGTTGCGCAGCAGCGCCGGCACCTCACGAATGACCAGCCCTGTCGGCCCGGAGCGATCGATCACCAGCCCGAGTTCCTCGAACAGCGCGGCATTCGTATCCACCAGGTCGGCCTCGCTTTGTGACACGGCCACGCTCGCAGGCACCAGCATGGGCTGACGCACGACCGCCTTGTCGTCGAAGCCCTGCTTGAGCTTCTCGTAGAGAATGCGTTCGTGCGCGGCGTGCATGTCGACGATGATCAGGCCGTCGGCATTCTCCGCGAGCACGTATACCCCCGCGATTTGCGCCAGCGCATAACCTAACGGGGGCACTTCGCTCGGCCGCTGCTCCAGATCGACGGCAGCGGCGGAACCGTGGCCGGCCAGCGCCCGGTATCCGGCGAGTGATTCCCGCACCGCACCGGGCAGAGGCATGGGCCGCTGCGTTTGCAGGGACGGTGCCGGCATCGGCGCGGCGTTCGCCGCATGTCCGCCCGGCCTGGTTTCGCTCAGGGCGGTCTCGAGCGCCTGCGAAACGATACCGTGAATCCGTCGTCCGTCGCGGAAACGAACCTCCAGCTTCGCCGGGTGCGCGTTGGCGTCGACGCCGGCGGGATCCATCGTGATCGCCAGCACATAGGCCGGGTAGCGACCGTGGAACAGCACGTCTCGGTAGGCGTGCCGAGCCGCATGCGCCAGCGTCTTGTCGGTGATGCTGCGCCCGTTGACGAACCAGTACTGCAGGTCGGGCTGGCTGCGGTTGTAAGTCGGCAATCCTATCCAGCCGGTTATGGCGATGCCGTCAGCCTCGTGCTGGATGTGCACGGCCTGCTCGGCAAAGGGTTCGCCACAGACCTGCGCGACGCGCCTCAGCCGTTCGTCGGCCGTCATCGCGACCGGCAGGCGCAATACCGTCCGGCGGTTGTGGCTGAGCGTGAACGCAACGTCCGGCCGGGCCAGCGCCAGCCGCCGCACCCACTTCTCGATATGTCCGAACTCGGTTCTTTCGGTCCGCAGGAACCGCCGTCGCGCCGGCGTGTTGTAGAACAGATCGTGAACCTCGACGGTCGTGCCGTCCGGATGCGCGGCCGGCCGCGGACCCGATATTTCGCCGTTATCGGCCTCGACCTGCCAGGCGTTATCGTTGCCGCGAGACCGCGAGCACAGGCTCAGCCGCGCGACCGACGCGATACTCGGCAACGCCTCACCGCGGAAACCGAGCGAGACCACGGCCTCGAGATCGTCGAGGCTGGCGATCTTGCTGGTGGCATGACGCGACAGGGCCAGCAGCAGTTCGTCTTTCGCGATCCCCGCACCATCGTCACGGATACGAATCAGTTTCTGCCCGCCGGCCTCGACATCGATATGGATGCTGCGCGCCCCGGCATCCAGGCTGTTTTCCATGAGCTCCTTGACGACGGATGCAGGCCGCTCGACCACTTCGCCGGCAGCGATCTGGTTAACAAGGTGACTGGGAAGTTGTTGTATCGGCATTCGGGTCGCGCGCACGGCAAAGACCCGTCATTTTTTCAAAATGACGTCAAAAAGTCTTGTCGCCGGGAATCAGCTACCCGGGTAAATCGGTATAGACAGGGTCTGGCCGACCCGGATCTTGTCGCCGTTCAGCCGGTTGGCCGATCGAATGACGGCGGCGCTGGTGTTGTAGCGCTCCGCGATCTCCGACAGCGTGTCCCCGCGCGCGATCACGTGCTGCACCTCTCGAGCCGGGTTGCGGCTGATGTCCATCGCGACCTGCGTACCGGGCGGAGGGTTCGTGTAGAAATAGCTGCGGATGCCGCCGAGAATTGCCGAGGCCAGCTTCGACTGGGTGGAGGAGCTGCGGAGCCGCTTCTCGTCGCTCGGGTTGGTCATATAGCCCAGTTCGATCAGGATCGAAGGCATATCCGGCGACGTCAATACGACGAAGTTGCCTTGCTGCACCGTGGCGCGGCGCACCTTGACGGCACCGGCCATCGAGCGCACTACATGGTCGCCAACATCAAGACTGGCGCTCATCGCCGCGCTCTGCGACAAGTCCAGCAAGACCTGGGCGAGAATCGGGTCCTTGTCATTCAGCGTCACACCACCGACCGTAACGGTGGCATTTTCGCGCTCGGCCAGCAGCCGCGCCTCTTCGCTGCTCGCGCGGCCCAGTGACAATCCATAAACCGTCGCCCCATTCGCACGCCGGTCCTTGAAGGCATCCGCATGTATCGACACGAACAGATCCGCGTCATGCTGGTGCGCGATCTTGATGCGCTTCAAATGATCGACGTAGTAATCGCCATCACGAATCAGCACCGCACGCATGCCGTGCTCCGCGTTGATCTTCGCGGCCAGACGCCGGGAGAACTGCAGCACGATGTCCTTCTCACGCGTGCGCGACACGCCGATCGCGCCGGGATCGTGGCCACCGTGACCGGCATCGAGGGCGATAACAATGTCGCGGCCCGGCTTGTAGGCTTCAGCAGCCCGCTTGACCGGCTGCAAACTGCCGGATCGCTGCAGATCGATGACCAGGCGGTCGCCGTAGGTACTGTTGGGGCCGGCCGTGAAACTCCGTGAGCGTACGTCCTGGTTGAGATCGAGCACGACGCGCAGCTTGCCGTCGGCCTTGATGGCGGTGCGCACACCCCGCACAGACCCTGTCGAGCCCGGCAAGTCGGCCGCCAGCCTGGACGACAGGCGACCCTGCTCGAGGTCGACGACGAGGCGATCGGGATTTCTCAGCGTAAAGATGTTGTGTTGCGAAGGCCGGCTGAGGTCAAGTACGACGCGCGTCTTGCCGCCCTCGGCCCAGATGCGAATGTTCTCTACCGTCGTGCCGGCGTGCGCGCTCATCGAGAACAGCGCGAACAAGACAATCGGGATCAGGCGGCGGCGGTGCATCGCGGCAAGAGGACTCACTACTCGGGATTATGTCGGATGAGTATACCGTCGAACACAAAAAATCCAATGTTTTTTTGTGCAAAATTATAGAGATATGAGCCTTAGTTAATCCTCGGATTGAGTATCCGGGGAATTCTCGAGCGCCGTTACGAGCGCCCTGCCCCTGTCGCTGAGTCCTTCCAGGGTCGCCGTCCGGCCCGGATCAGCGTATTCGAGGCTCAGCCTGAGGTCCGCGCGGGATGCCAGACCCGGCGACCGATCCGGCCACTCTACAAGCCGGAGTCCGTCCTCGAGATCGGTCCAGCCCAGGTAACGCAGCTCTGACTCCTCGGTAACCCGATATAAATCAACGTGATAGATCACCCTGCCGGACACGTCGTACGGCTCTATGAGCGTATAGGTCGGGCTGGGAACCGCGCCCTGGTGCCCGAGCGCACGAATCAGCGCCCGCGCGAACGTGGACTTTCCCGAACCCAGGTCTCCCTCCAACAGCAGCGTCCAGCCGGCTGTGTTCGCCGGCAATGCGCCACTCACGCGCCGGGCGAACTGGTCCGTGGATTCCGGCTCCGGCAGGTCCTGCCTCACGGATTGACAATCCCCCGCAGCGCGTCGAGCAGGTCTGACGCTATGAGACCGCGTTCCCCGTCGCAGGCAGCGCTATCGCCTGCCTGCGCATGGGCCGTGACCCCGACCGCGGCCGCATCCTCTGGCGCCAGTCCCTGGGCCAGAAGTGCAGCAATGATGCCGGTGAGCACGTCCCCCATTCCCGGTGACGCCATACCCGGGTTACCCGCCGTGCAAAGCCAGGCAGCCCCGCTCGAGCTCGAAACCAGGGTCCCGGAACCCTTGAGCACGGCAACGCCGCCGTATCGCTCGCTGAGATCGGCGAGCGCCTTGCTGCGACCGGCCTGCACGGCTGCGGTATCGCTGCCGAGCAGCCGTGCCGCCTCGCCCGGATGCGGCGTGATTATGCGATTCGCCATGGCCTGCGGCGTATCGGCCAGCCAGTTGAGTGCGTCGGCATCCCAGACCGAGGGACGTTCGTCTCCGGCGATCCGCGCATAGAGCTCTGCGGCCCACTCACTGCGACCAAGACCGGGGCCGAACGCAACGACGTCGGCTTTCTCCAGCAAAGGCTCGAGCTGCTCGACCGAGTCGATGCCATGTGACATCAGCTCCGGTCGCGACGCCACGATCATCGATGCATGCTGCGGGTGCGTCGCGAGCGAGACCAGTCCCGCACCTGTGCGCAGCGCCGCTTCTCCGCACAGGCGAACGGCGCCGGGCATGCCGGGCCCGCCGCCCACCACGAGTACGTGACCAAAATCACCTTTGTGCGCTGCTCGCCGGCGCGGTGCGAGGGTTCGTCGCATGCGATCGTCATCGATACGCCGGAACGCCGCTTTGGCGTTCTTGCGGCACTGCGGCGGCACTCCGAGACCGGCGAATGCGATGGCGCCGCTGTAGTCGGGGCCATCGCCGAGGTACAGGCCCGCCTTGAGCCCGACGAAGGTTACCGTCAGGTCGGCGCGGACTGCGAAGCCCATGACCCTGCCGGTGTCGCCGTGGATCCCGGTCGGTATGTCGAGCGCGAGCACGCCCGCTTCGTGAGAATTTATCGCGGCAACGGCGAGCGCGAACTCGCCCTCGACGTCCCGCTCGAGGCCGCTGCCGAGCAGTCCGTCTACGACCAGGTCGGCTTCAGGGTCGAGCTGACCGGCCCATGGCATGACGACACCACCCGAGGCTGCGAAATCGTTGTAGGCGGTGGCCGCATCACCTTTCAGCGCCGTCGGGTCGACGAGCGCGACGACCGACACCACAATGCCTTCGTCCGCGGCGAGCCGCGCCACGACGTAGCCATCACCCGCATTATTGCCGGCGCCGCACACGACCTGCCAGCGCTTTGCGTCCGGGAAATACGCCTGCGCTTCGCTGACGGCGGCGGCTCCGGCGCGTGTCATGAGTGTATAGCCCGGTATACCCTGGTCATCGATAGCCGTGCGATCGATTTCCCGCACGGCCGCGACCGAGTAGATGTCAACCGGTAGCGTGGACATGGCCGTGATTATACTGTGTCGCAACGGAGAACCTGCATTGTCACATCCACCTACACACAGCGCCGCCGAGCTCGAAGCGCTCAAGTCGGACATTTGTCGCTGGGGCGAGGAACTCGGCTTCCAGCAGGTCGGTGTCAGCGACGTCGACCTTGCCGCGGCCGAGCGACGCCTGGTCGAATGGCTGGGTGCAGGCTTCCACGGCGAGATGGATTACATGCAAAAACACGGCACCCGGCGCAGCCGCCCCGCTGAGCTGTTGCCGAACACCTGCCGGGTGATCTCCGTGCGCATGGATTACCTGCCCCACGACCCGGACGTCGCGAGCGAACTGCTCGACCACGATTCGATCGCTTACGTATCGCGCTACGCACTGGGGCGCGATTATCACAAGACGCTGCGGCGGCGGCTGCAGCGACTGGCGTCGCGAGTCGAGCGACACATCGGGCCGTTCGGCTACCGCGCGTTCGTGGACAGCGCTCCGGTTCTCGAGAAACCGATCGCGAACAAGGCCGGACTGGGCTGGATCGGCAAGCATACGAATCTCATCAACAAGGATGCTGGCTCGTGGTTCTTCCTTGGCGAGCTGTACACCGACCTGCCGTTGCCGGTCGACACGCCCGCCGGCGATCACTGCGGAACCTGCAGGGCCTGTATCGACGTCTGCCCGACCGACGCGATCGTCGCGCCTTACCAGCTCGACGCCCGGCGCTGCATTTCCTACCTGACCATCGAACTGCGCGGCTCGATTCCGGTCGAGTTTCGCAAAGCCATCGGTAATCGGATCTACGGTTGCGACGACTGCCAGCTATTCTGCCCGTGGAACAAGTTCGCCCGCCGCAGTGATGAAAACGACTTTTCACCGCGCCACAACCTGGACTCCGCGGAGCTTGTGGAGCTGTTTGCCTGGACCGAGGCGGAGTGGCTGGAGCGTATGGCGGGGAGTGCGATCCGCCGCATCGGCTACGAATCGTGGCTGCGCAACGTCGCCGTCGCCCTCGGCAACGCAGGCACGACGAGCGATGTTGTTGCCGCACTGCGCCAGCGCCTGCCGCACGCATCCGCGATCGTGACGGAACATGTGCAATGGGCGCTCGACCAACACGGGGAGACTGCGGATGCTTGAGGCACCGGGATCACCCTGCCTTGTTCCCGGGCGGTCCCGAGTTTCTCGAACCATTGGCCCAAGATCGGACGGAATTTGAGCGAGTGCGCAAGGAACTCGAGTAAGCGGATACCCGAAAAACCGCGAATAGTGTGGGCCAGTCGATGTTATTGGCCGCCGAAACTCCCGAGAATCTTGGCTCGCACGGAGATAACCGCTTGCCACAACCACTCGCCATCAATTCGGATTACAAGCGCTCGCTGCTCGAGGGGCTCGAGCTGTTCCATGGCGTGTGCCCGGACGACGTGCAGGAACTGCTGCAGCGGTGCGATCGGCAGGACCTCGCCAAGGGCGATATGCTGCTGTCACCCGTCGAGAAGAACGAGTACGTGTATATCGTGCTGTCAGGCGGCCTGAATGTGCATGTGGGATCGCCGGACGCGCCGGTGCTGGTTTCGATGGACGTCGGCGCCTGCGTTGGCGAGATGTCGATCATCGAGGATCGCGACCCGTCAGCCTATGTCATGGCCGCTGAAGACACGCACCTGCTGCTGATACACCAGTCGGTACTCTGGGAAATGGTCCATGCCTCGCACGAGTTCGCCAAGAATCTGCTGATCATGCTTTCGGAGCGGGTCCGAAGCCACAACCGCGTCATCGCCGACAGCTACGGCGAGTTGCGCAAGTTCGAGCACCATGCGCGCACCGATGCGCTCACGGGGCTCAGCAACCGCCACACGATGGAGGAATCCTTCGAACGCGAACTGAACCGCTGCGAGCGAAACGGCGACCCCGTCTCGCTGGTCATGATCGATATCGACAATTTCAAGGTCTTCAACGACCAGTTTGGCCACGTGGCCGGCGACCGCGCCCTGTCGGCCGTCGCAACCGTACTGCGGCACCAGTTTCGTCCGCGGGACCTGCTGGTGCGCTTCGGCGGCGACGAATTCGCGATACTGCTCCCGGAAGTCGACGAGGAGCATGCCCTCGTGATTGCGGATCGTGTCAGGAAGGCCGTTAGCGGTGATACCGGCGACAGCGACGATTCGCTCATCCAGATACCCATCAGGATCTCAATGGGCGTTGCCGAGCACAGTCACGGCAAATCGTTCTCGTCGCTGCTGCGCGCTGCCGACGCCGCTCTTTACCGCGCCAAGCACGCGGGCCGCAACGTCGTCTCGAACTAAGCGTCTACGACCAGGTTATCGATTAGCCGCGTCCCGCCAAGATGCGCGGCGGCCAGCACCACGTAACGCGGGCAATCCGCCGCCGCCGGACCGAGGTCATCGGCGCTGCGTATGGCGACGTACTCCGGCTCGAAACCCGCTTGCTCCAGCGCCTCTCGTCCCGATTCCTCGAGATCCGCGAACTCCCTGGCGCCGGCAGCCAGTTGCGCTGCGATCGCTTGCAGGGACTCGAACAGCGCCGGCGCTTTCTGACGCTCCGCCGCGTCGAGATAACTGTTTCGCGAACTCATCGCCAGCCCGTCCTCTTCGCGGACGGTAGGCGCCGACAGGATGCTTATCGGCAGGCTCAGATCCTCGACCATGCGCCGAATAACCAGCTGCTGCTGGTAATCCTTCTCGCCGAACACGGCGACGTCGGGCTGCACCAGCGCGAACAGCCTCGCAACAACGGTAGTCACGCCATCGAAATGACCCGGGCGGAACGAACCGCAAAGCTGCTGCGTGAGACCCGGCACGATGACCCGGGTGGCGTTTTCGAGCCCTAACGGATAGACGGTTTCCACGTCAGGGATAAACAGCACGTCGGCCGACGCTTTTTTCAGTCGACGCGTGTCTTTCTCGATCGTGCGGGGGTAGCTGTCGAAGTCCTCGCCCTCTCCGAACTGGGTCGGGTTGACGAACACGGTAACGACCACGCGCTCGGCGTTGTCGCGCGCAACGTCGACGAGGCTGATGTGACCGGCATGCAGGTTGCCCATCGTCGGCACGATGGCAACGTGTTCGCCCTCGCGGCGCCAGTCACCGAGCAGCTCGCGCAACTCGTGCTTGTCGACGATGGTTTTCATCGGTCAGGAGAAGCAGTGCTCCGGAGCCGGATAGCTGCGGTCCTTGACCGCCTGGACGTAGGCCTCCAGGGCAGCGAGGGGCGAATCGTGGCCCTGCTGGAAATTGCGCACGAACCGCGGCGTGCGACCCATCGTGATACCCAAGACGTCATACAGGACGAGAATCTGACCGTCGACCTGCGGCCCGGCCCCGATGCCGATGATCGGCACATCGAGGGCTTCGGTCATCGCCTGCCCGAGCTCGTTCGGTACGCACTCGAGCAACACGATGTCGGCGCCGGCATCCTGCAAACGCTTGCCGGCGTCCACCATCTCGCGCGCCTTGTCCGGCTCCCGTCCCTGCACCCGGAAACCGCCCAGCTTGTGGACCGACTGCGGTTTCAGCCCGAGGTGCGCGCAAACGGGGATGTCGTGATCGGCCAGGTGTTCGACGA
Source organism: Woeseiaceae bacterium (assembly GCA_030066075.1). Lineage (GTDB taxonomy): Bacteria > Pseudomonadota > Gammaproteobacteria > Steroidobacterales > Woeseiaceae > UBA1847. Next base: position 17,203 of record JASJCH010000039.1, read on the forward strand.
TCTCGAGCTGGCCGCCACCGCTTTCGAGCTTGATCATCATGGCGCCACCCTCCTGCATCAGCCGCACGGAGTTATCCAGCGCCTGGCCGGGGTTGGTATAGCTCATGAACGGCATATCCGCGACGAGAAAAGCGCGCCGCAAGCCGCGGGCAACCGCCCGCGTGTGGTAAACGATGTCGTCGACCGTGACCGGCACTGTGGTGTCGTGCCCCTGGATGACCATCCCCAGCGAATCACCGACGAGCACCAGGTCCATACCGGCCGCGTCGACCAGGGCCGCGTAACTGGCGTCGTAAGCCGTCAGGCAGGCGATCGGCTCGCCCTGCTCTTTCTTGTCCCGGAGGGTCGCAATGTTGACGGGCGGTTCCGCCATGCCGCGCTGTTCGAGCTGTGTGTACATAAAAGCGTTCTCAGGCCAGGGCCGCGGCCACCGGATTGAAGAAATGCCGGCCGCCGGTCGTGCGTTCGATCTGCCGGTATAGCTGCTCGTAGTCGGCCGTGTTGTTGATGGGATCGATCTGGGACGCATTGACGATCAGCAGCGGTCCGTCGTTGTATGCGTGGAAGAAGCGCGCATAGGCGTCCGTAACCTTCTCCAGGTAACGCCGGTCGATAGAGCGTTCGAATGCGATACCGCGACGGGCGATGCGCTCCATCAGCGCGTCGACTGATGACTGCAGGTAGATGACGAGATCGGGTACCGGCGCCTCGACGTTCAGGGTCTCAGCCACCTGGGCGTAGAGACTGAGCTCTTCCGGCCGCAGCGTCAGTTCCGCGAACAGCCGATCCTTCGCAAACAGGTAATCGGAGACCCGCACGCTGGCGAACATGTCGCCCTGGCGCAGGTCTTCGATCTGCCGAGCTCGCGCGAACAGGAAGAACATCTGAGCCGGCAACGCCGCCGACTGGCCGTCGCGGTAATAGCGCTCGAGGAACGGGTTCTCGTAAACCTCCTCCAGCACCAGCTCGGCGCTCAGGCTCTCGGCCAGCTTCCTCGCAAGGCTGGTTTTGCCGACACCTATGGGCCCCTCGATAACGATGTACCGGGAACTGCTGGCTTCGGACTGGAAGGGGCTGACGCTCACATGATTTCCTGGTCAATCGGCACGCAAGATACGCGGTTCTTCCCGATTAACCGCGATATCGGCAACTCTGCCGAGCCCGGGGATGATCAGATCAGGCGCGATCTCCTGCAGAGGCAACAATACAAAATTTCGCTCTCCGATGCCCGGGTGCGGCACGGTCAGTTGCGTTGTTGTGATCACCGCATCCGCGTAGACGAGCAGGTCGAGATCTATGACCCGGGGTCCCCAGCGCTCACCGCGAACCCGGCCCTGGCGTTCCTCGATCTCCCGCAGGTGACGAAACAACTCGTTAACACCGAGCTCGGTTTCCAGCCGCGCGACGGCATTGATGAAGTCGGGCTGCTCGACGGGGCCAAGCGGAGCAGACCGATACAGCGACGAGCGTGCGCTGACCGACGTACGGGGCATGGATCGCAGCGACCGGATCGCGAGCTCCACCTGCCGGCGGGGTTCTTCGAGGTTGCTGCCGAGACCGACATAAGCCGGCCGCCGCGCTGCCGCGCCGGTCACGAGGGAGATTTTGCCTGCGAGGGCCTGCGCCGCCTGCGGCGCCGCCGCCTGCCCTTCTTGGTCGCGGTAACCTGGAAGCTCACCCCGCGCTGCTCGGCGGACTCGTTCTGCACCCGGGTCCAGAACTGCGCCGTATCCTCGTCAAACTGGCCGACGCTTGCAAGCAGCATCATGAAATCGTAGGCCGCCCGGAAGCGCCGGTGCTGCAACAGTTTGAGCGCACGCTTGCCGCGCGTGTGCGCAAAGCGCGGCTGCAATGCCAGCATCTCGCGCATCGGCACCGTGAAACGCCGCGGTATCGCGATGCGGCGCTGCTGCTGGCCACTCAGTTCGTAGGCTGCGAGGCTCAGCGACTGCGACTCGGACATCTTCTCTTTGGACCGCAGTTTCGCAGCGAGCTTCGTCACGGGCTTCCACAGGAAAACGCCAATCAGGAACATGGGCGTCACCGACTGGTTCGAGCGCACCCGCTTGTCGGTGTTGCGCAGCGCGGCGCGCACGAATGCCAGGTAGGCATCGTCCTTGTTGATCTCGTCATCGGTCGCGGGAAACAGCAGGCTGAACAGGTCGTGCTCCCGCAGCAACTCGAAGGTCTTTTCCGCGTACCCGGACTGGAACATCTTCAGGAATTCGTCGAAGAGCCGCGCCGCCGGCACGTTGGCCAGCAATGGGCGATCCTGCCGCATCGCCTCGACGACCGTGTCGTCGATTGTGAAGTCGAGCTTCGCCGCGAACCGCACTGCTCGCAGCATTCGCACCGGGTCCTCGCGCAGGCGTTTGTCGGGATCGCCAATCAACACGATATGACGTTCCCTGATGTCCTCGACGCCGCCCGTGAAGTCCCAGATGCTGAAATCGGCGATGTTGTAGTAGAGCGAATTGCACGTGAAGTCGCGGCGCCAGACGTCTTCCTCGATGCTGCCGTAAACATTGTCGCGCACGATGCGGCCGGCCTCGTCATGGGCGTGGTCATCGTCAGCATGGTTGGCAGCCGCCCTGAAGGTGGCGACCTCGACGATCTCCCGACCGAAACGGACGTGCGCCAGCCGGAAACGGCGCCCGATCAGGCGACAATTGGAGAACAGCGCCCGGACTTCGTCGGGCGTCGCGTTTGTCGCCACGTCGAAGTCTTTGGGATGCAACCCGAGCATCGCATCCCGAACGCAGCCGCCTACCAGGAAAGACTGGTACCCGGCTTTGTGTAGCCGGTAAAGCACTTTCAACGCGCTTTTCGAGAATTCGTCTCGGGAAACGGTGTGGTCGGCGCGGGGGATGATTTTCGGGGGGCTGGGCTTCGTGGTCCCGCTGTTATTCAATCGAAATTCCGCTTGAGCATTGGCTATGCGTTCGTATAATAGCAGCCCCCGCAGAGCCGGGGCAGGCAAAACGCCTTGACTCCGCTCCCTTCGTCTAGCGGTTAGGACTCCGCCCTCTCACGGCGGCAACAGGGGTTCGAGTCCCCTAGGGAGTGCCAAACAAACAAAAAGGGCCCACATTGTGGGCCCTTTTTGTTTGTTTGGCTGTCCCTATGGAGGACGCAGAATCCTGTTCGACCAACGCAGCTGCGCAGCAGCCAGTTGACGAGGAGCATCCGCAGGCAGCGAATCAGTCCCCTCTCAATAGCTCCGACTAGTCAGTACCACCAACTCCGCATATCCAACCAGCCCCACCCCGGCGAACACGCCCAGCAACCCGATCAACCCGGCGATGTGTCCGGCGACGGCACCACCGACCACCGCTGCCAGAAAATAAGCAATTCGTTCGTTGCGACTCATGATCAACCTCCATTGCTCTGCCTGTGACGCTTACAAGGCTAGAGATCGATCGCCGGGCGGGCTGGTCTTGATGCCCCAGCCCTTGGTCCTATCGGGTCATCCCAACGCTCAGAGCAGGTTCATTACAGCAACGTAAAGCAGCCAGACGGCCATCACGGCAGATGGCAGGAACGTGATTGTAAATCCGACGCCGCGGCTGGCCGGCTCTTTGACGTACGCCGCGCGGTAAATAAAACGGCCGACGATAAACACGGCGCCGAGGCCGGCGGCCCATAACGGGTTGACGTAGTGAGCGAACAGCCACAGAAGCGGCAGGAACAGGACCAGTTGCTCCAGCGTGTTGTAGTGGACTCGATAACGGCGCTCGAATTCGGGCGCACCCGACGTTGCGGGCGCCTTGACACCGTTCTTGCCGCGCATGGCGCCGACCTCGACACCGAACCAGAAGTACTGCAGCAACGCCAGCACCGTAACGATAACCACCCAATCCATATTCCTGCCCCTTGTTGTTTGCTGTGGCCGCCTCGCCGGTGACTTTTGACTCGGCGTCATTATGATGGCGGATACCATGACCGCTTCCCCCGACGCTGTTCGACCCAACCTGATCGACCGGGTTCTCGGCGTCGAGCGCCACGAGTATGTCGCCGTGGCATGGTCTTTTTTCTACTTTTTCTGCGTACTTTCAGCCTACTACATCTTGCGACCCGTGCGGGAGACCATGGGCGTTGGCAGCGGCACCAACACGTTGCCCTACCTGTTCATGGCCTCTTTCGGCGTTATGCTGCTTGCCACGCCTGCGTTCGGCTGGATCGCCTCACGGTTTCCGCGCAAGGTGTTCCTGCCGTGGGTCTACGGTTTCTTCATTCTCAATATCCTGGTTTTCTGGGCGGTTTTCTCGCAGCGAATCGACGACGGCCTCGACCACGTGTGGCTGGGCCGCACGTTCTTCGTCTGGCTCAGCGTCTTCAACCTCTACGTCGTGTCGGTTTTCTGGAGTTTCATGGCCGACATATACACCCGCGAACAGGGCCGCCGCCTGTTCGGCTTGTTGTCGTCGGGAGGCAGCATAGGCGCTTTACTCGGCGGCATTGCGACGAGCACCCTCGTGACGCGAATCGGGTTCGAGAACCTGTTTCCCATCTCGGCCTTGTTGCTGGTGTTCGCCGTGGTGTGTATTCGTCAGCTCCGGCGCTGGGCCACGCAGGAGCATAGCGCTGCGGCGTCGGCCGAGGAGCAAGGCTCCACGCTGCTCGGCGGCGGCGCCCTCGCCGGCATTACCCACGTCAGGGGATCCCGGTATTTCCAGGCCATCATCTGGTCCTCGATCATCGCCAGCCTGCTGGGGACGGCGCTGTACTACTTCCGCAACGAGCTCGTGGCAACGTCAATCGCCGGCGAGGACCTGCGCACGCAGTTCTTCTCCAACATCAATGTCGCCACCAGTTTCCTGACAATTATCGGACAGATGCTGCTGGTACGACTCGTGGTGCGGCGCTTCGGCATTGGCGTCGCGCTGTCGATTCTGCCATTCCTGTCGGTGATCTGTTTCGCCTGGGTTGCGCTGGACCCGACACTGCTTGTGGTGGCCTATGCCGAAATTGCTCGACGCGCGACCGGCTTTGCATTCAGCAAACCCTCATCCGATATGTTGTACTCGGTCGTCACACCCGAGGAAAAGTACAAGACCAAGAACTTCATCGACACGACCATCTACCGTTTCGGCGATGTAATTGGCATCTGGATCATTCGCCTGTCCATGGCGGCGGGCATGACCCTGGTGTCACTGGTACTCGTGCCTTTTGCGCTGGTCTGGAGCATGATCGCGCTGTGGCTGGGCCGGGCATACCGCCAGAAGGCGCGTGAATTGAGAGACAGTGGAATCGCATGAACATGACGGTGAAATCATGACGGCACGCAAAGCCAGTTTACTGCGACGACTCGGCGCGATGCTCTACGACGGCCTGCTCGTCCTGGCCGTGTTATTTATGGCCACTCTGCCGTTTATCGCGGTCAAGGGCGGTGAGCCTGTAGAGCCCAGCAGCCGCGGCTATCAACTCACGATGCTGTTCGTGATGTATGCCTTCTTCGTGTTCTTCTGGATGCGCGGCGGGCAGACGCTCGGCACGCGCAGCTGGCGTATGCGGGTCGAGACGCGCGATGGCAATCCGCCGTCCTTCGGGAGGGCCAGCCTGCGCTTTTTCGCGGCCATCGTGTCCTTGCTGCCGCTCGGGCTGGGGTTCTTCTGGCAGCTGTGGGATCGGGATAAGCTGACCTGGCACGATCGAGCCAGCGGCACGCAGTTGATGTATTACCCAAAGGAGTAGGAGCGGCCCATGGCCGCGACGGTCGCACCCATGGGGTGCTCCTACCTGATTCTATTGAGCGCGATCACGGTAACGACCGCCAGCAAGGCGGACGGCAGCCAGGCGATGACCGCGGGATCGAAATTGAAGACCTGCCCTGAATTCGCGAGCATCTCGCTGGCGAGGTAGTACGAGAGCCCGATCACGACGCCGATCATCAGGCGCGCACCGGCGCCGCCGGTTCGCAGCGAGCCGAACACGAAGGCCAATCCCAGCACCGGCATAATGAGCACGGTCGCGGTGCGCGCAATCCGGTACCAGAGCTCGGTCTCGTAGCGACGGGCATCGAGGCTGTTCCGCTTGAGATAGGCGATATACGTGACGAGGCCGCGCCCGGACAAGCTCTGCGGTTTCACCAGCGAGATGCCCAGCGTTTCTGCGTCGATATTGAAGTCCTCGACGGTGAGCGTCGACTCGACAACCCGCACGCCGCCATCGTCGAAGCGCGTTTCGCGCAGGTTCTCGAGCACCCAACGGTCGTCATTGTCGATACCCGAGTTCTCGGCGCGCGCGATCGATGCAAGGCCGTTGTTCTCGTCGAGCAGGAACACGTAGATGCTGCCGAACTCGAATTCGGAGCTAACGCGTTCGAGATGCAGTATGACGGGGCCGTCCCGCACCCAGGTCGCATTGCCGAGCCTGTCCTCGTCCTGGCCGAAGCGCGCCTCCAGGCGCATGTTGCGCGCGAAATAGTCGAGCGGCGGCCCGATGAACTCGCCGAGCAGCGCCGTGAAAACGAGCAGTACCGCGCCGGTCATCGCCACCATTCCCGACATCTTGCGAATGGACAGCCCGGACGCTCGCATCACGATAATTTCGCTGTTTGCCGCGAGCGCGCCGAGGCCAAGCAGCGAACCGATCAGCGCCGCAACCGGCAGCATCTCGAACGCAAGCTGGGGCAGTCGCAGCAACGTGTAGAGTATGACCCGCGGCGTCTGGTAGTCGCCGCGCGTGTCATCGAGTTCGGCGATGAACTCGAACAGCCCGGCCAGCGCGAGCAACACGACGAGGACCAGCGACGTCGTCGCCAGGATCGTGCGCATCATGTACTGGCTCAGGATGCCGTTCACCGGAACAACCTCCTGTGCATCGAGCTCTGCACGGCGAGTAACATCAGCGCCAGCAGCAGCATCACGCCGTGCACCCACCAGAGCCCGAGCGCCTGCGGCGTTACGCCCTGCTCGATCCACGCGCGCGCCGCGCTCAGCATGTTCAGATAGATGATGAACACCAGCAGCCCGATAGCGATCCGTCCGTAGCGGCCCGCCCGTGGCTGCGTTCGGCTCAAAGGAACGGCGAGGATTGCCAGGATCACGGTCGCTATCGGAATTCCGATGCGCCAGTGCAGTTCGGCGACGGCCTCGAGGCTCGAGGCGCCCAGCAGGCTGACAAAAGACATGGCCCGCGGCGTCGGATCGCTCGGGTCGAGACTGGGAAGCTGGTACGGGATGCCATGCTCGGCAAACTCGACAACCCGGAACTGGTTCGTGCCCGGCACGCCCTCGTAGCGGCGCCCGTCCCATAAGACGAGATAACGAACGTCCGGGTCGTCCGACTCGACCTGCTCGCCGCGCTCCGCCACGACGACCTCGACGACGCCATCGCCAATGCGACGCTGCAGGAACACGTTCTCCATCGAACCATCATCCAGGATGCGTTCGCCGTAAACGACGGCGTCGTCCGGCCCTACCTCGGTGAATCGTCCGGGCTCGATGCTGGCAAGATCTGCTGCGCGGCGCGCCTCGGCGCCGATGCGGTCGACGGCCTGCAGCGTGCGTGGTCCGAGGTCGATCGACAGCCAGGCGACGATACCGGCCAGCGGAACAAGCAGCCAGGTCAAGGGCCGGTAGATTCCACCGGGACCGACGCGGCACGCCATCATCGCCGGCATTTCGCTGTCACGGTATAGACGACCGAGCGCGAGCATGATCGCGAGAAACAGGCCGATCGGAATGATGATCGTCATGTACTGCGCCGCCGACAAGCCGATGACCTCGAACGCGGCCTCCTTGGGAAGGCGTCCCTTTGCGACGTCGCCGAGAATGCGGGCAAATTGCTGGGTTAACAGAATCAGCAGCAATACCATGGTGACGCCGAGCCAGGTCCAGGCTATCTCGCGAAAAATATAGCGATCCAGTATGCGTCGCATCGGCGTTGTGGGAATTCTTAACCAGTGGGGCCTAATCAGTTAGACTACCGCTTTTATTTTGCCCGGGACAGCCTTCAAATCATTAGAGTTTCAGGCTGCCGACAACCAAAAGAACAAGATCTCTATGGAATATTTTACGACTACGAGCGCTGCCTCGCGCCGCGCTGTCGATTGCGTAATCGTGGGCGTCTATGAACGCGGCAAGCTGGGAACCGCGGCTGACGATGTAAATAAGGCTAGCGGCGGCACCCTGCAACGCCTGATGAAAAGTGGGGATGTATCCGGACAGCTCGGCCGTTGCGCCGTCCTCAACGACCTGAAGGGGGTTCGCTCCCCGCGCGTCGTGGTCGTCGGCCTGGGCAAGATCAGTGCATTTGATATCACGCGTTATCGCAAGGCGCTCGGCGCCGCGCTGCGCGCGATTTCGCAGAGCAAAGCCCGCCAGGTTCTCAATGGCCTCTCCCTCGAGGACGCGTCGGGCGCGGGCGCCTATTATCTCGGCCGGCATACGGCGCAAACCGTCGGCGACGTCATGTACCGCTTCACAGCGACCAAGAGTGGCAAAAAACCGCCGCAAATGCCGCTGCGCAAAGTCGGCATCTCGGTCGCCTCCCGGTCGGACGCCAACAAGGCTGCCAGGGGCGCAACGCACGGCGCGGCGATCGCGGCCGGCATGGACGTCTGCAAGGAACTCGGCAACCTGCCCGCTAACGTGTGCACGCCCAGCCACATCGCGCGTACGGCGCAGAAGATCGCCCGCGACAGCAAGAACGTCACCTGCAAGGTGCTCAACGAAGCAGAGATGAAGCGCCTCGGCATGCACTCCCTGCTGTCGGTAACGGCCGGCACCAAGGAACCGGCCAAGCTGATCGTGATGCAGTACAAAGGCAAGCCGGGCCAGAAACCCCTGGTACTGGTCGGCAAGGGCGTCACGTTCGATTCGGGCGGCATCTCGCTGAAGCCCGGCCCGGCCATGGACGAAATGAAGTTCGACATGTGCGGCGCGGCCAGTGTCATCGGCACGATGCTCACTGTCGCGAAACTGCAACTGCCCATAAACCTCAACGTCGTCGTTCCGGCGGTCGAGAACCTGCCGAGCGGCGTCGCCACGAAACCCGGTGATGTCGTCAAGAGCATGTCCGGCCAGACGATTGAAATCCTGAACACCGATGCCGAGGGCCGGCTCATTCTGTGCGATGCCATTACCTACTCGCGGCGATTCAAGCCCGACACCGTCATCGATGTTGCAACCCTGACGGGCGCCTGCGTGATCGCGCTGGGGCACCACCGCACGGCCGTTATGAGCATGAGCGAGAAGTTGCAGGGCGACATCGTTGCGGCCGGCATTGCGGCGGACGATCGCGGCTGGCCGATGCCGCTGGGCGAAGAGTGGGCCGCTGAGCTCAAGAGCAACTTCGCGGACATGGCCAATGTGGGCGGTCGCCCGGGTGGCGCCATCACCGCGGGCTGCTTCCTCGCGAAGTTCGCCGACGGTCTCAACTGGGCGCATCTCGACATTGCGGGCACCGCCTGGGTCTCAGGCAAGGCCAAAGGTGCGACCGGTCGCCCGGTCCCGATGCTGACCGAGTATGTGCTCGGTCGCTGCGGCGCCCTGCCCTGATGGCGCGGATCGACTTCTACATCCTCAACCAGGCCGGCCAGCACTCGCGACAGACTTTCGCCTGCCGGCTGGCCGAAAAAGCCTACCGGCTCGACAAGACGGTCCACATACATACCCGCAACCGCGCGGATGCGGAGCGTCTCGACGAGCTGCTATGGACGTTCCGGGATGGCAGTTTCGTTCCGCACGAGACCCTGCAATCCGGCGGCGGTCCTGTCGAGTCGCCGATCACGATCGGCTGCGATGGCGACGTGATAGAACCGCGCGACCTGCTGATCAACCTGTGCGACGACATTCCCGGCTGCGCGGAGGCTTTCCCACGCGTCGCTGAGCTTGTAACCTCCGACGATGACTGCAAGCAGCTGAGCCGCAGGCGGTTTGCAGCCTACCGGGAACAAGGACACTCGCTCGAAACGCACAACCTCTAGATGGACAAAACCTACCAGCCCAGGGATATCGAACAGCGCACCTACGAGCGCTGGGAGAAGAACGGTTACTTTGCGCCGCAAGGTGACGGGGAACCCTATTGCATCATGATCCCGCCGCCCAACGTGACGGGCACGCTGCACATGGGACACGGCTTCGGCGACACGATCCAGGACGCGTTGACGCGCTATTACCGGATGTGCGGGCGCAAGGCGCTCTGGCAGCCCGGCATGGACCACGCCGGCATCGCGACGCAGATGGTCGTCGAGCGACTGCTAAATGCCGAGGGCACGTCACGACGCGACCTGGGCAGAGAGAAGTTCGTCGAGCGTGTCTGGCAGTGGAAAGAGGAATCCGGTGGCAAGATCGCGAAGCAGACGCGTCGCCTGGGCGCCTCGGTTGACTGGAGTCGCGACCGGTTCACGATGGACGAGGGCTGCTCGGCCGCCGTCCGCAAGGTTTTCGTCTCCTTGTACGAGGAAGGCCTGATCTACCGCGGCAAGCGCCTCGTGAACTGGGACCCGGTCCTGCATACAGCCCTGTCCGATCTCGAAGTCCTGTCGGAAGACGAAGCGGGCAAGCTCTGGCATTTCAGGTACCCACTGGCGGAAGGTGACGGCCACCTCGTCGTGGCGACGACGCGACCGGAGACGATGCTCGGTGACAGCGCCGTGGCCGTGCACCCGGACGATGAACGCTACAAGGACCTGGTCGGCAAGGAAGTTGAGTTACCGATCGTCGGCAGGAAGATCCCGATCGTCGCCGACGACTACGTCGAGGCTGAGTTCGGCACGGGCTGCGTCAAGATAACGCCGGCGCACGACTTCAACGACTACGAGATCGGCAAGCGCCACGACCTGGCGATGTACAACATCCTGACCGACGACGCGGCGCTCAACGACGAGGTGCCGGAGGCCTACCGCGGGCTCGACCGTTTCGTCGCGCGTGACAAGATCGTGGCCGAGTTCGAAGCGCTCGGCCTGCTCGACAAGATCGAGGACTACACGGTCAAGATCCCACGCGGCGACCGTTCCCACGCGGTTGTCGAGCCGTACCTGACCGACCAGTGGTACGTGAAGATCGAGCCGCTCGCCAAGCCCGCTATCGAAGCCGTCGAGACCGGCAAGATCCGTTTCGTTCCCGAGAACTGGTCGAAGACCTACTTCGACTGGATGTACAACATCCAGGACTGGTGCATCAGCCGGCAGCTCTGGTGGGGGCACCGGATCCCGGTGTGGACCATCGAGAAGCCCGGCGAGTACGTCGCGGCGCAGCTCAAGTCGTTCATCGAGGAGGACCGCGTCGCGATCGCGTCCAACGACGACGACTCCGTGACCTACGTCTGCGTCCGCGACCAGGACACCGGCGAGATCATCGACGCCCTGGGTGATGCGCCGCAGGACCCCGACGTCCTCGATACCTGGTTCTCCTCGGCGCTCTGGCCC
>JASJCH010000113.1 GCA_030066075.1 Woeseiaceae bacterium
GTTGTGAACGCGGAAGCGCACCGCGAAACGGCGTGCCGGCTCACTGGCCGCGAACGTGACGAGCAGCTCGTTGTATTGGTCACGGACAATGCGCCGCTCGCCCCAGGGCTGCTCCCAGGTCGTATCGGAACTTGCTGTCGACTCATCCACGATAGACAGGCCGGTATCGAGATTCGGGCCGCCGCGAAATACCAGGCCGAGCACCGAGGGACGCACAATCTCTTCCTCATCGAAACTCACGGCGTAGCCAGGTCGGCCGTCTTCACTGACATCAATGCTCACGACGATCCGGCCGTCAGGCGACGCGACGGTCGCGGCCATTGTCTGGGTGGCGGCGAGTGCGAGCAGGGCGGCTATACTCAGAGTTCGACGAACAGGGGAAATCTTATGCATCGTGTTCGATTTGGCGTGGCAGCTGCGGGAGCCGTTATTCTGGGGTTTATTGCGGCGGGCTGCCAGCAGCAGGGTGAAACCATGAGCGAGTCAGAACTGAAAGCATTCGCGGAAGCATACGCAGCGGCGTGGAGCGGCCAGGACCCAAAGGCATTCTCGATGTTCTACGCCGAGGACGGGACCTTCCGTATCAATGACGGTGAGGTTTCGGCCGGCCGGGCCGCCATCGAGACAACCGCGCGCAGCTTCATGACCAACTTTCCCGATATGCTCGTCGAGCTGGTCGAACTCCGTCGTGCTGGCGACAAGGTGCAGTTTCACTGGCACTGGACCGGCACGAATACGGGCCCTGGTGGCACCGGTGCTGCTGTCGATCTGCGAGGTTACGAGGAGTGGACGTTCAATGATGACGGCCTGATCCTGCATAACCACGGTCACATGGATGATGCCGAATACCAACGCCAGCTCAGTGCCGGTTCCGTTGAAAGCGACGCCGCCGCTACGGAAGTCGACTAGGCAGTACGGATGCTGATCCAACGGTCCAGCAACTCAACGTCGACTCTTACTAAGAGCGGCGGGCAAAGCCCGCCGCTCAAAATGAACCCTGTCGAGCTTCAGTCTCTGATCTTTCCGACGCGCAGACTCTCTGTGATGTAAACCCGCGCATCGTCGCATTCGTCGATATCGCCAAAAATTGACTGCGACACCTGGCGGCCGCCCCCGTTCAGAACCATTTCAACGTCGGCTCCGAGCTGCTTGAAGTCGGGGTAAGCGAAAACGACTTTGTAGTCGAAGTCGGCTTCTCCACCGCCGTACATCGGCCGCCAATGGTAGAACGCGGCTTTCGATCCTGATTCAAGCAGGTGGTCTGCCCATTTGAGTTCTGCAGCCTTGATGTCGGAGTACCTGTGCCCCTCGTTGAGCTTGCAGTCCATCATGGAGATGAGGCCGGACTCGGGCGTGTTACCGCCTGACGGCGCTTTGTACATGGACGATGAAAACGCGACGTGGGCCATGCAATCGACGACTTCCGCAAATGCCGCAGCCAACTCCTGGCCGTTTGAAATCCAGTTGTGCAGACCCTCTCCCATGGCGTTGCCATCCCTGTAGGCGCCCAGCCACAGAAGGTCGAAGTCCTGTTCCGGGGTATAGAAGAACGGCGTCAGCAGCCAGGCTGAATAGTCGTCCATGTCGCTGTCATCCGCGTACTCATTCCATTGTGCTATGACTGTCGCCAGGTCTGAGTGGCTCTTTCCTTCGTTGTATTTGCAGGCATACATTTCGACGGGAACGACCTTGCCCATCCCGTCGGCACTTACCTGGGCGACACTCGGAGCACTGACCATTACCAGGCCGGCTATTGCCAGGCACGCTAGGCTTTCCATTCTTTTCATTATTTTCTCCATTGTTTTCGAGTTGTTATTGGAACGTGTGGAGCTGGAGGTACTACTGATTACGCGTGGTGTTCGACCTCAGTATAGCTAACCCGACCCAGAGTACGATCTCTGGTTGGCGCCTCGTTCACGGCGTCGCTGGACCACATCTGTCTGAAACGCCTGAGCAATCCGCTGCATTCATCAATCCCCCACGTGGGGGATTATTTACCGGATCGGTAATACTCTCGACGGCGTCGTCCTGCTGGTCCACAGCGTGGTAACCACAGTGCGGCACGGCGATGCCATCAGGTCGATAAAAGGTCCAGCGATGCTGGTAGTCCTTGTCGATGCGAAACCCGCTCTCGTGCACCAGCCGGTGGTGCCTCGAGCACAACAGCATCAGGTTGTCGAGGCGCGTCTCGCCGCCGTTGGCCCAGTGCTCGACGTGGTGGGCGTCAACGAAGCGCGTATGGTGGCAACCCGGGAACCGGCAACCCTTGTCGCGAGCGCGCAGTGCCCGCATCATCGCTTTCGGCACCACGCGCGTCTTGCGGCCAACGTTTAACGGCTCGCCGTTGTCGTCTTCGACGAGGGCGATCGTGCTGCCATCGCAGCACAAGCGACGGACGCTCTCTACAGGCAGCCCCGCGCGACCTTCGCCACCGGCAAGAGCCGACTGGTCGACGTGCACGGTCACCTGGTAGTGGTCCGCCTTGCACTGTTCGTTGTTCCCGCCCGACAGGTAGCCTTGCACAAGCTCGACGAATGCATCCGCCTGTTTCGCGGACCAGGAGTCGTCGGCGAACTCGGGTCGGCTTGCGACACTGTCGTCTCTTGCCTTATCGAGCGCCCTCTCGACGAGCACGGCATGCTCCGACGGCAGCTCGATGGTAATCGTCGTCGTCCCTCGCGCTTCGTCACGGCGAACGAACAGCGAGCGTCGGGCGAATGCGCGCTCGGCATCAGAACTCGACAAGCGGGTGCCGCAACGCATCTCGCGGCAACGTTCCTCGACGCAGCGTGTCGTCGTCTTGAGCGCGTGGTCGACCAGTTCCTGCTCGTTGGCGCCATTCGCCACTCGCGTCAGTGCGCGGCACTTCGAGTAGGACAGCTCACCCGCTGCAAACGCGGCGGACATGACCGGCAGCGTCTTCAATGCATGGGCGACGCGGACCTTCTCGCGGGCGGCGTTCATGCTCAGGTCGCAGCGCCAGTGCAGCCACTCGGCGCAATTCTGCAGCCCCCAGCGAAGCCAGCCCACCCGCTCGTCGAACTGGCGCACGAGCACGAGCAGTTCGTAGGTGGCGGCGTTGATGCGGGCGGTCAGCCCGACAATGGCGCGGTCGAGGTCGTCGATGGGCACGAGGTCGACGACGGAATCCGGAGCAGTCATGGCGGTTCCTCAGGCAGGTATTGATACTGTTATTGTATACAGTGGTTAGCCGTTTTTTTGGATAACTTTCATGTAGTTAGCCATTTCCGGTTAAACTGCTAAGAAATGGCCCCACGACGAATTCTCATCGGCTTCCTGGCAGCGGCACTGACGCTGGTCGCTTGCTCGGAGGCGCCCGCGCCGTCGCCGGTAGGCTCGGCTGTAGCCGCCAACAACTGCGTTTTCTGTCACGAGGACGCGAGCACTGGCTTCAACGAAATGCACTCATTTGCGGCCGATGCATGCACGGTCTGCCACGCCGGCAATGCGGAAGCGATCGCCGAGGCGGACGCCCACGCCGGACTCATCGCGTTCCCGGGCAATCTCGACAATGCGGCACGCGCCTGCGGCGCCTGTCACGGTGAGCAGGTGGCGGCGGTCGAGGGCAGCCTGATGCATACCGCGCGGGGGATGGTGCATACCACGCGCCTCGTGATCGACGGGCACCCCGGCGAGCCTGCGACACAAAACCTGCAGTCGCTGGGCCACAGCGTGGCCGATTCGATGCTGCGCAAGCAGTGCGCGAGCTGCCACCTCGGTCAGCCGAAAACCTCGCACGCGCAGGACGTCACGATGGACCGGGGCGGCGGTTGCCTGGCCTGTCACGTGCAGGAGCATCCGGCCGACGCGCACCCGCAGTTAACGGCGGACGTGTCCGACGCCCGCTGCTTCGGCTGCCATTCGCGCTCTGGCCGCATCTCGCTGAGCTACACGGGCCTCGCCGAGACCGACGAACCGGGGCTCCAGCTCGCCGACGGTCGCACCGTGGAACAGCTCCCTGCAGACGTGCACTACGTTGCGGGCATGCGCTGCAAGGACTGCCACGATGCCGACGACGTGATGGACCATGCGGGCGTTGCGATTCACCAGCGCGAGGTCGTGGATGCCGAATGCACCGACTGCCACGAACCCCATGAAGATGACACCGATCATGCCCGACTGACCTGCGCCGCCTGCCACAGCCAGTGGGCGCCGCAGTGCTTCGGCTGCCACATGGAATACGACGAAGAGGGCGAGCAGTGGGATCACGTCGAGAGGCGAGTAACTGCGGGGCGCTGGTCGGACCGGCGCTGGGACATACGCAACACGCTGCCGCCGCTCGGCGTTAACGCGGAAGGCCACATAGACGTGTTCGTGCCGGGCATGATCATGACGGTGGCGCACCCGTCCTGGGAGAACGAGAAGTTCATGCGCCTGTTCGCGGCGTTGTCCCCGCACACGACGGGGCCGTCGCGCAGCTGCGAAAGTTGCCACCGTTCAAGCGAAGCGCTTGGCCTCGGCAGCGGAGAAATATCGGTGCCAGCCGGCGAGCTGCGCTTCGAGCCGGCCGGCGAACTTCTCGAGGACGGGCTGCCGGCCGATGCCTGGACCAACGTCGGCAACACGCTTGGCGGACGCGCGCCCGTCGCGGGTCAGCGCCCGCTGAACGAACAGGAGATGCGGCGTATCCTCGAGGCGGAGCTCTAGCAGGACTCCTCGCCCGCCGGCGGCAGCGGCTGCACGTCGTCTGCCTCGTCCTGGCGGTAGACGGGCGGCACGAAATCCACCTCAGGCCTCTCGGCGGCGGCTCCGCCACGGTCACCGACGAAGTAGCAGGCGTAGGCGCGCTGTTCGATGGACTCGAGGCTTTCGCCGTCGTATTCAGCGGCCGGGATGTCGGGATTGAGGATCCTGCGGTTCCAGGCGTTGTAGCCTCCCGTGACGACGTACGCATCGAAGCCGGCGACCCGCAGCAGCGTGGCGGCCTTGGCGCCGTTCTCCGAGCCGTTCGAGTACACGACGATCTTGCGATCGGTCGGCAGGCTGGCGAGCGTCTCGTCGCTGACGATCATTGCGACCGGCACGTTGCGGGCTGCGCCGATATGGCCGGCGTCGAAGTCGGTGGCCGGGCGCACATCGACGAGCGCGAAGTCCTGCCGGCCTTCGATGATCCAGCTCGCCAGGTCCTCGACGCTGACACGATCCGTCTGGCGGGCGGCGGCTTGCGCGACATCGACGAGACCGGCATCGGGCGCCGCAGGGTTGCACGCCGCCAGCAATGTTGCGGCTGGCAACAGGATCAGGATCTTGGTTGTTGGCTTCATCGGTGGAGTCGTTCCAGTAGTTCCGCGTTGAATTGGGTGGGGTAGCTCGTCCAGGTGCTC
>JASJCH010000040.1 GCA_030066075.1 Woeseiaceae bacterium
GATCGCGGCCATGGGCCGCTCCTACGGAGCTATTATGAGAGAGTTTCACCCACTGACAATCGAACGCATCCGTCCCGAAACCGCCGACTCGGTGCGGATCAGCCTGAACGTACCCGACGAGCTTCGCGACGAGTACGAGTTCCTGCCGGGACAGCACCTGCCGTTCCAGGCGACGATCGACGGCAAGAAGCTGCGCCGGACCTACAGCATCTGTTCGGCGCAGGGCGAGCACCCGCTCGAAATCGGCGTTCGCGTGCAGCCGGGCGGCAAGTTTTCGGAGTTCGCGTCGACAAGCCTCGAGGCCGGCGACACGCTCGAGGCCATGCCGCCGTCCGGGCAGTTTCATGTCGCGCCCGACGCCGACAATGCGAACGACTACGTCGGCTTCGCGGCAGGCAGCGGCATCACGCCGATCCTGTCAATGATCAAGTCGCTGCTGTCCTGCGAGCCGAACAGCCGCTTTATCCTGTTCTATGGCAATCGCAAGCAGTCGTCGACGATGTTCATCGACGACCTGTACGCACTCAAGAATCTCTATCCCGAGCGTTTGCAGCTGAATTTCGTGTTCAGCCAGGAGGAGCAGGAGTTCGACACCATGGTCGGCCGGCTCGATGGCGACAAGGTGCGCGAACTCTACAAGCACTTCGGCGCCGGGCTCCGGGCCAGCGACTGTTTCGTGTGCGGTCCCGACACGATGATTCGCGACGTCACGGCCGCGCTCATCGATCTCGGCATGGATGAGGCGCATATCCACTCCGAACGCTTCGGCGTGCCGCGCAAAGGCGCGAAGCCGCGCGCGGCGGCACAGAAGGCAGCCGACCACGCAACGATTACGGTCGTCATGGACGGCCACAAGAAGCAGTTCGACATGCATCGCGACGACGCCAATATGGTGGATGCGGCAGCCAGTAACGGCATCGACCTGCCGTATTCCTGCAAGGGTGGTGTCTGCGCGACCTGTCGCTGCCACGTTCGCGACGGCGAGGTCACGATGGCGACCAACTACGGCCTCGAACCCTGGGAAGTCGAAAAGGGTTTTGTGCTCGCCTGCCAGTCACGGCCCGTTTCCGACACTGTGACGCTGGATTACGATAAAATCTGATCGCATGAAGATCGCGATGCCGTCGCGCATGCTCGCATTACTGCTGGGCGTGCTAGCCGCCGCACATGTCGCCGCCCAGGAGACAGAGCCGGCAGCCCCGCCGGCCCCCCCAGCGTTCGATGAACTTGCCAGTGACTGGTGGACCTACTTCGAGGGTACGCGCGAGGAAGTCGAGCCTCGTGTCGAGTCGTTCCTGCAGAGCGTCAGCGAGCAGATTGGCGATCTGAGTCCGGCGAACCAGGAAGTGGCGCGCGGCGTTCTCGAGTCGGTCGAGAACAACCTGGCCGCGTTGCTCAACCTCCGCGACGACGCCGAGCCGGCTGCGCAGGAACTATCGAAAGCGGCGATCGGCTACTCGATCGAGGACCTGCTGCGTTTCGCTGCGATGGCGCGTGATGCAACTGCGGAAGTCGCGGCGGACCGGGTCGAGGTCGATCGGGAGCAGCGGGTGCTCGATGGAGCGACGCGCCGCCGCGATGCGGTCTTCAACGAGTACTTCGACGCTGCCGCCGGTGACGATCGCTGGCTCGCCGCGCTGCGGCTGGTGCAGGCACGCTCCGCACAGGCCATATCGGCGATGCGTCTGGAGCGGCTGCTCGTTCGCCTCGAACGTCACAGCGAGTACGCCAATGCGCTCGAGGAACGGGTCCTTGTCGCAACCGAGCGCCTGGAAGCAACGGCCGACGAGGACGACCTCGCGGATCTGACACAACGCGTTGAGACAGGCGCCAGCAACGTTGCGGCGGCGGAGGCGCGGGTCAGGGAGGCGCAGCTCGCGGCAAGCGAACTCGACGAGGACACGCCGGAGGGGCGCTCGCAGCAGCGCCTCGAGCAGCAGCGCCTGATCGATGCCGAGATCGACCTGGCGCTGGCCCAGGTCACGCTCGCAAAGGATGAAGCGCATCTCGCATGGAGCCAGCTCGTGCTCGACGCAGATCCGAACACGGCAGCGCTCAGGAACCGGGCGCTCGAATGGACTGAACTGACTCGCAGCATCGTCCAGCGCGCGCCGGACTGGGAACGCGAAACCCAGGAGGAGCTGATCGCCGCCCAGGGCATGAGCCGGGAAGGGCTGGACCGGGCCGCGCAGCGTGTCCTGGACCAGCGCGTCGGGACCGCGCGCGAAACGCTGGCGCAGGCGCGGCAGTTGCAGGCCGCCGTGGCCGACCTCGAGTTGCTGAACACCGTCGTCGACTTCGCGGCATCCGAGTATGAAGGCGCCTTCCGCTCCTGGCTGGCCGACGTTACCCGCGTCGTCAAGTCAGCGTACGGGCGATTGGCCTCACTCGGCGACGTTACCTGGTTCTCAATCGGCGAGACGCCGGTCAACGGCGACGACGTCCTGCGCGTCATCATCATCCTGCTGGTCGCCTTCGTGCTCTCGCGCGGCGTGCGCATCGCCATTCGACGCGTCGGCGATGACGAGTCGGCCGGGACGCAGGCGTCGCTATACACGGTCGGCCGGCTGACCCACTACGCCATCATCATCATCGCCGTGTTTATTGCGCTGTCGTCGATCGGCCTCGACTTCGGCAGCCTGGCGCTGGTTGCGGGCGCGCTGTCGGTTGGCATCGGCTTCGGCCTGCAGTCAATCGTCAATAACTTCGTCTCAGGCCTGATTATCCTGTTCGAGCATTCCCTGCGTGTCGGCGATTACATCGAACTCGATAACGGCCTGACGGGCACGGTCAAGGCAATCAACGTTCGCAGCACGCTGATCAACACGAACGACAATATCGACATCGTCGTTCCCAACTCTGAATTCGTCAGCACCCGGCTGACCAACTGGACGCTCAACGAACGGACACGCCGCGTGCGCGTGCCGTTCGGTGTCGCCTATGGCTCGGACAAGGAGCTCGTGCGCAAAGCGGCCCTGGAAGCCGCTGAGGAGGTGCCCTACACGATGGCGAATCGACGCGGTCGGGAGACCGACGTCTGGCTGACCGAATTCGGCGACAGCAGCATCAACTTCCTGCTACTGGTCTGGGTCAATCGCCAGGGCGCCCGGCGGCCGACCCGCTGCCGTTCGGCGTACCTGTGGGCGCTGGAGACCAAGCTGGCCGAGTACGGCATCGAAATTCCGTTCCCGCAGCGCGACCTGCACCTGAAGTCGGGCTGGCCGCAGACTAGGTAGCGACGAAGGGTTTCACGCCGAACAGCCACTCGTGGGCCCAGAACGCGAATACCACGTAGAGCGCGAGGCCGACGATGACAATGATCACGTCATTGATGCCCGATTCGGGCGCGCCGGGCAGCGGGCGCTGCGCACGGTTTTTCAGGGAGATGCGATCGACCACGGCCCACGCCAGGAACGAACCGAACAGCAAGACATCGGCGAGCATGCCGTTAACGAGCAGGTGCGCAACCGCCCAGAGTTTCACTGCGACGAGCTGCGGGTGCTTGAGCGCAGTCTTGATGCGGCCCGGGAAGTACGGCGCGATAAAGAAAATAAACACGGGTAGCAGCAGTAGTGCCGCGAGGTGCCGCATCCAGTATGGGGTGACATACAGCACGGTCGGTTCGGCGCGCAGCTCCGAGTAGCCGCGGGCCATCAGCACGATGCCGACCAGCGAGACCAGGCCATACAGGCCCTTCCAGGCTATTTCGTTCTTTGCAACCATGCGGTCGCGCACGGGCAGGGCGACTATCGACGCCGAATGCGCGCCGAAGAACAGTAAGATTCCAATCAAAAGCTGCAGCATGGCCGTGGTCCTTAGCGGTTCGCGGGAACCCGAGTCTACTACCTTGGTCGATATCGGGAACAGAGCGGTGCCGTTTGGCGCAGATTCGAAAGCCCGGCGGGGCCCCGAGCGCTAGAATTATCACCATGAATGTGCGCGCCGGCGCACGCCGACCGACCAGCCCCACCAGCGCTGGAGAGACCATGAATTCCATACCTGCAGAAGCCGTGTCCAAGACCGCAAGGCCGAGTTCGTTCAACCGCGAAGAACTGATCGAATGCGGTCATGGCAAGCTGTTCGGGCCCACGAATGGGCGCCTGCCTTTGCCAAATATGCTCATGTTAGACCGTATAACGCATATTTCCGCCGATGGCGGCCAGTTCGGCAAGGGTGAGATCAAGGCCGAACTCGACATCAAGCCGGACCTCTGGTTTTTCGATTGCCACTTCGAGGGCGACCCGGTCATGCCGGGCTGCCTGGGCCTCGACGCCATGTGGCAGCTCATCGGTTTCTACCTGTGCTGGCTCGATCTTCCGGGCCGTGGCCGCGCGCTCGGCTCGGGCAAGGTCAAGTTCACGGGCCAGGTACTCCCGCATGCGAAGCTGGTCAGCTACCAGATCGATATCAAGCGGGTGATCACCCGCAAGTTGAACATGGCCATCGCTGATGCCACGATGTCGGTCGATGGCCGCGAGATCTACACGGCCGAAGACCTGCGGGTCGGACTGTTCACTTCAACTGAAGATTTCTAGGAGGCGCACATGCGTCGTGTTGTCGTCACCGGTCTCGGTGCGGTTTCCTGTATTGGCAATGACAAGGGCGAAATCCTCGACTCGCTGAAGGCCGGGCGTTCCGGCATAACGGCCAACGAGTCGTTCGCAGAGTTGGAGATGCGTAGCCGCGTCGCTGGCGCCGTCGACATCGACCTCAAGGAACACATCGATCGCAAGATAATGCGCTTCATGGGCGACTCTGCGGCTTATGCCTACATTTCAATGCAGCAGGCGGTCGAAGACGCGGGCCTGGCGGAATCGGACATCTCAAATCCGATGACCGGGCTGATTGCCTCCTCGGGTGGCGCCTCCAGCCGTGAGATCGTACGAGCCGCCGATGTCCTGCGCTCGAGAGGCGTCCGGAAGATCGGGCCCTATTCGGTCACCAAGACAATGAGCAGCTCGATCTCGGCCTGCCTCGCAACGCCATTTAAGATCAAAGGCCTGAACTACTCGCTGACCTCGGCGTGCGCCACGAGCGCGCATTGCATCGGTGCGGGCGCCGAACAGATTCAGTGGGGCAAACAGGACGTTATCTTCGCCGGCGGCGGTGAGGAACTCGACTGGACCCTGGCCTGCCTGTTCGACGGCATGGGCGCATTGTCATCGAAGTACAACGATGCACCGGATACCGCATCACGTCCGTATGATGCGACGCGCGACGGTTTTGTTATCGCCGGTGGCGGCGGCATGGTCGTGCTCGAGGAATACGAACGCGCGAAAGCGCGCGGTGCGAAGATCTACGCCGAGGTTGTCGGCTATGGCGCCACTTCGGATGGCGCCGACATGGTTGCGCCATCGGGCGAAGGTGCAGTGCGTTGCATGGAAATGGCACGTGCGACCGTCGATGCGCCAATCGACTACATCAATACGCACGGCACCAGCACGCCGGCAGGTGACGTGACCGAGGTCGAGGCAATGCGCACGGTATTCGGGGACGACATGCCGCGGTTCGGTTCGTCCAAATCGCTGTGCGGCCATTCGCTGGGTGCTACCGGTGTTCAGGAGGCGATCCACTGCCTGCTGATGCTGGAAAACGACTTCATCGCGCCGTCAATCAACTGCAACGAGCCCGACCCCGGGCTTGGTGACGCGCCGCTCGTTACGGAACGTGTCGACGCTGCCGGCCTGACGACGGCCATGACCAACAGCTTCGGTTTTGGCGGCACAAACGGAACGCTCGTGTTCCAGAAAGTCTGACCCGCGGGCATAATGCCTGCCCATGACAATCGAGACGATTAGCGAGACCCGCTGCTTCGGCGGCACCATGGGTTTCTACCGGCATCCTTCCCCCGTCAACCAGTGCGACATGCAGTTCGCGGTGTTCACGCCGCCGCAGGCAGCGAATGGCGTCGTACCGGTCGTAACCTACCTGTCAGGACTGACCTGCACCGAAGAGAATTTCATGGCGAAGGCGGGCGCGCAGCGTTACGCGGCCGAGCTCGGCCTGATGCTCGTCGCGCCGGATACCAGCCCGCGCGGCGACGATGTACCGGACGACCCTGACGGCGCTTACGATTTCGGCCTGGGTGCGGGCATGTACGTCAACGCCACCGAGGAACCCTGGTCCCAGCACTACAACATGTATGACTACGTGGTCGATGAATTACAGGCCGCCGTGTTCGATAACTTCCCCGGCGACCGCAGCCGCCAGGGCCTGACCGGCCACTCGATGGGCGGGCACGGGGCGCTGACGATCGGTCTGCGCAACCCGGGTATCTACCAGTCCCTGTCGGCATTCGCTCCCATCTGTACCACCTTGCACAGTCCCTGGGGGCAGAAGTCGCTCGGCAACTACCTCGGCGACGATACCTCAGCCTGGCTCGAGTATGACGCCAGTGAGGTCGCACGCACCGTGACGGATGCGGCGACGCGCGGCAAGATCCTGGTTGACCAGGGACTTGACGACGTGTTCCTGGCGGAACAGCTGCAGCCGGAGCGCCTCGAGGCCGCCTGCGCCGAGAGTGGCCTGGCGCTCGAGGTTCGCCGCCACGACGGCTACGACCACGGCTACTATTTCATCGCGACCTTCATGGGCGATCATCTGAAGCATCACGCGGCGCTGCTCAATGCCTGAACTAATGGCCGGCCGGCGCAAAAAACAAGCACTTATCTCGCCAATCGGCTCCAGACCGAACAACCGTAAGTAATTCTCCCGATTGAAGAAAACCGGTCCTCCTGCGGAAATAGTCGTGCTCGCTACCTGATCTGTTCGTAGCGGTGCCTTGAGGAGGTAACCGTAATGCGTAGTCTTATCCGTACCGCTGTACTCGCCGTATTCCTGTTGTCATCCGCCGTCGTTACCGGCGCCAGCCTGGAGCAAGGGCTGGACGCCTATGCGCAGGGCGACTACGAGAAGGCCTGGGAAATCTGCCAGCCGCTCGCGGATGAAGGCAACGTCGAAGCGATGTTCTGTGTCGGACAAATGTATGCCAATGGCTTTGGCGTGATGATGGATGACGCGAATGCAATGAAGTGGTTCGGACTGGCTGCCGGCGAAGGACACCCGGAGGCGATGTACCGGTTGGCCGTTATGCATGCCAACGGCTGGGGAGTGCCGATGAATGATGCTGCTGCCGCCGGTTTCTATCGCCTGGCTGCCGGCTTCGGCTATATCCCGGCGCAATCAGCCATGGGCTATTGCTTCAAGCACGGCGCCGGCGTCGAGAAGGACCTGGAACAAGCGTACATGTGGTTCGCTGTTGCCGCGCACAATGGCGATATGAGTGCTTCTGCCGAGCGCGACAAAGTTGCGGATCGTTTGACGCCCGAACAGCTGCAGTCCGGAAAGGACAGGGTGAAGGCCTACCTGGCCAGCCACGAAGGTCAGGCCGAGCAGAGAGGCGGGGAGTCGTAGCGACTCAATCCGGTCGCTAGTGATGAGGCATGCCGCCCGGCATTAATTTGCCGAGCGGCATTGCTATTGTCAGCAATCCCATCACGATAACGAGAATGCCCAGGCCGAGGCGGGTGCCGCGGCGCTGCATCGCGCCGGAGACCCGCGCCGCTCCGAGGCCGGTCAGCATCATGGCGGGCATCGTCCCGATACCGAAAGCGACCATCGTCGCCGCACCGCCCACGGGACTGGCGCTCGTGGCGGCGATCATGAGCACGCTGTAGACGAGCCCGCAGGGCAGCCATCCCCAGACCAGCCCCAGTCCCAGCGCGCGTGGCAGGCTCGTGACGGGCACCAGCTTTTGCGCCGCCGGCGCGATCCGCGCCCACAGTTTGCCCCCCATACGTTCGATGATGCGCAGCGCGCGCAGGTTGAAGGCGACCTGCAGGCCGACGAGGATGATAATGATGCCGCTGAGCATGCGAATGCCGACGGCCATGTTGGGCGACGCCTTGACGATGACGCTGCCGAAGGCGGCGACGATCGCGCCGAGCACTGCATAGGTGATCACGCGGCCCGCATTGTAGACAAACGCGGTCGGCACTGACGCACGCATCGACGCAGCTTCGGCCTTCACCGCGAACAGGCCGGATATACCGGCGCACATGCCGAGGCAATGGGCGCTGCCGACGAGGCCGGCGACCAGCGCGGCCGACAGGAGTGGCAAGAGTTCGGTCATCAGTCCTCGGCTTCGGGCGGCTTGGTGTCGTCGTCGAGCACGATGCGCATTGCCGGCGTGTCGAGGTCGTCGAACTGCCCGCTGCCAACGGCCCAGAAAAAGACCCAGACGGCCCCGGCGAGCAGTAACAGGGCGAGCGGTATGAGGATGTACAGGACGTTCATGATGCTCCGAATCGATTGATACGCAACGCATTCAGCACGACGATCAGCGAACTGGCGCTCATGCCGATCGCCGCGGCCCATGGAGGTACGTAGCCGAGCGCCGCCAGAGGCAGTGCCAGGGAATTGTAACCGATCGCCCAGGTCAGGTTCTGGCGCACGACCCGCAGCGTGCCTCGCGAGACCTGCACCGCCGTGGCGACCGGCGCCAGCGACTCACCGACCAGCAAAACGTCGGCGCTCGTCTGCGCGAGTTCGGCGCCGTGCGCTAACGCAATCGACGTGTCGGCGCCGGCCAGCACGGGCGCGTCGTTGATGCCGTCGCCTATCATGACCACCGACTCGCCGCGCTCCTGTATAGCGCGAATGATCTCGAGCTTCTGCTCCGGTGAGCAGCTCGCGTGGTAACTGTCGATACCGAGCTCGGCGGCAGTGGCGCGAACCGCAGGCTCTGCATCACCGCTAACGAGTCCTGATGAGAGGCCCAGCGACGCGAGCCGCTCAATCGTGCGGGCCGCATCCTCGCGCGGCTGGTCGCTCACCTCGAAGCGCGCCACCGGGTGCTGGTCGACGCCCAGGTAGATGCCCGGCACGTCGCCGTCGATGCCGACGTAAGCGGCGCGCCCCAGCCGCCACTCGCGGCCGTCAACGTGCCCGGCAACGCCGAGCCCGACAGCGACCTGCTGCCCGGTTGCCGTGACAGGATTGTCGGCCAGCGCGAATGCGCGGGCGATCGGGTGAGTCGAAACGGTCTCCAGCGCGGCTGCGATCTGCCGCACCCGGTTCTCGTCGTAGTCGTCGTCGAGCAACTCGACGTGCTCGATCGCGGGGCTGCCGCGCGTCACGGTGCCGGTCTTGTCGAACAGGACGCGCCTGCTGCGGGCCAGGACCTCGATCGAGTTGCCGTTCGTGACCAGCAGGCGCAGCTGTGCGAGTCGCGTGCCCGCGGCCGCGAATGCTGCCGGGGTCGCCAGCGCCAGCGCGCAGGGACAGGTCACGACGAGCACCGACAGGGTGATCACGAAAGCCCTGTCAGGTGCCGCAATGGTCCAGTAGGTTCCGACAACCGCAGCAACGACGAGGATAGCGACAACGATATAGCTCGCCACGCGGTCGGCGAGTTGCACGTAGGCCGGTCGCGCATAGCGGGCTCGTTCACTGAGGCGGCTGATGGTGCCGAGCGTCGTGTCGGCGCCCGTGGTTTCGACGCGGAGGCGAATGACACCATCGAGATTGATGCTGCCCGCCACGAGCTCGTCGCCGGGCGACTTGGGCTTGGGCGTTGCTTCGCCGGTCAGCAATGCTTCGTCGACGCTGGTCGTGCCGTCGACCATCACGCCGTCGGCCGGTATGGATTCGCCGGGTCTCACGAGCACGATGTTCCCTGCGACAAGCTGGTTGGAGGGAATCGTCGTTTGCGAGTCGCCGTCGATCAGGGTGACCGTATTGGGGAGGACATTGGACAGCGCGACGCTGCGGTCGATCGAGCGGTGGCGGGCGCGCATCTCGAGGAAACGGCCAAGCGTCAGGAAGAACACGAACATGACCACCGAGTCGAACCAGACAGCCTGCGCGTTGGTCAACGTCGCGTAAACGGACCCGGCGTAAGCGCTGCCTACGGCGATCGACACCGGCAAGTCCATGCCCGGCGAGCGTGCGAGCAGCCCGCGCCAGGCGCTCGTGAAGAATGGACGGGCCGAGTAGAACACGACCGGCGTCGTGACCGCGAAGCTGACCCAGCGCAGGAAGCGCTGCATGCTGGGTTCCATTCCCTGGTAGTCACCGGCGTACAGTCCGATTGCGAACATCATGACCTGCATCATGCCGAGCGAGGCCACGAGCAGGCGTTTGAGAGCCGCGCGCTGTTCCAGAAGCTCGGGGCGCGCCGCTGACTCCGGCGCGAGCGGCTGCGGGTCGTAACCCAGGTTAGCCAGCGTCGCCAGGATGCCGCCGAGACCGACTTTGTCGCGCAGCCACTTCACGCGGAGGCGATGGGTGACCGGGTTGATATCGGCTGACTCGATGCCGGTGACGCGGGTCATCGACGTCTCGATGAGCCAGCTGCATGCCGCACAGTACATTCCGCCGACGTAAATTGTGGCTTCCGCCTCGGCGTCGTCGCCCTCGGCGAACGCGGCGACCATGTCGTCGCTGTTGTAGATATCCCATTCGGCGGCATCGTCGGCCGGCCGCCCCACGCCCGGCAACGGCGCTTCGCGCATGGCGTAGTACTTGCTCATGCCCGTGTCGCGGATCAGCTCGGCAACGGCCTTGCAGCCGGGGCAGCAAACGGGCTGCTGCTCGCCGTCGATGTCTACGTGGTAGGTATCTCGGGGGTCAACGGGCAGCGCGCAATGAAAACAGGCGCTGTCGCTCATCTCTGCTGTTGTTGATACTCGGGCAGGACCGGTTCGGCCGTGGACTGGGCGAGGTACACCGTGTACAGGCTCGCGCTGACCGCCGAGCCGAGCAGGCCGATGATGAACCAGGGCCAGAAGTACCTGTACCAGGGCTTGGTGTCCACGTCGCTAGTGTTCATGGTGTTGGTCCGAGGAAGCGGCTGTCCTCCTCCGTGGCGACGCTCGGGTCATCGACGGCCGTGACAGCGAAAGTGATCGTCATGATGCCATAAGCATCGTCGCGTTGCGCGCGAGCACGGACCGGCAACGACATCACGCCACCGCCCTCGACCAGGATCTCTCCGTCGACGCCATCCAGCGCCACGCCGGGGACGCCATCGACCGACAGGCGGAAGCTGCGGGCGTCATTGCTCTGGTTGAGAATCTTGACCGTGTAGGTGTTCTCGACCTGGTCACCGGGCAGCTCGCGGTACAGCGTGTTGCGGTCGCGCAGGACCTCGAGGATGACCGGGGTGCGCGTTGCGAGCGACGTGATCATCGCCGTCAGCAGGATGGCCAGCAGGGTGGCGTAGACGAACATGCGCGGCCTGAATATACGGGTCTTGCCGCCCTCGAGCGCATGCTCGGTCGTATAACGAACCAGGCCGCGCGGGTAGTTCATCTTGTCCATGACCGAGTCGCAGGCGTCGATGCAGGCGGCACAAGCGATGCACTCGTACTGCAACCCGTCGCGGATATCGATGCCGGTGGGGCAGACCTGCACGCACAGCGTGCAGTCGATGCAGTCGCCGAGCCCTTCCGCCTTGTGGTCGACGGAGCGCTTGCGTCCGCCGCGGGGTTCGCCGCGCTTCTCGTCGTAGGAGATGATCAGCGTGTCCTTGTCGAACATCACGCTCTGGAAGCGCGCATACGGGCACATGTACTTGCAGACCTGCTCGCGCATGTAACCGGCGTTGCCATAGGTCGCGAAGCCGTAGAACAGTCCCCAGAAGAGGGTCCAGCCACCCACGTTGAAGTTGACCACGTCGACCGCGAGTTCGCGGATCGGTGTGAAGTAGCCAACGAAGGTAAAACCCGTCCACAGCGCGAAGCTGATCCAGAGGATTTGCTTGGAGCCCTTGCGGCGCAGCTTGTTCCAGTTCCACGGCGCCTTGTCGAGCTTCATACGCTTCGAGCGCGTGCCTTCGGTCCACTGTTCCATCCAGATGAACGCTTCGGTCCAGACCGTCTGCGGACAGGCGAAGCCGCAGAAAAGCCGCCCACCGAGAGCCGTGAAGAAGAACAGCGAGTAGGCCAGGATCATCAGGAGCCAGGCAAGGTAGATGAAGTCTTGCGGCCAGAGCGTCAGACCCAGCAGGTAGAACTTGCGCGCCGGCAGGTCGAACAGGAAGGCCTGGCGATCGTCCCAGGTCAGCCACGGGCCCGCGTAGAACAGTCCCAGCAGTACATAGGTCGCGAGCTTCGACAGGTTCGCGAAACGTCCCTCGATCTCGCGCGGATAGATTTTCGCCGCGCTCTCGTAGAGCCCCGCTCCGGGCGGTTGCTCGGCCTTTGTCGTGTCGGTCATTGCTTGCTTTTCGGCGCCGTTCTCACGAGCCAGGCCGTCACGGCGGAGCAGCCGGCTGTAATGAACCAAAAGAAAAAGAACCCGATCGCGTAGCCTCCCTGGCGGCCAATCTCGAGATCAGTCTCGTAGGTCCCGATCAGCTCGACCGGGTCGAACACGGCAAAGAACAGCATCGTTGCGACTGACGCTGACAGGAACGAAATCCAGACGACAGCCGCAACGGCCTGGGCGTTGCGGCCCCAGGATCTAGCGCCCCTGTACTGTTCGTCGACCACTGTGCCGAATCAAACGCTTACTGCGACAGGCTCTTCACATAGGCCGCAAGGATGCGCGTGCGGTTTTCGCCGAGGAACTCGCCGTGCGCCGGCATCTGACCGTTGCGGCCCTGCACGATTGCGGTCCTGATCGTGTCCGCATCCGAGCCGTAGAGCCAGATATCGTCGGTCAGGTTGGGCGCGCCGAGTACCGGGTTGCCAACGCCGGTCGGCATGTGACAGGCGGCGCAATAGGTTGTGAACTGCGTTCTCGCACTGTCCTTGACGGAACTGGCGTCGACCATGCCGGACAGGCTCTGCACGTAGGCCACCATGTCATCGACGGCCTCATCGGAGCCGAGTACTTGCGCCCACGGTGTCATGACCGCCATACGGCCCCTCGCGATCGACGTAATAATGTTCTGCTCGTCGCCGCCCCATTGCCAGTCGTTATCGGCCAGGTTGGGATAGCCAGGAGCGCCGCGCGCATCCGAGCCGTGGCAGGTTGTGCAATAGCTGGCATAAAGGCTGCCGCCCAGGGCAATGGCTTCCTCATTCTGCACGAGCGCGTCGAAATCCATTGCGGCGAATCTCTCGTAGATGGGCGCATAGCGTTCTTCGGCGCGCTGCATCTCCTGCTCGTACTGGCCTTCGGACGTCCAGCCGGCCACGCCGTCGAAAATGCCGATGCCCGGGTAGACGATCAGGTAGCCAACGCCCCATGCGACGGTGATGAAGTACAGATACAACCACCACTTCGGTGCGGGGTTATTCCATTCCTCGAGGTCGCCGTCCCACTTATGGCCGACGAGATCCTCATCGTCTTTTCCTTGCGGTCCTTGCTTGGCGGACCACCCGATCAGCCAGACGCACCAGACGATGAATACGATTGTGCCGATTGCAACGAACCAGGACCAGAAAGCAGTCATCAGTTGTTCTCCTGTCCGTTGTTGGTCATGTGTTGATCCTCTTCGAGTGGCAGTGCGGCGCTGGCTTCGAAATCAGCCTTGCGCCGGCTGCTCCAGGCCCAGATCCAGAGCCCGACAAATGAAAACAGCAGTACGGCCGTCAGGAGCCCGCGAAATTCATTGATATCCATGCCGATTACCTTCGCGCCGAGCGGTTGATGCCGAGACCCTGCAGGTAGGCGACGACCGCGTCGAGTTCCGACTTGCCGTCGACCTCGGCGGCTGCGCCCGCGATCTGCTCGTCCGAGTACGGGTCGCCGAGCGTCTGCAGCGCCTTCATCTTGCTGGTGACCAGGTCCGGATCGACCTGCCGCTCCGCAAGCCAGGGATAGGCCGGCATATTGGACCCGGGGACGAGCGCCCGCGGGTCCATCAGGTGCAGGCGGTGCCAGTCATCCGAGTAGCGGCCGCCCACGCGCGCCAGGTCCGGGCCCGTGCGTTTGGAGCCGAACTGGAAGGGCCGGTCGTAAACCGTCTCGCCAGCCGTTGTGAAGGGCCCGTAACGCTCGGTCTCCGACCGGAACGGCCGGATCATCTGCGAATGGCAGTTGTAGCAGCCCTCGCTGATGTAGACATCGCGTCCGGCGAGTCGGAGGGCGGAGTATGGCGCTATGCCTTCATCCGGTTCCGTCGCATCGGAGCTCAGCATCAACGGGACGAGTTCAACCAGTCCACCGATGCTGATCACGATGACGATCAGGATCATCATCAGGTTGGGGCTTTTCTCAATTTGTTCGTGACGCATTCGCTCGCTCCTCTACGCCGGTTCCATGACGGCGACAGGCACGGGTTTTTCTTTCGAGACCGTCTTGTAGACGTTGTAGGCCATGACCAGCATGCCGAAGAAGTACACCAGGCCGCCCAGCAGGCGCATGCCGTAGTACGGGAACTTCGACGCCAGGATCTCGATAAACGAGTAGGTCAGCGTGCCATCCGCGTTGACGGCGCGGGTCATGAGGCCTTCGCCGATGCCGGCAACCCACATCGACACGGCGTAGAGCACCACGCCGATGGTCGCAGTCCAGAAGTGCAGGTCAATCAGCTTGGTGCTGTACATCGAGTCCTTGTTATAGAGCCGCGGCAGCAGGCAGTAGATCGAGCCGATGGTCATCATGCCGACCCAGCCAAGAGCGCCGGAGTGTACGTGGCCGATCGTCCATTCGGTGTAATGCGACAGCGCATTCACCGTCTTGATCGACATCATCGGGCCCTCGAAGGTCGACATGCCATAGAAGGACAGGCCCACGATCATGAACTTGATGATCGGGTCGGAGCGCAGCTTATGCCAGGCGCCCGACAGCGTCATGATGCCGTTGATCATGCCGCCCCAGGACGGCGCGAGCAGGATAATCGAGAACACCATGCCGAGCGTCTGCGCCCAGTCGGGCAGCGACGTGTAGTGGAGGTGATGGGGTCCGGCCCACATGTAGACCGCGATCAGGGACCAGAAGTGCACGACCGAGAGGCGGTAGGAATAGACGGGCCTGCCGGCCTGTTTCGGCACGAAGTAATACATCATGCCGAGGAACCCGGCCGTCAGGAAGAACCCGACCGCGTTATGGCCGTACCACCATTGCATCATGCCGTCGACGACGCCGGTGTAGATCGTGTACGACTTGGTCAACGTGACGGGGATGGCCAGGTTATTGAAGATGTGCAGCACGGCCACCGTAATAATGAAGGCGCCGTAGAACCAGTTGGCCACGTAAATATGCTTGATGCGGCGCTGGTAGACCGTCCCGAAAAAGACGATGGCGTAGGCAACCCAGACGACCGCGATCAGCAGGTCGATTGG
Source organism: Woeseiaceae bacterium (assembly GCA_030066075.1). Lineage (GTDB taxonomy): Bacteria > Pseudomonadota > Gammaproteobacteria > Steroidobacterales > Woeseiaceae > UBA1847. The sequence continues at coordinate 15,237 of JASJCH010000040.1, forward strand.
CCACTCGAGTTCGGCGTATTCCTTACTCTGGGTAATGCCCAGCGGCAGCGTGATCGCCGCGAGCACGATGATCAGTTGCCAGCCCCAGAACGTGAACGCCGCCAGCTTGCTGAAGGCGAGCCGCACGTGGCAGGTTCGCTGAACCACATAGTAGGACGTGCCGAACAGCGCACAGCCGCCGAACGCAAAGATCACGGCGTTCGTGTGCAGCGGTCGCAGCCGGCTGAACGTCAGGTACGGCAGGTCGAAATTGAGTGCCGGCCACATGAGCTGGGCGGCGATGATCAGGCCGACCAGCATGCCAACGATGCCCCAGATCACGGTCATTATCGCGAACTGACGCACCACCTTATCGTTATAGGAAGCTGTAGTGTCCAAGGGACGACCCCTGTTGGTTTTTGGAGGTGTTGCAGACTGCTCGCAGGCTATCAAGCAATCCCTAATATACGTATAGGTAAGGATACGTATGCGCTTGGCGGCTTGCTTGGGATATCAATAACTTGTTTCCGCCACGGTATACTCCCGACTTCCAGCAACTCCATGGCCAGTTTAATGGGCACAGACAAACTGCATGCCGAGGAATCGGAGGCCTATTTCAGGGTCCTGATCGAGGCTGCGCCGGACGCGATGATCATCGTCGACGACGATGGTGAGATGGCGATCGTCAATCGGCAGGCCGAGCGCATGTTCGGCTATGACCGCGAGGACATGCTCGGCAAGCCGATCGAAATTCTGTTGCCCGAACGCATTCGCAAACGGCATGTCGGCCATCGCCAGGGATTCCAGTCGAAACCGGAACTCCGCCCCATGGGTATCGGCATGGAACTCGTCGGTAGGCGCAAGGATGGCAGCGAGTTTCCGGTCGAGATCAGCCTCAGCCCGGTGTCCACCTCGAAGGCCAGTTTCGTTTCGAGCGTGATCCGGGACGTGACAGAGCGCAAACGCATGGAGCAGGACATCATCGCCGCGCAGCAGCAGGCGGAGCGAGCCAAAAAGGCGAACAGCGCGTTCCTGGCGGCGGCCAGCCACGACCTGCGCCAGCCGGTGCAGGCGCTGAGCCTGCTCAACGGCGCCCTGCGCCGCACGGTCAAGGACGAACGGGCGCTGGAGATGATCGAGAGCCAGGAGCATTCGCTGACCGCGATGACCAACCTGCTCAACTCCCTGCTCGACATCAGCCGACTCGACGCCGGGGCGGTGACACCCGAGTTCGAGGATTTCCCGATCCAGCGCCTGATCGACCGGCTGTCGGCCGAGTTCTCCCGCCAGGCGCAGCACAAAGGCCTCGAGTTCTCCTCGTGCGACTGCCCGGTCGTCGTCCGCTCCGATCCGAACCTTTTGAGCGAGATCATTCAAAACCTCGTCGGCAACGCGTTGCGTTACACCGACAGCGGTAAGGTCGAACTGCTCTGCGACCACAGCGACGGCCGCTGCCAGATCGACGTGGTCGATACCGGCATCGGTATCGGCGAGGACCAGCAGGACGCGATTTTCCGGGAGTTCCACCAGGTCAAGCCGAAAGGCGGCAGTAAGGAAGGTTTCGGCCTGGGTCTCGCGATTGTCAAGCGACTTGCCGACCTGTTGCGCCACGACATCGATGTCGAGTCCGAGGTCGGCAGAGGTTCCCGGTTCACGGTTAGCCTGCCGCTGGTGGAGGCGCCCGCCGACCATGCCGACGACGATGAGCACGCGAACGAGCCCGTGCACAAGGACGCCAGCGGCCTGATTATTCTTATAGAAGACGACGTCAACGTGGCAAACGCCTGGGGCCTGCTCCTGGAGGCCGAGGGCTATCGGGTGGCGATGGCGGCCTCGGCAACCGAAGCGAGGGCGGTGGTCAATCACCTCGACGAGGCGCCGGCTCTGATCGTGTCCGATTTTCACCTGCTCGACGGCTCGACCGGCATCGAGACGGTGACGGACATCCGCGACCACTACGCGCTGAACATCCCGGCGTTCATCGTCACCGGCGATACGTCGAAGGTCGTCAAGGAAGCGCAAACGGTCGACAACTGCACCTTGCTCAACAAACCCGTCAATACCGCCAGGCTGTTGTCCGCGGCGAGGATCGCGACGCGCACGGGCGAAGTGCCTGCCGATTAGGCCCGGCGATGTCGACTACCCGAACAGTGGCCCGGGTACGCCTCCCGTTCATCCTGGCAGCGCTGATCGCCGTTGCCGGCTGCTCGCAGCAATCCGGTGACGCAGCAGCGAGCGACCAGTCCGCCGCGCCCCAGGACCCCGTAATGGCCCGCGGAGAATCCGTTTACTATGCGAACTGCGTTGCCTGCCACCTGCCGGCCGGCACCGGGCTCGAGGGCGCGTTTCCGCCACTGGCCGGGTCCGATTATCTCGAGGGCGATCGCAGCCGGGTGATTGCGACGATCCTTTACGGCAGGCAGGGTCCGATCACCGTCAACGGCGTGGAATATAACGGTGTGATGCCGAAATTTGCGCACCTCAACGATGCGGAGGTTGCCGCGGTGGTGACTTATATATTTCAGTCCTGGGGCAACGACCTGCCTGCAATGGGCCCTGAGGAAGTCGCCGCGGTGCGCGCCGCGCCGCGCTAGCATGAATCCAGAATCGCTGTTGGAACGCAGGCGCCAGGCGATGGGCCCCGCCTACCGACTGTTCTACGACAGCCCGGTGCACCTCGTGCGCGGGGAGGGCGCCTGGCTCTACGATGCCGACGGCCGGCGCTACCTGGACATGTATAACAACGTGCCGCATGTCGGCCATTGCCATCCGCGGGTCGTAGAAGCCATTTGCGACCAGGCTCGCATGCTGAATACACACACCCGGTACCTGCACGAAAATGCGGTGACCCTCGCGGAACGGCTGTCCGCGACGATGCCAGCCGCGCTGGATACTGCGATGTTCTGCTGCACGGGCAGCGAGGCCAACGAGCTGGCGCTGCGGATCGCGAAACGAGCGACGGGCGGCACGGGTATCGTCGTGGTGGACTACGCGTACCACGGGCACACGCAGGCGATTTACGAGATCTCGACGGACACGATACCGGCGTCCGAAATACCACCCTGGGTTGCCACGACGCCGGCGCCCGATACCTATCGCGGCCCGTTTCGAGGCGACGACGCGGCCGAAAAATACGCTGATGGCGTCGCGGCGGCGATCGATGAACTCCAGGCCCGGGGGATCAGGCCTGCCGCTTTCTTTATCGACACGATCATCTCCAGCAGCGGCGTCGTGGCGCCGCCGGCCGGTTACCTGCGTCGCGTCGCAGAGATCGTGCGCGATGCGGGGATGTTGTTTATCGCCGACGAGGTGCAGCCCGGCTTTGGCAGGACCGGCGAGCATTTCTGGGGCTTCGAGGCCGACGGCGTTACGCCCGATATCGTGACGATGGGCAAACCGATGGGCAACGGGCACCCGTTATCGGCGGTGGTCGCGCGACGGGAAGTGGTGGACGCGTTCGCCAGGCACGGGCGCTATTTCAACACGTTTGCCGGCAACCCGGTGTCCTGCGCAGCCGGGCTGGCAGTGCTCGACGTCATCGAGACAGAGGGCTTGCAGCGGAACGCGCTGCAGGTGGGGCAGCATCTCGTCGATGGCCTGTGGCGCCTGGCGGAAGACCATGACTGCATCGGCGACGTGCGCGGAACGGGTTTGTTCCTTGCCGTCGAGCTGGTTACAGACCGGGAGGTGAGAACGCCCGCAACGGACCTTGCCGCGACAGTCGTCAACGGCTTGCGCGAGCGCGGGGTTCTGACCGGGTCGATCGGCCCGGCCGACAATATACTCAAGCTGCGCAGTCCCCTCGTCCTGTCAAAGGACGATGCGGACTACTTCCTCGATACCCTCGAAGAGGTGCTGCCCTAGGCGGCTTCGTGCGTCTTCGACTCGACCGGTGTCTGGAACCAGTCGGGCTTGATGATCAGCAGGTCGCACGGCAGGTCCTCGAGCGTGCGCTCGGCCGTCGCGCCGATGAACAGGCGTTTCCAGCGGTTGCGTGCGACCGCACCCATGACGACGACGTCGGCCTTGAGGTTTTCGGCCATGGCCGGCAATTCTTCATGCGTCAAACCGGCCACGAGATGCGAATGATCCTCGTCGATACCGTGGAACGAGGTGATCTCGCTGAAGCGCTTCTCGTGGTCCTCGTGCATCTGCTGCTCGATCTCATCGAACGGCAGCGATACCGGGATGTAGGCGTTTGCCGTCGCGGTAGCGACCGCGATCCGCGGGTCATAGGAGTGGAATGCGTGAACCTCTCCGGACACCTTGCTACCCACGAACTTGCTGAGCTGCAGAATCTCGTCATCGAGCGCCGCAGGCTTGTCGTGCTGATGCATCGGGTCTATCGCTGCGACAATCACTGGCGGGTCAGCCAGCTCGCGCGGTTTGACCAGCCACAGCGGAACCGGGCAGGTGCGAATCAGGTTCCAGTCCGTGTTGGTCAGCAGCGCACGCGTTACCGCCGAGTGATGGTGCGTATCTTTGACGACGATGTCCGCACCCGAGGCTACCGCGCAGCGCACGATGCCTTCGTAAAGCGGGTGATCCCAGGTCGCGGTCGTCGTGACGACGACACCATCCTTGCGAATCGGCTCGGCCAGCTCTTCCAGGTGTTTTTCCTGGTTGGCAATGACTTCGCTACGCGCCTTTTCGAGGGACGGCGAATCGAACAACCTGTCGCCGCTCAGGTATTCATTGTAATAACAAACGAGTAACTCGAGTTCCGCACCGCTGCTTTTCGCCAGCCATGCAGCGCGGCGCAGACCCGGCTGATCTTCCACTGTCGGATCAATCACCGACAGAATCTTGGAAATTTTCTCCATGATGCACCCTGTTGAGACGTTGCTCTGCTCTCCTCACCAGAAAGATTAGACGGGCGAATCTGGTGACACCATAAGTCCTCATGCCTAGCCGGTCGTGGAATTTACTTACTGCATCGTAGGTGGATTTACTAATTACTGTGGAGACGTGTCCGGGATTAAATTAGTTACACATGTTAATTCGAGAAGCCGCAATGCCTGAAGACGTCTATGCCGCACAGCGAGCGCGGCTGGAAAGCAAGAAGGCGGAGTTGAGCGCCCGTCTTGACCGCGTAACTGCAAACCTGAGGCGCGGGCGCGACCCCGATTCCAAGGAACGCGCGAAGGAACTCGAGGACAGCGAGGTCGTGGACGCGCTCGGCAACGAGGCGCGACTCGAGATTTCGAAGATCACTGAAGCGTTACGGCGCATGGATAACGACGAGTACGGTATCTGTGACGAGTGTGGCGCCGACATCGAAGCAGGCCGCCTGGAAGCGCACCCGTATGCGCGTAAATGTATCGATTGCGCCCGCTTCGAAGAGCACCGCAGGGCGCATTCCTGATCGCCCGCTGGGTCGGGCTCCTGCTAGGCCGTCATATGCATCTTGACGAGGTCGGCTAGCGACCTGGCCTGCATCTTCTCCATGACTCGAGCGCGGTGAATCTCGACCGTGCGCTGGCTGACACCCAGCTCGTAGGCGATCACTTTGTTCGGCTTGCCGGTGACGACCAGGTCGAATACCTCGCGTTCGCGGTTCGTGAGTCGTGCGAGTCGCTCGGCCACTTCGGCATGCTTCTGCTGCTCCTCGCGGCGTTCCGCGTCGGTTTTCAGGGCCTCGCGAATCCGGTCCAGCAGGTCCTGGTCGCGGAACGGTTTCTGGATGAAATCCACCGCGCCTTTTTGCATCGCGTCAACAGCCATCGGCACGTCACCGTGGCCGGTAATGAAAATAATCGGCAGCGTGCTGTCGCGCTTGATCAGCTCTTCCTGGAGTTCCAGTCCGCCGAGTCCGGGCATGCGGATATCGAGGACGAGGCAGCCCGCGCGATGATCGTCGACATTCTCAAGGAACTCGTCCCCGGACGAATAGATTTCGTGCTCGATATTCACCGAGTCCATCAGGGCCTGCATGGCGAAACGGATGGCGGGGTCGTCGTCAACGATGAAAACAGTAGGCTGTTCCTGCTGATTCTGAGTCATTAGGCCCTGCTTAGAGTCAGTCTGGGGGTAAATTGGACCAGAAAGGCCGCAATAATGCGAGTTTCAGGGTTGGGACCGCGCCGAAACCGCGGAGTTCGACCTAATCGAGGCGCTTGGAGAATCTGAGTGCGGCGGCCGTCATCGCGACGACCGCGAACGCGCCGAGATACAGCAGCTCGCCCACCATTTCGCCGAGACCGGCCTCGCGAAGCATGATGCCGCGGGTCAGGCGGATAAAGTGCGTAATTGGCAGGATTTCGCCGATCCACCTGGCGGCTTCGGGCATGCCGTCGAACGGAAATACGAAGCCGGACAGCAGGATCGACGGCAGCATCATGAAGAAGGTGAGCTGGATCGCCTGGAACTGGGATTTGACCGCGGTAGAAAAGAACAATCCCAGCGCGAGATTCGCGGCGATGTACACGCAGCCGGCGAGGTACAGGTCGACGATGCTGCCGCGCACGGGAACGTCGAACAGCAGATTGCCGACCGTGAGAATGACGGCAAGCTGCACGAGTCCCAGGAAGATATAGGGCAGTACTTTGCCCACCATGAGCTCGGCGGAAGTTACGGGCGTGTTGATAAGCAGCTCGAGATTGCCACGCTCGCGTTCGCGAACGACCGCGACCGCCGTAAACATCATCATCGTCATCATCAGGATGACGCCGATCAGTCCGGGGATGATGTTCACCGGCGTACGGCGCTCGGGGTTGTAGTAGGCCCGAACCTCGATGAGATCGATACGCTGTTGCTGCATTGTCGTGTCGAAGCCCAATGGCAGGCTGCGAAGCGCGTCGGCGATGCCTGCGATGGTCGGATCCGAGCCGTCGACAAGAATATGAACAGCCGCGCGCGTGTCGTCAGCGACGCGCCGATCGAAATCCGGCGGGATGGCGATGCCAACCGACACTCTACCGCTGCGCAGCAGATCCTCCAGTTGCGCCACGGTATTGACGTGCTCGCGGATATCGGTGACCTGGGTCGCGTTCAGCTGCGCGATGAAGTCGCGCGACAAGTGCGTGTTCGCTTCGTCGGCAACCGCAGTGCGCAGATTACGAACGTCGGTGTTGATCGCGTAGCCGAACAGGATGATCTGCATCAACGGAATACCGAAGATCATCGCGAACGTCAGGCGGTCGCGCCGCATCTGGCGAACTTCCTTGCGGGTGACGGCCATCAGGCGCGACAGTGATTTCACGCGGCGCGCTCCTCCGGGTCCAGCGTCACGGCGACAAATACGTCTTCGAGCGAAGCGCCGGAGAGGTGCGTGTCAGCGGCGATGTCATGGTCCGCCAGTACCTTCTGCACGTGACCCAGTGCGTCGGGCACGGCTTCCGGGATCAGAACTCGTAGGCGAATGCCGAGCTGCGTCACGCTGGCGACGACGGGCAACGTACTGATAGCCGTCTGCGCGTGGTACGGATCATCGGCAACGACTTCAATGATGTTCATCCCTGTGCTGCGCTGCAGCTCCTGCGGGGCGCCGTCGGCGACCTTGGCGCCATGGTCGAGAATGGCGAGCCGGTGACAGCGCTCGGCCTCGTCCATGTAATGCGTCGAGACGAGGATCGCCGTGCCCGCCTCGGCCAGCCGAAACAGGTTTGCCCAGAAGTCGCGCCGGCTCTGCGGGTCGACGGCGCTGGTCGGCTCGTCGAGGAGCAGCAGCTCGGGCTTGTGGATGACGGCGCAACCCAGCGCGAGGCGCTGTTTCTGGCCGCCGCTCATCGTCCCGGCGAACTGCTTGCGCTGCTCGACGAGATCGTAATGCTCCAGGACTTCGTCGATGCGCGCGGCGCGCCGATTCGCCGGGATGGAGTAAATCTCGGCGATGAACTGCAGGTTTTCGAGTACCGTCATATCGCCGAACAGCGAGAACTTTTGCGTCATGTAGCCGATGCGCGGCTTGAGCTGGCTCGTGTCGCCGGGGACCTCCACGCCGAGCACGTTGGCGCTGCCTTCCGACGGCGTCAGCAGGCCGCAGAGCATACGGATCGTCGTCGATTTGCCCGACCCGTTGGGACCGAGGAAACCGTAGATCGACGCTTTCGGAACATCGAGGTCGAGCCGGTCAACGGCGCGCAGGCTGCCGAAATCCTTGCTCAGGCCGCGGGCGCGGATGGCCAGGTCATCGTTCATTCGCGGTTGCCCGAACCGAAATCGACCTCTACCGGCACGCCATCGGGCAGGCGCTCACGGCTATCGGCGATATCGATCTTGGCGAGATAGGTCAGGTGTCCGCGATCGCGTTCGGTCAGGGCGTAGTAGGGCGTGAAAGCTGCCTCCGCGGCGACCCAACGCACGCGCCCGGGGATCGGCGCATCGAGCCCGTCGACGTGAATGGTTGCTGCCTGCCCGGGCCTCACGTTCACGCGCAGCTGCTCGGGCACGTATACACGCGCGAAGACCTGGTCGCCCGCAAGTAGCACCATGACCGCCTGGCCGGGGTTCGGCCGCTCGCCGAGCTCGAACAGCCGGCTGTCCGCGACGCCGTCGACCGGGGCCCGGATGTCGTGGCGCTCGACGTCGACCGCGAGCAGATCGCGCCGGGCGGCGGCTTGCTTGACGGCATTTTCGGCCTGCGCCAGCTCTTCGATCGTCGTGCCGGTCAGCAGCTCCTGCAGCTGGGCGCGTCGCAGCTTGTCGTTGGCGATGGCCGTATCCAGTGCCGCCTTCGCGCGATCGAGCAGTTCGTCTGACGCGAGGTCCCGGGCGTGAATGTCACGAACGCGCGCGTAGTCGGAGCGGCGGAATGCCAGATCGTCGCGCGCCCCGTCGACGGCAGCGCGAGCCGCCTCGATCTGTTCGCTGCGCGGGCCGCGTACGAGTTCGTCGAGCCGCGCCTGCGCCTGCCCCAGGGCGGCCTCGGCCTCGGCGAGCCTCGCTTCGGCACGTGTCGCATCCTGGCGCAGCAGCACCTGGCCCGCCGCCACGGCTTCGCCCTCTGCCACGAGCAGCTCGACGATCGGCTCGGCGAACTCGGCAACGAGCTCCACCCGGTCTGAAGTCAGTTCGCCGACCACGCGGTTGGCATCGTCACTCGTCTCGCAGGCGCCGAGCAGGGCGGCTGCGGCAATCACGAGCACGGTGTGCTGCGACTTCATGCGTTTTCTCCTTTCATGTGTCCGAGCAACAGGTCGACCTGCGCTTCGATCAGCTTGTCCGTATCCGGCGACTGTTTTTCGAACAGCAGCCTGAAGATCACAGAAAACACCACCGGCATGACAAACAGGTGGGGGTATTCGTTAACGATGCTGGGCCGAAACTCGCCGTTCTCGACCCCACGCTCGATGACCTTGTTGAGCGCACCGAGTCCGCGGGAGATGACGTTGTCCCAGTAGAACTGCAGCAGGTCGGGATGCTTCGGCCCCTCGGCGATCATCAGCCGGATGAGTACGCTGATCGGCGACCCCGGTAGTGTCTTGACGAAATCGAGGAACGGCCCGCGCAGGAATTCCTCGCTGGTCATCTCGTTGCTGTCGACGACGGCCGTCAGCTCGTCGATCTTGGGTACGACGAAGCTGCGAATGACGGCCTTGAACAATTCTTCCTTGGTCTTGAAGTACAGGTAGAGCAGGCCCTTGCTCACGCCGGCCCGCTTGGCGACCTCGTCGACGCGCGTCGCGGCATAGCCCTTCTCGGCGAATGCGTGCAGGGCCGCTTCGGTAATTTCCTGGGGCCTGTCCTCCTTGCGGCGGCGAAAGCGGGGTTCGGGCATGACGCCGGATCCTTACTGACTCATCGGTCAGTAAGTATAATTAATGACCCATAGGTCAGCAAGTGAAATCGGTCACATTCGTTCATAATGCGCCCCCATGTTTACCTACATCGATCCCACGGTCCGCGAGCGCCTTGAGGCGGCGGGCAAGCTTTACCGAATACCCCGCGCAAATGGCGGCACGATCAGCGTGCTCGGTCCGATCCCCATGCCCCTGCACATGGGCCCGGAGAACGTAGAAGTGCAGTGGTATGCGACGGTCCGCAATACGGAACTCACGCGGCTCGAGGACCTTGCGGCGGACCTGCGGGCCAAGCACGGCGAGCGATCGTTCGCCGAGCTGGCGTCCTCGATGGCCGTGAACAGCGTGCTCATCGTCGGCGACCGTGAGTCCTGGACGAATCCCCTGGTGCGTGTGCATTCCAGTTGCCTGACGGGTGACGTTTTCGGATCGGAGCGCTGCGAGTGCGGCCCGCAGCTGCACTCGGCGATCGAACTGATCGATAATGACGAGCAGGGCGGTCTGCTGATCTACATGGCGGGTCACGAGGGTCGCGGCATCGGCTTGTGGGCCAAGGCCGCAACCTACCTGCTGCAGGACAGCGGTGAAGACACCTACCAGGCGAACCGGTCGCTGGGGTTACCGGACGACTCGCGGGACTTTAGCGACGCGGCCGACCTGATCCGGCATTTCCGGGGCGAAGGCCCGTTTCGCTTGCTGACGAACAACCCGAAGAAGATCACGGACCTGCAGGCGGCAGGTCTCGAGGGCATCACGCCCGTCAAACACGTGTTCGGCGTTACCGACTCGAATCGCCGCTACCTCTCCGCCAAGCAGGGCTGGGGGCACAAGATCGACGACGAGGATATTGCCCGCTAGACAGCGCCGCGTCGCGCCTCGAGCTGCTTGCGAATATCGTGGGCTTTCTCTTCCGAGATCGGGTAGGTGGCGACTGCCCAGATCGCGACGGCCGATGCGGCGGCCGGGATGAAGGCGTCGCACAAGCGCATCAGTCGAATAGCTTCCGGAGTCTGGTTACTGCCGAGCTCGACGTCGAACCCGGTCCAGACGAGCAGCAGACCACCACCGAAGATAGCCACTGACTGACCGAGCTTGACGACCCACCAGAAGATCGAGCCGTACATGCCCTCGCGCCGCTCATGCGTCTGCAATTCGTCGGCGTCGACGACGTCGCAGACCATTGATCCCATCAGCGTGAACAGGCCGGCGAGGCCGAACGCCATCAGCGGCGCCGGCACCAGGACCAGCCACGGATTGTCAGGCGTATAGACGAACCACTTCAGGCAATAGCCGACGATCGAGATGCCGGTCGACACGTAGAAGGCCCGGCGTTTGCCGATCTTGGTTGCCATGAACGTGACGATGCTGATAGCAGCGAGCGCCGAAACGCCTTGCAGCAGACCGGCGTGACCGAAGAACACGGAGCCCATCTCCTGGTTGCCGCCCATCACGTAGTAGATGATCACGTAGGGCTGGAACGCGGCGATCAGGATGAAGCCGTTGAAAACGAGGAAAGTCGCGATACAAAGTTTCAGGAACGGGGTGAACTTGAGCGTCGTACCAAAGCCACGCAGGAAGTCCATGATGATCGCGCCGACGCCGCCTTTGGATTCTTCGTCATCCGCGCTCGCGACGTCCTTGAATCGTTCTCGCAGGAAAATCGCGGGCAGGACGCCAAGCCCTATAGCCACCGCGGCGATGATCAGGGCGAGGTAGCTGGCACCGGTAACCACATCGCCAAATCTGGGCAGGTACATGATCGCGAGGAAGTACGGCGAGATCATGTAAGCAATACTGCCGATGAAGTTCTGCGTGCCCATCAGGCGGGTCCGCTCGTGGTAGTCGGGCGTGAGTTCGTAGCCGAGCGCCACCCACGGCGTGGCGTAGATGGTGTAGGCAATGAAGAAGATCAGCGAGCCGACGAGGAAATAGGTGAAGTAGAAGTTCTCGGTCTTGCCCTCAGGGAGCTGCCACAGCACAGCAAAGACGATACCCACGAAAATTGCACCGACGAACATATACGGCCGGCGTCGGCCCCAGCGCGACTTGGTGTTGTCGGAGATGTAGCCCATCAACGGGTCGGTAATCGCGTCGAGCAGTCGCGGCAGCGCGCCGAGCAGGCCGACCAGCGCCGGGCTCATGCCGAGGCCCAGGTTCAATACGATCATCATGCCGCCGATCGCGGCGGCCAGGGTGTTATTGACGAAGGCGCCGAAGCCGTAAACGACTTTCAGGATAAACGGGATACGGTCTTCGGGGGCCGTGGCGTGGTGAGTGGCTTCGCTCATTGTTGTTATCTGCCTTTTTCGTGGTCACGATACACGAATCACGAAAGCGTGTCGCAAATTGACAGCGCTGTCAAATGTTGTTAAGAAAGATTGCCACGTGGGCTCTGCATAACAAACACCCGAAACGCCAGCCGGGCGGGAGAAGAAAAGTGACGAGCGGCACCTTGCGAACGCATAAGATAGCCGCGGGTCTGGCTCTACTGTTGTTGTCATTTATGGATCAGTCTGTCGCCAAAACACCAAACGACGCGGCCGCGCTCGAGGAGCGCGTCGCAACCCTGCTCGAAAAAATGACGCTGGCCGAGAAAGTCGGCCAGATGGCCCAGGTCAATGTCGGTGACAGTTATATCCACGACTATCTCGCGGACGGTGTGCGCGCCGGCCGGGTCGGCTCCGTGCTCAACGTCGTTGACGTCGACGTCGTTAACGAACTGCAGCGCATCGCGGTCGAGGAGAGCCGCCTCGGTATACCGCTGCTCGTCGGCCGGGATGTGATTCACGGGTTCAAGACGGTTATGCCGATTCCGCTCGGCCAGGCCGCGACCTGGAATCCCGACATCGTGAGAGACGGGGCGCACGTGGCGGCGCTGGAGGCGGCGACGACCGGCGTAAACTGGACGTTCGCGCCGATGATCGATATCTCCCGGGACCCGCGCTGGGGCCGCATCGCGGAAAGCCTGGGCGAGGATCCGCATCTCGCCAGCGTCCTCGGCGCGGCGATGGTGCAGGGCTACCAGGGCGACGACCTGACGGCGATCGGCACCATCGCCGCCACTGCCAAGCACTTTGCCGGCTACGGCGCCTCCGAGAGCGGCCGTGACTATTCGACGACGAACATTCCCGAGAACGAGCTGCGCAATGTCTACCTGCCGCCGTTCCACGCGGCCGTCGACGCCGGCGTGTCGACGCTGATGACCTCTTTCAGCGACATGGACGGCGTGCCCGCTACCGCGAACGAATTCCTGCTGCGGCAGGTTCTGCGGGACGAGTGGAGTTTCGATGGCTTCGTGGTCAGCGACTGGGACTCGATTCGGCAGCTGCAAATTCACGGACTCACTGCGAACGATCGCGATTCGGCGCTTGAGGCCATACGGGCCGGCGTCGACATGGAGATGCATGGCGATGCCTACATTAATCACCTGGAATCGCTGGTCGACAACGGCGTCATCGATGCGAGCCTCATCGACCAGGCGGCTGCCAGCATCCTGCGTATCAAGTTCCGGCTCGGCCTGTTTGATCGCCCGTATACCGATCGTGCGACCTTGCCGCCAATCGCCAGCGAGCACGCGCTGGCGACGGCGCGGCGCGCGGCGCTGCAGAGCGCGGTCCTGCTGACCAACGAGCACCATGTCTTACCGCTCGACATGGCCAACCTGAATTCGATTGCGCTGATCGGCCCGCTGGCCGATGCCCCGTACGAACAGCTCGGCACGTGGATTTTCGACGGCGACCCCGACCTCAGCGTGACGCCGCGGCAAGCCATCGAGAGTTTTGTCGGTGACGACGTCGAGGTCAGGTACGTGCGCGCCATGGAAACGTCGCGCACGCGGACGACCGAGGGTTTCCCGGAAGCCGTTGCGGCCGCCAGGAACGCCGATGCGGTCGTACTGTTCCTTGGCGAGGAGTCGATCCTCTCGGGCGAGGCCCACTCGCGCGCCGATATCAGCCTGCCCGGAGCGCAGGCCGAGCTCGTCAAGCGCATCCGATCCACGGGCAAGCCCGTGGTCGCGGTCATCCAGGCGGGCCGGCCGCTGACGCTGACCAATATCGTCGACGACGTCGATGCCATCCTGTTCGCGTGGCACCCGGGAACCATGGGCGGGCCGGCCATCGCCGACCTGCTGTTCGGCGTGGCGTCGCCATCAGGCAAGCTGCCTGCGACGTTCCCGAGAATGGTTGGCCAGGTGCCGATCTACTACAACCAGAAGAACACCGG
>JASJCH010000041.1 GCA_030066075.1 Woeseiaceae bacterium
CGACAGCCATGGCATCGCCACGGTTTCGGTCGCCGCAAGGAGATCGTCATGAACGCCGCCACGGAGCAGCTCGCTGCGCTGCAGGCGTACTTCGGGCTCATGAACATGAACGGGGCCGCGCGGGTCTACCGCACGGCGCAGGAACTGGGCGTGCACGAAGCGCTGCGCGGGGGCGCCGGAACGGCGGCCGAGGTCGCCGCAGCCTGCGGGCTGCACGAAGCGCCGGTTGCTCTGCTGCTCGACGCTCTGTGCGCGCTGGGCACGGTCGAAGCGACTGACGGTTGCTACGCACTGGCGCCAGTCGCGAACTTCCTTTCCGGAAACTACCGCAACCTGGGTGACGAGTACTGGGACTTCCTGCCGACGTTCCTGCGCACCGGGACGCCGCTGGCACGCATGGACTCGGTGGAACAGAGCGAGGCGCAGTATGAACAACAGGTGAGCGCCCTCGCGTGGATGATGACGCCCGCGGCAGAGGTCTTTGCCGGGATGCTGGGCATCGGTAGCGAGCGCAAGTCGCTCAGGATTCTCGATGTCGGCGGCGGCTCCGGCATCTGGAGTCTCACCTGTGCGCAGCGCGACGCGGGGTCGACGGTGACGGTCAGCGACTGGCCCGCCGTTGTCGACATCGCCGCCGGTTTTGCCCGGCGCATGGGGCTCGCGGAGCGCTTTGACGCGATCCCGGGCAACTACCATGAGGCTGACCTCGGCAGCGGTGCATTCGACCTCGCGATCGTGGCGAACGTCACGCACATCGAGACGCCCGAGGGGAACGTGGCCCTGCTTCGCCGGGTCCGCGACGCGCTGCGGCCCGGCGGCGAGATTGCGATCGTCGACGTGATCCCGGCACAGGGCGAGGGCCGACTGCCGGCCTCTCTGTATGCTCTCGGTCTCGGTTTGCGCACGGAGTCGGGCCGCGTCCACAGTGCCGCGGCGCTGCAGGGATATCTCGCGGACGCGGGTTTCCGCAACGCCCAGGTTGAGCCGATTCCGGCGCCGCCGTTCACGATGGGCATCGTCGTCGCCAGCAGGGGAGAACAGCCATGCTGATGCAGACCCCGTTGCTGGCTATCGCCAGCGTGCTGGTGGCGGCGTTTCTGGGCGCAATCGCGCCGTTCTTTTTCGAACATGGGTCGAAGCAGTGGCAGGGCCGGGTCGTCGATTTCCTGCTGAATCCCTGGATCCTCGCGGGGATGGTGACCTACCTTGGCGTGATGGTGTTTTTCACCTACGCGTTTCGCCTGGGCGGCACGGTCAAGGTCCTGTACCCGATTTATGCAACGACCTTCATCTGGGCGGCCCTGGTGGCGCTGTTCCACCAGGGCGCGCCCGTCGAGCCTATCCACATCGGCGGCATGGTGCTGCTGGTCGCCGGCGTCGTTGCAATGAGCTGGTGAGACGCGATGCAGTCGCGCCGGGGTATCTTCCTGGAGAATTAAAGCAATTCGACTGGCCGTTCGGCCGCCACCTGCTATACCTAGATTAAGGGATCCCGCTTTCGGGGACCCATTGCAGGGGGGTGTGTCATGAAACGACTGATGCTAGTAGCAGCAGCGCTATTGCTATTGAGTGCGCACGCCGTCGCCCAGGATGACGCCGTGTCGTATGTGTACTCAACCTACTTCGTATGCTCGCCCGATGCCGAGTCACGAGCCGACGAGATCGTCAGATCGAGCTTCAAACCGCACTACGATGCGGCAGTCGAGCAAGGCGACATCCTGTCGTGGAGCTGGATGCAACACTTCGTGGGCGGCGAGTGGCGTCGCGTCCTGTTGATCATCGCGCCGGACATGGATTCCATAATCGACGCGTCTGGCGCAGTCGGCGAAGTCATCGAGGATGAAACACCCGAAGCCGGCCGGGCGTTCTCCGCGATCTGTTCGTCACACGAGGACTACATCTGGCGGACTATGCCGGGTGTCGGCAATGGCGCCACCGGAGAGCGTGGAGCGGCAGGGTTCACGGTGTACCTGGAATGCGACATGAGCCGAGAACAGCGCGCCGACGAGATCGTCCGGGAAGTCCTGGCGCCCGTATACGATGCGCATATCGGCGACGGCGAACTGACGAGCTGGAACTGGCTCGAACATCATGTTGGCGGGCCGTGGCGACGTATCCTCGCGCTCGGCGCAGACGACCACAAGACGTTAATGCGGGCGCGTGATTCGATACTTGCAGACTTCGACGATCGTCGTTTTGAACGCGCGCTACGCGAGCTGAACGAAATCTGCCACACGCACAGTGATTACATGTGGGACGTCGTGTTCCCGGCGCCGTAGTTCACTCGTCCTGGAAGATCTCCTCGATCGGCATGCCGAAGAGCCTCGCGGCTTTGAAGGCGAGCGGCAAGCTCGGGTCGAACTTGCCTTTCTCGATTGCGTTGACGGTTTGCCGCGAGACTTCGAGCCGTTCCGCAAGTTGGGCCTGAGTCCAGTCGCGCTCGGCGCGCAGCACCTTGAGCCGGTTCTTCACCGGTACTTCCGCGTGCCGATAAAGACACTGACGAGGTAGGTGAGGGCTACCACGATCACGAGGTAGGAGATCTCGGCGTCCGAGCTGATCACATTGCTGATGTCGAGGTTCGAATACGCCATCCCGACGACCAGCCCGACACCCAGCGCGATGCCCATGGCTTCGAGCTGAATGCGCTGGTGCATCTCGTCGAGACTCCTGAGGTGCTCTTTGTTGGCCCAGATCATGCCGAAACCTATCAGCAGGTTGACGCCGATCGCTATGGGGGTCAGCGCGCTGCCTGCGGGCCAGATGACTTCAGGTCCGAAAGTGGCGATGGCCATGGTGGCCACCCAGGCGACGGTCCAGTAGGCGAGCCGTATAGTCCGGCGGCGCAGGTTGGCGTTCCAGCCGTCGCTCGCGGAGTTGGAATTGCTCATTGGTAAAGCTCCTTTGTCGAAATGTAAAGTATGTTTTACATACACTACAAGCCCGCATCGGCTATGTCAAGTGTGCTTTACAAAAAGTTTAGTGAGCTTGATAAAAAGGGCTACTCGTCGAGGTCGCCCCTGTCGTAGCGCTTGAGGAAACGCTTGATGAAACGCCGTACCTCGCGGGCGGCGGAGGTATCCACGTCCTCGCAGGCGTCCACGAAACGATCGCGCAGCTCGGAGTTGAGCCGCAGCACCAGTTGCGCATCTTTTTTCGGCTTTTTCTTTTGGCGCTTTTTCTTGGCCACAGCGATCCGTGTCTTCCTGCCGGCAATGCCGGTTCGTTGTTGAGAGGTAGGGGCTACTTGACGCATTTGTTTTTCTTCTTTTGAAACAGTGTATATACATTCGATAGCCGCCGTCCATAGCTTCCGCGGGGTTTGCGACCTGGTCGCACGTTCTGTCGCCTGCGGCGGTGACCAGAAGAGGCATGATTGAAATGCGTCGACTAGACTCAATGCTATTAGAGTGAACGCCGGGAAACGGCCCACGTGCTAATTCGGACCAGACTCCGCGACCGCGACGACGATATCTGGCGCCTCTGGGCGCTGCGCGCACTGCTCGTGCTCGGCGCCGCGCATTTCCTCGCCGGCGTTGTGTTCTTCTTCGCCTACAACTGGGACGACCTGGGGCCGTTTGCCCGCTTCGGCCTGTTGCAAGGCGCCCTCATTGTTGCGCTGGTCGCTGCATTCGCTGCCGGTCTCCACCGGCCGGCGGGCCAGGCGCTGTTGATCGCGGCTTCGGTTATCACAGGCGTGCTATTCGGCGTGATCGGGCAGGTCTACCAGACCGGGGCCGATGCATGGGAGCTCTTCGCAGCGTGGACCGTGCTCGTACTGCCCTGGTTGTTCGCGTCTCGCAGCAGCGCGCATTGGTTCCTGTGGTGCGCCCTCGCGCTGACCGCATTCTCCGCCTACGGCGACCAGGTACTCATTCCAATGGGGGTCATTGCGGCGGGCGACTTCATGGCTGTGGCTGGCGCACTCGTGATTGCTTTCCTCGTGCTTGTCGAGCTCGTCATCCGGGCGGGGGTCGGGTGGCTCGATCAGCGCTGGATGCGCGTATCCCTGGCCCTGGTCGGCCTGGCCATTTTGCTGATACCGGCGATCGGCTTCGTGCTCGAAGGCGACGGCGATGAGTTGGGGTTTGCGATGTTCCTCGTGGCCGCTGGCGCTCTTGGTTATATCTATGCTCGCGTGTTGCCGGAGTTCGCGGTCGTCGCGATCGCGACAGGTTTCGCGGCTTTGCTGGCGATGGTAGCTGGCGGTCGTGTGATCTTCGAAATCGTCGGGACCGATGGCGAGGCCGGCAGTCTCGTAATGGGCCTGCTGATGTTGCTGCTGTGGTGCGGGTTCCTGACCGCGTCGACAGTGCGCCTCCTCAACCTTTTCAACCGGCAGATGGCGGCAAGGGGGCGTGGTGACTGAGAGGCAGATGCCCTGGTACGTAAAAATGGTCGTCGGCGTCGGCGCCTGGATAACTGCGGTGGTCGCGATGCTGCTGGGCGGCGCCATCGTCATGCTCCTGATGAAAATCGAAAGCGCGCTGGCGTTGGCAGTGATCGGGGCCGCGTACCTGGCGCTCGGGCTGTGGCTGTTGCGACAGGTTGATGCCGGTTTGTTTGCGACACAAATGGGCATCGCGACGGCGGCGGCCGGCGCGGCGCTGGTGTCCGCCGGGTTTGCCGGCGAGGCCGAAGAGGTCTGGGTGGGTCTGCCGGTCTCGGCGGTTGTGGCCGTCGTGATATTCCTGCTGACGACCAACAAGACGCTGCAGTTCCTGGCGGCTGCGCTCGTTGCCGCGATCTTCGTGATAACTCTCGAGGTCGAGCGCGTTCCTTACGCACTCGACATCGTCGCTCTCGCGACGCCTGTCGGCCTCTACCTGTTGCTGAATCCGCCGCAACGTGACCTGGCGCCTGCCGCGATCGTCCTGTTACTGACATTTCCGCTGTTCTCGGTATTCATTGCCCCGGACACTGTCTTTGCGCGGAATATCGACATCGGCGGCTGGGTGGCGCGGGCAATTCACATTGTCTTGTTCATATGGCTCGTCGACGGCTACCGCAGGCAGCGGGGCAGGGCTATCGACCAGCGCGTTGCGACGTTCGTCGCTGCCGCCATCCTCGTGTGCCTGTTATTGCCGCCGGGCGGCTCGGCCGCGCTGCTGCTGATGGCATTCGCCTACGTCACGGGTTCGATGTCGTTTGCCACGCTGGGTATCGTTCTGCAGGCCCAGTTCATTTTTCGCTACTACTACAGTCTCGAGATGACCTTGCTCAACAAGAGTCTGCTCCTGATGGCGGTTGGCGTCGTGTTGCTCTCAGCCTGGTGGTTCGTGCAGCGCAGCGAGCGCCAGGGGAGTAATGCATGAAACGGTTCGCGACTTGGCTGGTCGTCGCTGGCGCAGTTGTCGTGCTCGGTACGGCAAACTATACGATCTGGCAACGGCAGCAGATTGTCGATCATGGCAGGCCCGTGCTGCTCGAGCTGCGCCCTGTCGATCCACGTTCGCTGATCCAGGGCGACTACATGGCGCTTGCTTATGCCGAGACGATCTTCCCTGCGGCGGACGAGCGGTCGCAGCTGCCTCGACGCGGCAGTTTCATCGTCACACTTGATGCTGATAGCGTGGCCACGTTTGCGCGTCTCGATACCGGCGGCTCACTCGCAGCGAACGAGGCGCGAATCAAGTACAAGCTGGTCGATCAGCGCGGCGGCATGCGCCTGGGCGCGGAGTCGTACTTCTTCCAGGAAGGCCAGGCTGACCTATTCGCCGATGCGGAGTTTGGTGTACTGCATGTCGACGATGCCGGCAACAGCGTGCTGATCGGCCTAGCGGGCGAAAACAAGCTCATTATCCAGGCCCCGGAAAACGAGACGGGCCCCGATGGGGCCCGTCAAGATCGCGATTAGCCCACAGGCAGGCTCAGGTTCCGGTTGCTCCCATCACCGCAGGCCGCAGCGACTCGAGAATTGCCGCTACTTCGGTTTTCTCGGCCTCGTCGATGCCGTTCTTGTCCAGCGCCTTGAGAACGTCGGCGACAGCGCTGTCGAAGTCAGCGTCTGACAGGCCCATCCCCGCGTGCGCCGTAGTCATGTCACGGCCCTCATACTTCGCCGGGCCGCCGGTTCCAGCGGCGAAAAACGCCGTGACATGAGCCGCGAGCCGGTCGGCGTCGACGTCGGCAAAGAAATGCGAGATCTCGGGGTTCGACTGATGCAGAGCAATCGTGTCGGCCACGATCTGCGAGATGCCGTCCCAGCTACCCAGGCGTTCGTAAAGGCTCTTGGCGGCGCCGGCCTCCATGTCGCCGGCTGTCACTGCCTGGCTGATTGCCAACGCCGCAACCGCCAGCCCGAACAGGAACTTCTTCGTTACAACCTTGATCATTAGTACCCCTCCCCAATGTGATTCAGGGCACAAGCTACCCGGGTCGCTGCCGGCAATCATGAGAATTTGATGAGAATTTGCCGAACTCAGGGACGCAGTCGGTAGCCCACACCACGCACGGTCTCGATCATAGACGCGGCGTCCCCGCATTTCTTGCGCAGTCCGCGAACCAGCGCATCAACGACATTGCTGCCGCCCTCGTAGCCGTGTCCCCAAACCTCACGCAGTAGTTCGGCGCGCGATACGGCCTCGCCGGAACGTCCTTCGAGCATTTCGACCAGGCTGAATTCGAGCGGCGTCAGTGGTATGCGCCGGTCGCCGGCGATCAGTTCGCGCGTTGACCCGTCAAGCAGCCGGTCCTCGGTAATGCCGAGTTCCGCCGCCAGCAGGTTGCAGATCCAGCCGTCGACGGAACCGGGACCAAAGTCGAGCATCGCCGAATGGAACGGTGAGTCGCCGATACGGGTACCCAGGTCCTCGAGCACCTGGAAACCGAGTTGCGTTGCGGCGGCGGCGTAAGGCGTCAGGTCTCTCACAGCGAGGTAAACGCGCCGGAGTTCAGGTCTTAGCTCAAGGTAGGTTCTCTTGACATCGACCCAGGCGGCTGCCTGGATCGCGGAGGGTGCCTCGCCGTGTTCTTGGCTAAGCCAGCGTCGCAGGAAGAGCGACGGGGGGCGAGACGAGCGACCCTTGAGATTCACATGGTGTTGCCAGTTGCGCGCCACGGGGTCGGATTGCATCCAGGCGCCGTCGAGGTCCTGCGGTAATGCCACGCACAAGTAGCCGGCAATTGCACCGTGGCTGTCGCGGATGACGTGGAATGCCGTCGGCAGGTGCTGCCACCAAAGGCGCATGATCTCCGTCGCGGCAGGTTCGTGCTTGTCCGTAATCTCGAGAATGGCACCCTCATCACCCGTAATGGCTGGCTCGACAGAGAAGCGGGCGCCTTCGCTTGGGAAGAACGCCTCGCGAATGACCGGGTTTTCGATCAGGTAAATGATGTCGGCCGTGCAGCGCCAGAGATCAGCCCGAGCAGATTCCTTGAGCTGTTGGCGCAGCAGGCGCCACGCGGCCTTCTGGTAAGCACGATAGCGCTCATGGTCGGCGGCTTGCAGGTGATCGGCAATATGACGGCGCACCGCGTCAGACAGGGCGAGTCCATCGCGACGGGTCTCGACGAGTGGCGACGCGGCAAGCTGCTCGTAGAGCTGGTCCGCCTCGGTAGAGGGTAGCAATGCAGCCAGCATCGGCTTAGTCACGCGCCTGACCACGGCGGCGGCATCGTGCGCGTCGCGCAGTGCGCTGCCTTGCAGGTCATCCAGGTAACCACTCGCCAATACCTCGGTGTCGTCGTTGCCCTGCAAGGTGATCGTCACGAAGAAATCCTGCCATTCCGTCGCGCTTGCCCACCCCGCGGTCGGTGACTCGCGGCTGACGAGGACAATGCGCGCAGTCTCGCGGAGCGCGGGTATGAAGTCCCGGCGCAAGAGGGAGTCGGCAAGTCGAAAAACCTCGTAGTTATCGAAGGCGATGACAACCCGATCGGCAAGCGCAGACAGCTGCTCCGCCGCCGCTTCCAGGCTCGCAGGGGATTCGCCGAGAATCTCGCCCAGCGCTGCCAGCAGTCCGGCGACAGTGGGTTCGACCGTGCGGCAATCAAACACCACCACGCGCCAGTTTTGCGACGCGGCCGCCGCCGAGAATTCGCCGAGCAGGGCCGACTTGCCGGCGCCTGTCGGCCCGCAAAGCCAGACCACGATGGGTCCGTCGTCCTCGAGGCAAAGCGTCAGCCTTGCAAGGTCCGACTGCACCGTGTCGGGCAGGAGGTCACGAATTTTTCGAGCCATTGCTGTTCTTGTTGTTTACGCGCCTGGCTGACCCTCCGATTATACGGCATAGGTCTCCGGCTGCTGCAAACTCGCCCTGCGTCAGCGACTGACGGTGACCACCGCGTCGCTGTAGAAACCGTTGAAATCAGTGCGCCCGCTCAGGCTGTATGCCCCGGTGCAATCGAACGCAATGTGATCCCCGACCGCGATGTCCTGCGGCAACGACACGCGCTCGGGCAGCCGATCCGTGGAATCGCAGGTAGGGCCGAACACGACGAACGGAGTCACCGCGCCGTCGAGGGTTTTGCCGTTGCGGTACACGGTAACCGGGTGCTGCTTGTGCCCGTCGAAACGCAGTTCCCAGAAGCCGCCGTACATGCCATCGTTGACGTAGATGCGGTCGTGCTTGCGCAAGAGCACCCGAACGACCGTCGACATTCCGGTCGCGCACAGGCTGCGTCCCGGTTCGGCCAGCAGCTCGCCGCCCGTGGTGAGTGGCAGGGCCTGCATCGCCTCGCGAATCGACGTGAAGAATTCGGCCAGCGGCGGCACCTCGAAGCCAGGGTAGGGGCGCGGAAAGCCGCCGCCGATATCGATCAGTCGCACCTTGAACGGCAGTTGTGACAACGTTTCACTCGCGACGTCGATGGCGTGCGCGTAAGCTGCCGGGCTGCGTACGCCGCTGCCGACGTTGAACGCCAGCGCGGGCTCCGCGCCGCTCTCGCGAATGCGCTCGAGGATTGCCGGCACTTCGTCCGGCGGCGCCCCGTACTTGCTCGACAGGTCTTCGACGGCTGACTCGTGGCTCACCGCCATGCGGGCAAAGACGACGCAGCGCGCGGCATCGATTTCGCCGAGCAGATCCGCTATGGCCGGCTCGCTGTCCGCCATGAAATGGCGCACCCCGTGGCTGTCGAAAGCGGCTGCTGCGTCTCCCGGAAACCTCACGGGGCTCATGAAGTAGCATTTCGCGTCCGCGTAACGCGTTGCGATGGCCTCGATCTCACGCAGTGACGCGCAGTCGTAGTGCCTTATGCCCGCGGCGTACAGGGCATCGAGTACGGTCGGGTCGTTGTTCGCTTTAACGGCATACAGCACCCGGCCAGGAAAGCCGGTCAGAAACTCGTCAGCGGCGCTTGCCAGTCGTTCCGGGTGTACGCAATACACAGGCGCAACCGGTTCGAGCGATGCCAGCATCGCCTCAATAGAGGGGAAGTCTCGCACCCGGCGAGTCTACTAGGGCACGCCGTCGAGGATCCACTGGCGAATGACGTCGATATCCGCCTGGGGCAGTGCTCCGCCGATCGGCATCTGCACGCCCTCGATGCCGGCGGCATTCTCTAGCTTCTGGATCAGGTAACTGTTGTCCGGATCGCCGGAGATGACGCGGATGCCGGCGCCGCCAAGCTGCGTCGTCGGCACGCCAACGAGATTGGCTCGGCTCGTCGCCTCGTCGGAAAGGTTCAGGTTCGCGTCGGGTACCGCGCCGCTGTGGCAGTTCGCCGTTGCGCAGGTCGGCCCGAAGATCACGGCCTGGATCTGGGTCAACGTCGGGCCCAGCATGATCGGCGTCGTGATGGAGAACTGGACGACGAAGTCGCCACCCTGGACACCGTCGCCGGACGGCGGATAGGTCACGAGGAATTCACCGTCGAGAATGTTGCCGCCAAGGTCCATGATCGGCGTGTTGCCGGAACCCTTCAGCGTTACCCGGTAGTTGCCGTCGGCCAGCACCACGCCGGTCAGGTCGAAGATGGCGCTCTGCGGGTTGGCCCCGGGAACCGTAATCGAGGTCGCCGTGATGGCCATGTCATCGGCGTTGCCGAAGATGTTGTCTGCGCCGGCATAGTCGAGCAGGAAACTGTTGAGGTCCACGGACGTCGGATCGAGTTCGCGATCGAAGCCGGCAACGATCTGCGTCGGTCCTGCCGTCAGGCTGGCGCTGGGCGCCGGCGTAATCGTCGTGACGCGCACGGGGTTGTTCGGCACGATCGTATCGTCGATGGCGCCATCCATGATCCACTGGCGAATCACGTCGATATCGGCTTGTGGCAGCGGACCGCTCGGCGGCATCTGGCCGCCGCTCGCCCCGGGACCCTCGAGCTTGGTGATCAGGTAGCTCATATCAGGGTTGCCTGGATTGACCCGCTGCACGCCGGCGTCCTGGGTGCTCGCGATACCTACGAGCTGGGCATAGCTGTTAGCGGCTTCGAGGTTCAGGCCGGCGGCCGGCGCGCCGCCCGCATGACAGCCCGAGGTCGCGCAGTCCGGTGTGAACACAGCAGCCTGGATCTCCGAGAAGTTCGGTCCGAACCCGGCTGGCGGTGGCGGCGGTGGCGGCGGTGGCGGAGGCGGCGGGGGTGGCGGCGGCGGAGCGCTGCTGTTGAATTCCTCGACCGCATCGTCGTACGAGCCGAGATTACAGCCGGCCAATGCGCCTGCCGTAACCAGGCAGACGAGAGCCGTCTTCAACAGTGATTTCAACGGGATTTGCATAACGCCCCACGCCCCAAACATTCGCTCGTACGATGGTAGCGTGTGACGCTGGTCAAATCGTGACCGCTATCACACTACGGCATGTCGCATTCGGGCGACATGCCCGCGCTTCATGCGGGTCGGCGGCCGCGAAAATAGGCCTGGCGCATCTCCCCGGACTCACAGACGACGGTCATTGCCTGCCAGTTTTCGACGAAGTGATCGGCGTCCTCCTGCCCGAGCAACTCGACCATGCGCGGGTAGAGATCGCTCCTGATGAGTTCGTACTCGCGCCGGCACTCGCGGCGATACCAGCCCGAAGCGTCCGTCGCCTCGACGTCGACAAACCCGGCGTCACGGAACAAAGCTGCGAACGACTCGATGGTCTCGAGAACGTAGGTCAGCTCCTCGAGCTTCAGCCAGCGCAGCATGTCGTCCGAGTACGGCTCGTCGATGCGCATCCACTCGTAGCAGGTGAAGTAGCCGCCGGGCTTCAGCACGCGCAGGCAGTCCGCGATGATCCCTGCCGTATCGCTCGTTTGCGTGACCGCCCCCGACGACAGGACGATATCGAAGCTTTCGCCGGGGAATGGAAACCGACCGGTCTCGACAACCCGAAACTGGCAGCGGTCCTCGAGTCCATGCTGGCGAGCCGCTGCCGCCGCACGTTCGATCAGCGGCGCCTCGAGGTCGATGCCCACGACCTCGGCGCCGTGTGTCCGAACCATCTCGAACGCAGGGCCGCCAATGCCGCAGCCGACGTCGAGAATGCGTTTGCCCCGCGCGTCGATGCGGTCCAGCAGTCGCGCTACGTTGCCGGGTCCTCCAGGCGCCATGTAGCCCTCGCCCCAAACGAGCTCGAGCATGGCGACCATGTTGTCGTGGTACTCGTTTTCGTGCGCGCTCACGCGTAATGCGGGTATATCGGCTTGTACATGTACTCGCGGATATCGGCCATGACGTCCTCGGGGCGCTCCTTGTCGGTATAGCCCCTGTCATAGACGATGTTGGCCACGTCATACGCGATATGCGCCGACACCTTGCGAATACTCGATAACGGCGGATAGACCCGGCCGCGCTCGAGATCGTCCTCGGTCACCAGGTTGGCCAGCGAGTGCGCAGCCGCGAGGAACATGTCGTCTGTGACGACGCGCGACCGGCTGACGATGGCGCCGAGCCCAACGCCCGGGAAGATGTAGGCGTTGTTGCCCTGACCGGGTACGAAGGTACGGTTGCCATACTTGACCGGGTCGAACGGGCTGCCGCTGGCGAAAATCGCGCGGCCCTTGCTCCACTTGTACGCTTGCTCGGCCGTGCATTCGGCTTTTGACGTCGGGTTGGACAGCGCCGAGATCAGCGGCCGTTTGTTGATCTCCGCCATCGCTTCCACGATTTCCTTAGTGAACGTCTGCGGCTGCCCGGAAAGCCCGAGTATCGCCGTCGGCTTGAGCATCTTGACGGCGTCGAGGAAGTTGTCGACGAACTCGTGGTCATGCGCGTACGGCACTTTGTGGTCCGGCAGGTTGTCGCGGCTGCTGACCAGCAGCCCCTTCGTATCCACGAACCAGCAAAGCTTGCGGGCCTCATCGGCCGGGATGCCTTGCTCGCCGAGTGCGGCGACGAATACGTCGGCGATGCCAATGCCCGCCTCGCCGGCGCCGAGGAACAGGAGCTTCTGGTCCTCGAGCTTGCCGCCCGTGATGCGCAGCGCTGCGATGATGCCGGCCACGGCGACGGCCCCGGTTCCCTGGATGTCGTCATCGAACAGGCAGACCTGGTCGCGGTACTGCTCGAGCAGTCGGAATGCATTGATATTGCCGAAGTCCTCGAGCTGAATCAGGACGCCCGGGAAGACCTCGTTAGCCGCCGTGATGAACTCGTCGACGAGCTCGTCATACTGCTCGCCGCGCTCGCGTTTGCGTTCGAGGCCGTTGTACAGCGGGTCGTTGAGCAAGGTCTCGTTGTTCGTGCCTACGTCGAGCATGACCGGCATGCAGTGGGTCGGATGGATCCCGGCGCAGGCCGTGTACAGCGCGAGTTTGCCGATGGGGATGCCCATGCCATCGGCCCCCAGGTCGCCAAGGCCGAGGATGCGCTCGCCGTCGGTAATAACGATGATCTTCGCGTCCTTGTGCGGCCAGTTCTGCATAATCTCGCGAATATGGCCCTTGTCCTGCAGCGACACGTAAAAGCCGCGCGGTTGCCGGAAGATGTGCTGGAATTCCTGGCAGGCCTTGCCGACGGTCGGCGTGTAAATGATCGGCATCATCTCTTCGATGTGATTCATGATGACCCGATAGAACAGCGTCTCGTTGCGGTCCTGCAACGAGATCAGGTACAGGTAGCGCTCGAGGTCGGTTGGCTTTTCACGAACGTTGTTCAAAACGCGCAGTTCCTGCTCGGCAGGCGAGTGCACGCGCGGCGGCAGGAGGCCGCGAAGGCTCAGGTAGTCGCGTTCGGCTTCGGTGTATGCGGTGCCCTTGTTGCGGACCGGGTCATGCAGAATCTTGACGCCCCGGTACATTGCGGATGGTACATGGTCGTCCACGGTGAATCGTCCCGATTGGAGGAGAGGTAAAGCCAAAAATACGACGCTTTGACGGCCGGTAATATGCCGGATTCCACGTAGTTAGGATGCCGTATATCCAACGTTTCGCAGGCAGGCTAGGATAAGCAAAACCGTCCAAATACCGGGAAGGGGGCAAGACCATGACCGACACGAGCAAACTGATTCTCCAGTCGTCACTGGGCGCCGAGCTCAACGAAGAGCAGGCGGCCACGCTCGGGGCATTGATGACCACCCGGCACCTCAAGGACGACGAGTTCCTGATCTCGGAAGGTACGACTGACGACACGCTGCACGTGCTGCTCGAGGGCAAGCTGGAAGTCGTCAAACATGCCGGGGGCGACGACGAGGCAAGCCTGGCCGTCCTGCGTGACGGCGACCTGGCCGGGGAGCTGAGCTTCGTGGACGGCGAGCCTCACACGGTCGGTCTCAGGGCGCTGGACGACAGCCATGTGTTGAGTCTGAAGCGAGAGGACTTCGAAGGCATCATCACCGAGCATCCCGACCTGGCTTACCTCGTGATGCGTGCCGTGACTCGCTCCGTGCACAAGATCGTGCATCGCATGAACCATCAGTTCATCGAACTCAACAACTACATATTCAAGCAGCACGGTCGCTATTAACGCTGCGATTGCTGTACAGTGGGTTAACTCGGCGCGCCACCAAAAAACCCCGAATGCAACGATTTAACCTGCTGGGCACGACCCGGGGGCGCTACCTTGCCTTCGGCCTGATGTACGTCTCCGAAGGGATTCCCTACGGCTTCACCTCCGTCGCCATGGTGGCAATCATGCGAGCCGAGGGCATCTCGATCTTCCAGATTGGCGCTTTCAGTGCGGCGCTGCTGGTGCCGTGGTCCTTCAAATGGGTTTGGGCGCCGGCTATCGACCTTGTGAAGCTGCACCGATTCGGTGGCCGCAAGGCGTGGATCCTGTTCTGCACGACGATGATGATCGCTACCCTCGTCGCGACCGCCATCGTCGACTTCCAGCGGAACTTCAATCTGCTGATCGCGATGGTCGTGCTCAACAACTTCTTCTGCGCCACGCAGGATGTCGCAATCGACTCGCTGGCGGTCAGCACGCTCAAGGAAGACGAGCGAGCGGCGGGCAACGGCGTCATGTTCGGCGGCCAGTTCTTCGGCATCGCGCTGGGCGGTGGCGGGGCTATCTTCGTTTTCGGGCAATGGGGATTCGAGATGGCGCTGATCTACATCAGCGCCATCCTATTCTTGAACCTGCTGTTCATCCTGTTCTTTGTCAGCGATCCGGACGCGATGCGCGGCGCCGTCGCCAGGGGCGGCCAGGTATTGCAGCAAATGGGCGACAAGCTGCGGGCGTTTTTGCGCGAGCTGTACACGAGCTTCCTGAAGTCCGGTAACGGTCCCCGCGTCGGCTTGCTGTTCGCCGCGTTGCCCGTTGGCTCAATGGCATTGAATTACGCGATTCTCGGAACGATCAAAGTCGACATCGGGCTGACGCAGACGCAGAACGCCGAGATCAGCATCTACAACACGGTTGCGGCCGGCGCCGGATGCCTGTTTGGCGGCTGGCTGGCGCAGCGTTTCGGTGTCAAACGCATGCTGGCGGTCTTCCTGGCCTCGACGGCGATTCCGACGGTGATCCTCGCATCACAGATTCAGAGCGTCGGCCTGGAACAGCTGCCGTTACGAGACTTTTACGCCATCATCATCGCGCACGGCGCGATCTACGGCATGACCTTCGGCGCTCACAAAGCCGTGTTTATGGGCATGACGAACCCGGCCGTCGGTGCGACGCAGTTCACGGCCTTCATGGCCATGGGCAATGTCGCAATAGTCTACGGCAATCTCTGGCAGGGCTACGTCGCACAGTGGCACGGCTATGCGACCGTGCTGTATCTCGACGCGCTGTTCATGCTGGTGCCGCTGGCCTTCATCCCGTTCCTGCGGAATCGGGAGGCCGCAGCGGCACCCGCAATGGCCTGATCAGGCTGTTCGTCTCTCGCGCTCGTCGAGCAGGTCCGGCGAGACCTCGGCGTAATGGCTGAAGTCCATCGTGAAGCTGCCTTCACCGCCCGTCAGCGATTTGAGCCGCGAGTGGTAGCCCTGGATTTCCTTGAGCGGCGCCTGGCCCGAGACGACGATACGGTTGTCCGGCAGCGTCTCCGTGCCGTTGATCATGCCCCGCATCGAGGACAGGTCACCGGCCACGCCGCCGGCGCAGTCGCTGGGAACCGTGACAGCCACGTCCACGATCGGCTCCATCAGGATTGGCCGGGCCTTTTCGACGGCGTCCATAAAGGCCTTCTTGCCGGCCTGGATGAATGCGATCTCTTTCGAATCGACCGAGTGGTGCTTGCCGTCATACACGATGACCTTGAGGTCCTGCATCGGGTAGCCGTGCACGCCGCCCTGTTCCATGACCTGGCGCACGCCGGTTTCCACAGCCGGGATGTACTGCGACGGGATTGCTCCGCCGACGACTTCACTACCGAATTCGAAGCCCTCGCCTGACGGCAGCGGCTCGACGCGCAGGTAGACCTCGCCAAACTGCCCGGCACCACCGGTCTGTTTCTTGTGTCGATGGTGGCCTTCCGCCTTGCCGCGGATCGTTTCACGGTAGGCGATCGAGGGCGGTGCGGTCTTGACCTCGATGTCGTAGCGCTCCTTGATCTCCTCGAGAACCGTCCTGAGGTGCATCTCGCCCAGGCCGCGTAACACAACCTCGTTGAGCGCGGCGTTGTGCTCCACCATCAGCGACGGGTCCTCGGACTCCGCTGTGTGCAGCGCATCCGACGTCTTCTGCGCCTCGTTGTCCGACGGCGGGCTGATCGCCAGCCCGAACATCGGCCGCGGCAGATCGATCGCCTTGAGGTGGAAATGATCCTCGTCATGCGAGTCGTGCAGCACGGCGTCGTAGTGAACTTCGTCGACGCGCGGGATGGCGCAGATGTCGCCGGGCAGGGCAACCTCGATCCTGCCGTGATCGCCGCCGTTGAGCTTCAGCAGCTGGTTCACCTTAATTGGCTTGCGGGCATCACCGACGAACAGCTGACCGCCCGACTTGACCGTGCCCTGGTGCAGGCGAAATACGCCGAGCTTGCCCTTGAAAGCGTCGATCTCGACGTGGAATACGTGGCCGATCGCGTGCTCGTCGGGATCCGGCTTGACCACGACTTCCTCGGCGTCTTCGCCCTCGCCCTTGAGGAAGACCGGCGGATTGCCCTCAGCGGGGTTCGGCATCAGGCGCTCGAAGATCTGCAGCAGCTGCTTGATGCCTGCGCCGGTCTCGGCCGACACGAAGCAAATCGGCGTCAGGTGCTCCTCGCGCAGCGCCTGTTCGAACGGCTCGTGCAGCTGATCCGGCTGCAGGTCCTCGCCCTGTTCGAGATAGAGTTCCATCAGCTCGTCATCGATCTCGACCACCTGGTCGACGATCCGCGTATGTGCGGTCTTGACGTCACTGAACAGCGTGTCGTCGCCCTCGGGCTGGAAGAAACAGTCGACAACGCCGACACCCTCGGCCGCCGGCAGGTTCAGGGGCAGGCAACCGGTGCCGAACTCTTCACGAATCTGTTCGACGAGTGCATGCAGGTCGATGCCTTCGGCATCGATCTTGTTAATGATGATCATCCGGCACAGGCGCTGATCGTGAGCCGCCTTCATCATGCGGCGGGTATCCTGCTCGATGCCGTTCTCTGCGTTGATCACGATAGCCGCGGTTTCGACGGCCGGCAGGACGGCGAGCGCGCGGCCGTAAAAGTCGCGGTATCCCGGCGTGTCGATGAGGTTGACGTGAATACCGCCGTGATCGAGATGACAGATGGCCGGGTAAAGGGAGTGGCCGGATTCGCGTTCGAGTTTGGTGAAGTCGGAGACGGTGTCGCCCTTGGCGACGGATCCGCGGGTCTCTATTTTGCCGCCCGCTTCGAGAAGAGCTTCGGTGAGGGTCGTTTTGCCGGAGTCGCCGGGCCCGAGAAGACATACGTTGCGTATGTCGCCAAGTGTATAGGACATCAGCTTTTTTCCTCTCTCTAATTGTTTTCCAAGGAGAATACTCCAAAGCCTTCGGCCGGTCACATATCGGTAATAACCTATTGCGGGTCCCGGCCATGGGGGATTCGGATAATACGAACTGTAGGCCGTTGATGTTCCTGTGAAAATAACCGCCAGTTTTTCAACCAGGGAAGCACCAGTGACGCACAAGGTCATAATCATGGGAGCCGCGGGTCGCGACTTTCATATGTTCAATTGCTGTTACCGGGACGACGCGGGCAGCGAGGTCGTTGCATTTACAGCCACCCAGATTCCGCACATTGACGATCGGTTGTACCCGGCCGCGCTCGCCGGGCCGCATTACCCCGATGGCGTGCCGATTTATCCCGAGGAGCAACTCGAAGATCTCGTTCGCGAGCACGGAGTCGACGAAGTCGTGTTTGCCTACTCGGACGTCGACTTCCCGTATATCGACGACCGGCGCCGGATCGTCGAGAAAGCCGGGGCACGGTTCTCGTTGTTCGATATCGATGCGACGATGCTGCCGTCGTCCAAGCCGGTCATAGCGGTGACGGCGGTCCGCACCGGCTGCGGCAAGAGCCAGGTATCACGCCGCATCACGCATATCCTCAACGACATGGGCAAGAAACCCGTCGCCATTCGCCACCCGATGCCGTATGGCAACCTCGCCCGCCAGGCCGTGCAGCGCTTCGCAACTTACGACGACCTCGATACGCACGAGTGCACGATCGAGGAACGCGAGGAGTACGAGCCGCACTTGCGCAACGGCGTAATCGTTTACGCCGGCGTCGACTATGCGGCGATCCTGGCGGAGGCCGAGAAGGAAGCAGACGTGATCATCTGGGACGGCGGCAACAACGACACGCCGTTCTACAAGCCGGACCTCTGGATCACCGTGGCCGACCCCTACCGGGCCGGGCACGAATTGGAGTTCTTCCCGGGCACGGAGAACTTCGCGCGCGCCGACATCATCCTGATCAACAAGGTCAGCCATGCCGACGCCGAGGACATCGCAATCATCGAAACCCATGCGCAGGAAGTGAACCCCTCTGCAACCGTGATGCGTCGAGACTCGACCTTGCACGTGCCGCAGCCGGACCTGATTACCGGCAAGAAAGTGCTCGTTATCGAGGACGGCCCGACGACGACGCATGGCGGCATGCCGTTCGGCGCCGGCGTCGTTGCGGCGAGGCTCAACAAGGCGGCCGAGATCGTCGATCCGCGGCAGTGGGCCGTCGGCGAAATCGCCGACACTTTCGAAAAGTACCCGGACATCGGGCCGCTGCTGCCCGCGATGGGCTATGGCGAGGCGCAGATCCGCGATCTCGAAACGACCGTCAACGCGGTCGAATGCGACCTGGTGATCGTGGCAACGCCGATCGACCTGACGCGGCTGTTGACGATCGAACGACCGCATATGCATATCGGTTACCGGCTCGAGGCGTCGGATGGGGCGATTACCGACGCGATCAAGTCGGTTCTAACCTGATAGAGTTCGGGTCATGAGCAGGTTTTCCGTGATAGCGGCTGTACTGGTGTGCCTCGCGTCCCCGGCGTGGGCGCAGCAGGACCAGTCCTCGTTCGAACTGACACCGATTGTTGGCTACCGCTTCGGCGGCACGCTCGAGATCGAGGACTCGCCGGAATCTTTCGACATCGATGATTCGGCGACTTTCGGCGTGATCCTCAATTTCCCGCACCGCGCCGACACGCGCTGGGAGGTGCTGTACTCACGGCAGTCGACCGAGGCAGATTTCAGCGACCCGGCCAGCGTGAACGAGTTGATCGACATCGACACGCATGTCCTGCAGATCGGCGGCACCTACCAGTTCGAGAGCGAGACCCCGCGGGTGCAGCCGTACCTGGCCGCGACGATCGGTGGCACGTATGTCGAGGCTTCTGCCAACGGCTCTGAAAGCGATGCTTTCTGGTCTGGCTCCCTGGGTCTGGGCATGCTCGTTGCGCCGACCGCGCGAGTGGGGCTGCGACTCGAGGCGCGGGGATATTTTACCTTCACGAACTCCAGCACCGACCTGCTGTGTGTCAGCGGTCCGGAGGGTGCGGGCTGCGCGATCCGGGCAACAGGCGATATCGTCTCCCAGTTCGAGGCCTTCGCCGGGGTCGTCGTCCGTTTCTAGGCGCCCGGCAGGCCGTCGATCAGTTCTTCCATCTTGCGCAGCGTAGCTTCGTCGGGCAGCTCGCCATAGGCCGCGGCCATGTTATCGAGCATGTGCTTTGCCTTGCTGGTCGCCGGGGTGACACAGGTGGTGGCCGGGTGAGCCGCCGCGTACTTGATGAAGAACTGCGCCCACGTCGTCGCGCCGAACTCCTGCGCCCATGACGGCACGTCCATGCCGTTCGTGCGTGAAAACAGCCGTGTGCGCCCGAAGGGCACGTAGATCAGCGTCGCGATGCCGAGGTCCTGCGCCAGCGGCAGTATGCGGTCGGCTGCCCTGCGGTTGTCCACTGCATAGTCGACACCGATAAAATCGATCGGGTAGTCCTTCATTGCCTGTTCGAGATCCGCATCGCGCCGCGGATTGGTGGCCGTCGTGCCGATGTAGCGTATGCGTCCTTCCTCCTTGAGTTCCTGTATCGCGGCCATCTGGGTCGGCAGGTCGGCGAGGTTGTGGACCTGTACGAGGTCGATCGGGTCTTTGTGCGCACGCTCGAACGAGCGCTCGAGCTGGGCGCTGACTTTGGCGGGATCCGCCGGCCCCGGCTCCCCGCGGCCCAGTGCGTTGACCTTGGTAGCCCAGAAAATCCTGTCGGTCATGCCGGCATCGGCCGCGATCCGGCCGCTGACCTCCTCGGAGGCGCCGTAAGACGGCGCGGTGTCGAAGACGGTGCCGCCGTTCTCGACCAGGGTCTTCATGACGTCGGCCAGCGCCGAGATGTCCTCCGTCTGTGCAACGCTGCGGAAGGTCGCCGAGCTGCCGAGGCCCACGATCGGTAACTCCTCACCGGTCCTGGGAATGGCGCGCTTGATGAGATTTGCCGGGTCGAAGGCGGCGAGCAGACTCCCGGGGACGAGGGATACGGCGCCAGCGGCGGCGGCGAGCTTCAGGGTGTCGCGTCGGGTCAGCATTGAGAATCTCCGTTTGGCGGGGTAGTGCGAACGCTACACGCTCACCGAAAAAGGATCCAGCGGCTTATACCCGACCGCTTTTTGCGCAAGATCGTGCGTTCAAAAATGCCCTCTCTTAAAAAACCACTTTAACTTCGGGGTTCAAGTTTCGGTTTCGTTGACCACCGTTGTTGAGCAAAATCTAATTTCATTCGTAAGCGTTGCAATAATCGTGTAGCCGCCTAAATTGAATCATGAGGCGAAAGCCTCACGCGCCAACAAGTTCGCTTGTTGACAACCGCCCTGCTGAAAGAGGTCCGAGCCTCAACAAGTGTCGGGGGCGGTGGACGCGAAAAGGCGGAGCCGGAGGTTGAAGCGGGAAGCGCAAGCGGAACGTGGAGCCGAAGGGACGCGACGGAGGAACTCGGAAAGCCGCCGGAGCGTTACGCCAAAGGTAGCCCGATACCAAGAGTACGATCGGGTCTGGACCGGAAAGCCGGCGGCGACGCGGGTGGGAAGGGAAAGAGCCGAAGGTGCAACAAAGCAGATCTACCTTCGCGTCCTCATATTGATGAAATGGCCCCGGACCGTCGTTCGGGGCCATTTTTTTTTGGTACTCTGGTCGGCATAAGAACAACAACAGGAGTGATTCTATGGATACCGCTTGGATACAGGTCTTCGTGCTCACGATCGCTGAGTGCACGGCGCCGGCGGGAAAGACCGTTTGCCAGGAACGCGAATTCGACCTGCAGTTCCTGACCCGGGCTGATTGCGAAGTTGCGCTGGAACAGCTCGTTACGCTCAAGGATGCATCGGCCGACGTCATCGTAGACCGCGACAAGTCGAGCTGTGCGGCATCGGCGCGCGAAAGCGAAGTGTTCGCGAGCGCCGAAGACGTACGCACGGCATCTGCCGGCACAGCGCCGTGGAAGGCCCCTGATCTCAACGCGGCGGTTGTCGCGCCATCCGTGGTTGCCCACGAGGATCGCCTGGCGAATCTGCCGGACTGCGAGAATTACGACGGCCAGGGCGCCTGCAAGATGGGCGGCATCATCATCGAAGCCGCCGATCAGGGCGAGGCCGTCGAAATCTGGAAACGCGACCAGTAGTCAGACGATCTGCCCGGGCGCAGATCAGTCTTCTTTGAGCCGGTAGGTCCAGCGGCCGTAGACGTACATGCCAGCGGCGGAAACGATGCCCACCGCCGCCATGATGTACCAGGCCTTGCCAACGTTGTTGGCCGCGTATAACTGCGCTGTGAGCACGTCGGCGCTCTGGCCCGTGAACTCCACCAGTCTCTGGAACGCCTCGCCGATAGGAATGGCCTCCGCATCCGCCGGGCTCATGCCCGCTTCGACGAGGGCAGGGCGGGCGACCGTGTCGATGGCGCCGTACTTGTAGTAGAGCGTCTGTCCCAGGTAGCCCTCTGCCATCCAGCCGATACCCAGCGGCAGCTGGCTGAAACCGAGGTACATGGCCTTCTTCTGTCGCGGCGCGATATTGCCGAGGTACTCCGAGGACTTCGGGCTGGAGAGCATTTCGCCGATCGAGAAACAGACGATGCCGGCCACGACGATCCACACGTAGTTGAAGCTGCCGAACAGGATCAGCGTGGTCGCGGCCAGGAAGGTGCCGATGGCCATGGAGTTGGTCGCCTTGATCAGGGCGCTCCAGCCGGCGAT
Organism: Woeseiaceae bacterium; assembly: GCA_030066075.1. Taxonomy (GTDB): domain Bacteria; phylum Pseudomonadota; class Gammaproteobacteria; order Steroidobacterales; family Woeseiaceae; genus UBA1847. Next base: position 21,952 of record JASJCH010000041.1, read on the forward strand.
CAGGAAACACGTAAACATGATCAGCATCGCGTTAATGTTGACGAGGCCTTCGGGCATGATGCGTGTGCCATCCGCAGACATGCCGAGAACGAAGATCCAGAACCGGCTGTCGGTGCCATCCGGGCCGAACAGGTGCTGCACCATGACCGTCGTGTCGACCCAGTCGCGGAAGAACAGCGGGCCGACGTCCCAGAACGCCATGAGCATGAACCAGAACCCGGAGAACAGGACGATGTACCAGATCATGATCGGGTGCAGCAGCTCCTTCAGGCTGTCCACGGCAAGGTTTTCCTGCTTGATCTCGCCGGACTTGACCTTGGCGAGGTGGGCGAGGCGCTCTTCCTTGTCCGGCTCCTTGTAGGTCAGCAACAGGAGGAAGTTGAGCGAGATGATGGCGGCGCAGACGTAAAAGACGTACTGCCACTCGAGCTGGCGCAGCTGGGCCGCGACCAGTGGACCGATCCAGCCGCCGATATTCACGGTTTGGTAAAACACGCCCCAGGCCATCGAGCTGTTTTGACGATTGGTCGCTTTGACGATCGTCCCCTGGATGCCGGGCTTGAAGATGCCGGTGCCGAACGCGAGCACGACGGCGCCCGCCATGAAGCCCCAGAACGTCGGGAACCAGGCCATGAGCAGGTAGCCGAGGATCTTGAAGACCGTCGATGCGAAGATCGTCTCCTTGTAGCCGATGCGATCGGAGATGCCGCCGGTCAGCACCGGTACGAAGGACTGCACCATCGCCCAGACGAGGAAGATGATGCCGATCTCGGTGCCCGGCAGTCCCAGGCCGCCATTCGACTGTGCGTCGGTCGCGTACAGGCTCGAGACCTGGCGTACGCCGTAGTAAGCGAGCCGCTCGACCATCTCCATGGCGCCGCAGATCCAGAACACGTAACCCAGGCTGCATATGGCTGCCCAGATGCCGAGTTGCTTGACGTCCTTGACGCTGGTGGTGTGGTTCCCCAGATCGGAATTGGCCATGTCGAGACCTTTATTGCTGTTATTGTTGGGCAGCATTCTAACAGGGAAGATGGCCGAACTTTTCGATTTGGTTACGGCCTAACATCGAATAGGGCGCAGCTGGGGAGCCGCGAATGAAAAAGTCGCTCATAGTCGGGATTTGCCTCGTAATTATCACGGCCTGCGGAGGCAGCAACGGCAACGGGGGCGGCCAGCCACCACCGCCACCAGCGGCCGGCACGCCCGGCGCCGACCAGCTTGCTGCCGATCTGCAAGGACTTTCCCTGGACGATTTCTACCGGGTATCCATCGAAGCCCTGGTCCGCCGCTCGCCCGAGACCATCATCTGGCGCTCACTGGACGATGACTATCCCCTGGCGGTGGCGCAACTCGACAACCTGTCGGATGAATACCAGCGCGATACGTTCGCAATGTACCGGGTCGCCCTCGACGCGCTGCGTGGCTACGACCGTTCGATCCTGGACGCAGACGGGCAGCTCAACTACGACATCTACGAGTGGTACCTGCAGGACGTGGCCAACGGCCTGCCGTTCATCTACCACGGGTTCGTGGCCACCTACGGCATATTCGGCACGCAGCGGGGCACGGAACAGCTGTTTACCGAGGTTCACCCGCTGGAGACGCTGCAGGATGCCGAGAACTACGTGACGCGGCTCGGCCTCGTCGAAACCAAGTTTCGCCAGCTTGCCGAGCACGTCGCGCGGCAGCGGCAAAACGGTATCGTCGAGCCGGCCCTGACCCTGCAGATCGCCATCGACCAGGTGTCGGCAATGGCGCAAATGGCGGCGGCGCAGAGCCCTTACTACCGGGAGATAGCGGACAGGATCGGCAGTATCCCCGGTATCACGCAGGCCCAGCGCGACGACCTGCTCGGTCGCGCCCTGGCCGCCGTCGACGGCAGCGTGCGACGCGGCTACCAGGACCTGCTGGAGACCATGAACAATGTCGCGTCGGCCGCGCCGGCGCAGATCGGCGTCGGCCAGTACCCGAGCGGCGCGCAGTATTACCGCCACGTGCTGCGGCACCACACCACCACAGACATGACGCCCGCGGAGATTCACCAGCTCGGGCTCGATGAGCTCGTGCGCATTCATGCGGAAATGCGCGTCATATTCGACCAGCTCGGCTACCCGCAGAACGAGACGCTGCCGCAGCTGTTCAGCCGCGTGGCCGCCGATGGCGGCATCATTCCCGCGGCGAACGTGCAGGCCACCTACGAGGCGATCATCGAGCTGGCCGAGCAGGAGGCCCCGGCGGCGTTCGACATCTTTCCGTCAAGCGACGTCATCGTGATCGGCGACCCTGCCGGTGGCGGCTATTACATCGGCCCCTCGAAGGACGGCACGCGACCCGGCGCCTTCTACGCCGGCACGAGTTACGACCAGCCATGGTTCCCGATGCGATCCCTGGCCTACCACGAGACGATTCCGGGACACCACACGCAGATCGCGATTGCGATGGACCAGGACCTGCCGATGATTCGCCAGGTCCCGCGCTCTACCGGTTTCATCGAGGGCTGGGCGTTGTACACGGAGCGCCTGGCCTGGGAGCTCGGCTGGCACGACGATCCCTACTCCGACCTCGGGCGGCTGCAGTACGAGGCGCTGCGCGCGGCGCGGCTGGTCATGGACACGGGCATCCATGACCTCGGCTGGTCGTTTGACCAGGCCGTCCAGTTCAATCGCGACAACGTCGGCGCCTCGGTCGGCGCCTCGCAGTATGCGTCCGCCCGTTACAGCGTCTACCCCGGGCAGGCCACCGCTTACCTGGTCGGTATGCTGCAGATCCTCGACGAGCGCCAGCGCGCGATGGATGCGCTCGGGCCGCAGTTCGATCTCAAGGCGTTCCATCGCGCCTTGCTGACGAACGGCTCCGTGCCGCTCGAGTTCCTCGACGACGTCGTCGATCGCTACATCGCCGAGGCCCAGGCCGGCAACTAGTCGTCAGCGCGGTCGCCGTGATGGCGTTTGTGCTGCTGCTTGCCTTTGCCGCGCTCGCCGCGTTCGCGATCCTGCATCCACTGTCGATGTTCGGCGCGTTCTTCGGGCGTCATTGACTTGCGGTGAGCTTCCCGTACGGCCGCACGCTGCTCCGGCGGGAGTTTGCGCACCGCCTCGCGTCGCGCTTCCCACGCCTGCCGCCGCTGTTCGTCCGTCATCTCCGTACGTTCGCGTCCCTGCTCTTGCGCCGTGTCGTCATCGTCGGCGATCGAAGTGCCGGCCAGCAGCAGTGCTCCTGCGGCAATCAGGATGATTCTGGTGGTGGGTGTCATTGTTCGCTCCTGGAAAGGTACTGCTACCTGTTCAACGCGCAGGCGCTGCAGCGGTTGACACTAAGTGATGACCAGCTAGTCCGACAATACGTAGATTTTCCAGAGGTCCTTCTGGCTCATCTGCATAAACGGTTTCATGGCGAGTTTGCCTGTGGCGCCGATGCTGTCTTCCAGGTAACGCAACTCCTCGAGTTTGGCGCGCGTCTCCGCGCCGACGGGGCTGTCGAAACCGGATTCGCGCATCATCAGCAGGCCCTTGGCGCGGATCGACAGCTCCGTGTGCAGGCGCAGGTAACACAGCAAGTCGGCCACGATCGGCCCGCTGAACTTTTCCTTGAGCGAGTGCAGGTAGAGGCCGACCCGAGACCTCGAGAACTCGCCGGAATTGATCAGCTCGAGCAGTTCGGTGTCAGCGTCGAAGCCCATGCCCAGCCAGTCCGCCACGGCTTTCTCGCTACGATCGAAGACCGCGACCAGGAGCAGCGGCAGGGTCAGCAACACGGCAAGCGTGTTGACGATCGGCGCGAAAAAGAAATGGTTGTAAACCGAGTGCGTGATGATGGCGACGATCAACCCCGGCAGGTACGCGGCACTGCCGATAGTCCCCTGACGGCCGATGATGGTGTGCGACGTGACCGCGAAGATCGCCGTTGCGCCGCCGTGCATCAACGCCGTGCCGAAGCCGCGTACGATCCAGGTGCCGAGCTGCGTTTCCGGCACGATGCGCAGGAAATAGAGGTTCTCGAGAATGGCGAAACCTGCGCCGACCGCGAACCCGAGGATGGCGGCGTCAACAAGGAAGCCGACGCGGTTGGTGCGCAGCAGGATGACGATGACGAGGGCTTTGAGCGCTTCCTCGAAGGCGGGCGCGATGTAGCGCGTGTAGGTCGTAAATTCGATTCCGGCAAGGTCCAGCCATACCAGGCTGACCGGGTAACTGAGCGCTGCCGTGGCGCAGCCCAGCGCTATGACGGTCAACACCAGCCGTATCGACACCAGCTTGTAGCTGTCGAGGTAGACCAGCGCGGCGAGAAAGCAGCTTACGGGCAACAGCCCGAGCAGCAGGTGGATCAGCAGGTCGGTCGTCACATTATTTTCAGCGAAATCATGAACTCGTCATCGGTGAAATCGCCCTCACCGTAACCCTTGGCATAGCCGAGCGACAAGGTCATGGACAACCGTGACAGGAACTCGATGTGAAAGTCGACCTGCATGCCGAAGTTGTGGGCGCTGTACTCGAGCAGGTCGTCGTCGAAGTTGGTTGTAATGGCGCTCGCGAAGAGCGCCGGCCGCGCATAGGCGAGGTAAAAGTTGGCATGCCCGATGCGGTCGAAGCGCACCGGTGGCAGGTTCCACTCAACCATGTTGCGATAGAAATTGCGGCCGGGAATCGCGTTGAGTTCGAAGCCGGGGAAGGCGTAGTACTCGCGGTACCGTTTGATCTCGCCGCTGTCGACATAGTTGTTGCCGAAGCCACCGAAGAAGAAGTTGGCAAACTCATCGTCCTGGTCTCCGAACGCGCCGCCCGCGGCGTTGCGGAACCAGATCGATGAATGGCGCCAGGGCAGGGCGAAACCGAAATCGAATTCGGCGCCGATTTTCGGGATATCGTCACTGTCGACGTGATTGGCCGTCACGGCGAGGGCCCACCGATACCCTTTTTCGTCGTCAACGGCGCCGAGCGAGCGGCGCAGATGTTCATATTCGAGATCCGCGTACAGTGTCGTCATTTCCTCGACCGATGCCGGGATGTTCTGGTAGCGCGGCAAGGCATCCATGTCGCGGTGGTGGCTCAGTTCGGTAGAGAAGCCCAGACGGCGCGGCTGGTCGTAGATAAGCGTCTTCTCGTAGCCGACGTAGTAGCGCTGGCCTTTGCGACTCTGCTTGGTGGGGCCGAACAGGTCGTAGAAGTCGGCGCGGTTCAGGCTTGCCCCGGCGTTCCAGACGCCGGCCAGCGGTGAGTTGCTGACGACGATGTGCTGGTACTCGACTTCAAGATGCGTGTGCTCGCTTGACGGCAGGTCGCTGGCGGGGCTGTAGCCCGCCGAGAAACTCAGGGTATTGAGCATGATCGGGTCGGAGAAGTTGAAGTTGATGCCGACGACCCACTCGTCTTTATAGCCCTGCAGTATCGGGTGCATCGATTCGAAGCCCATGCTTGGTCCGGGCGAATACATGCCTTCCGCGGTGATGACCTCGTCGAGGTCGACGCTGGCGGGGGACGGGACCTGCCACTCGCGGAGTTGCGGGTGCTTGTTGACGACGCGCGTGCCGAGAAACTGAATCGAGTTGACGTCTTCGAGCGGCCGGGGATCGATGCGCGCCGGGATGAAGCCGAGGCCCGTGTAGTGAAACACGATCAAGGAACCGTCCTCGAGCGGGATTGGCCGGAAGAAGCCGGTCTCCGCGTTGCTGACGGCCTCGAGTTCGCCGGTTGCGAGTTCGTAGCGGAAGATATTGGAAACGCCCGTGTAATAGGCGCTGCCGAACAGGTACCTGCCGTCGGGAGAAAAAACGAACCCCTCCGGAACCGCAAGACCGAAGTCGAATGTCGTGACGGGCTCGAAGTCGCCCTGCAGCAGCTTGTCGATCGCGAATACGCGCAGCGACTGGTCGCCGTTGATCTCGCCATAGGACGCGGACAGCAGCTTGCCGTCCGGTGAGATATCGAGGTCGTAGTAACCCTCGCCGTAGGGCAGGGACTGCACCTGCTTCCATTCGTTGTATGGCGCGGGTATGCGGACGAGAGTGGCGATGCCGTTCAGATGACGGACGCCCCAGATGGACTTGTCGGCCGGGTTGAACACGAGATGGCCGATGCGGGCGTCCTTGAGCAGGATCTCTGTCTTGCCCGTATCGACATCGAGCGCCACGACATCGCGGTAGTTGGTGTTGTCCGTCGTGTAGAAGAAGGTCCTCGAATCCGGGTCGAATGCCGGCGAGGTTACCGTGTACAGCATCGGTCCCTTGATGTCTTCCAGCCTCTCGAAAGAGCCGTCATCCAGCGATAGTGAGGTGATATGCGCGACCGCACCGGGGCGGCGGACACCCATGTAGAGCGTGTTCGTCGATTCGTCGAGGAATGACCTGGACACCGACCCGAGTGGCTCGTCGGTGAGATTCTCGTACTCAGTGACCGGGAATTCGCGAATCGACGCCAGGTTGGCTTTCTGGTGCTCGTGTTCGAATTCCACCCAGTCCTGCCAGGCCTCGTCGATAGTGAGACCGAACACCTGGCGGAACTGAGCCGAATAGAAGCGCTCGCTGCCATCCTTGCGCTTGTTCCACTCCACCAGCTGTTCAGGTGAGTAAGCGTAGGCAAGGTAGTTCATGAAACGTGTGCCATAGAGGTACGCGTTGGCGCCGACCTGGAAGTCGACCCGTGTGCCCTCCGCCACAAGGCCGAGCGGATCGTAGAATGGTGCGCCATCGCGGACCATGGAACGAAATACCATTTCGTTGTAGGGCCCCTGCGCACGGCCGAGACCGCCGGCCATCCAGGTTTCCATGAAGACGGCGATGCCTTCCATGTACCAGCGCGGGCTGGCCCGTCGCGGGTTGGTCAGGTAGCTGTAGAGGATCGTCTCCGGGTGCTTGGCATCGGTTTCGACCTTGCCGCCGAAGAAACTGCGGTACTTCTCATCGACGGTTGCCGCCTGTTCCATCGACACCACGTGCACGAGTTCGTGATTCATTATTGCGAACATGCGCTCGGCGGTGTCCGAGGTCTCGAA
>JASJCH010000114.1 GCA_030066075.1 Woeseiaceae bacterium
CGGCGGCACGCTGTTCCTCGACGAGATCGGCGACATGCCCCTCGATATGCAGGTCAAGCTGTTGCGCGTATTGCAGGAGCGCGTTTTCGAGAAGGTCGGCAGCAACAAGCTGCAGCGCTGCAACGTACGCATCATCGCCGCGACGCACTGCGACCTGCCGGCCGCCGTCAAGGACGGCAAGTTCCGCGAGGATCTCTTCTACCGGCTGAATGTATTTCCGATCGAGATGCCGCCGCTCTACAAGCGCGTTTCGGATTTGCCCAAGCTGCTCGAGGAACTGCTCGTTCAGCACATTGGGGATGAAGCCCATAAGCTCAGGGTCAGCGCTGCCGCTTTGCAGATGCTGGCGAACTACAGCTGGCCCGGCAACATCCGCGAATTGAGCAACCTCGTGGAGCGCCTGGCTATTCTGAAGCCCGAGGGCGTCATCGAGCCGGACGACCTGCCGGCCAAGTACCGCGAGGCGGGGCCAGCGAATGGCGAGTCCAACGCTGTCTCACAGGCACTGCAAATGAGCAGTCAGAACCTCAAAGAGCACGTGCAGGCCATTGAGCAAAACCTGATCGGGCAGGCGCTCGCGGAGTCAGGCGGCGTCGTGGCCAACGCGGCACGAATGCTCAACATGCAGCGTACGACCCTGGCCGAAAAGATACGCAAGTACGATATCCAGTAGGCGGCTTCCCGTCGATATTGGCCGTGCCGTCAGAAATTTGACGCGCCAGCTTCTCCTCAAAGCTCTGTAACCCACTGTTTCTGTTGCTAAAAAGAGTTTGGCACGCAATTTGCTTGTATCTAGGTACGAAACTGATTCGACGCAGGAGGTTAAATTTTGGCGGCCACGGCAATGCAAGCGGAAGAACTGCGCAGCGCCTTCGAAGTCTTCAACCGGCAGAGCACGCTGCTGGAAGCGTCCTATCGGCAGTTGCAGGACAAGGTCGAGGTATTGACCCGCCAGCTGCATGACGTTCAGTCGCAGCGCCTGCAGGAGCTCGAGAGCAAGGAACACCTCAGCCGCCACCTGACCAATCTCCTCGAGTCCATGCCGGGCGCCATCCTCGTAATCGATGGCGCCGGGGTCATTCGGGAATGCAACACCGAGGCCCGATCACTGTTGAACCAACCGCTGCTGGGCTGCGCCTGGTCGGCAATCGTGCGTCGCGAAGTCGGCGACGATAGCGGCCAGGACGGCAATCTCCGACTGCGCGACGGCCGCTGGCTCAGCTTGTCGCGACGTCCGCTGACCGAAGAGCAGGGCGAGATCCTGCTCCTGGCCGACGTCACTGAGAGTCGCGAGATCCTGCACATGCGCCAGCGGCAGGAGCGGTTGACGGCGATCGGCGAGATGACCGCCAGGTTCGCACACCAGGTCCGGACTCCACTGGCTTCCGCGCTGCTCTATTCAGCCAAACTGGAAAGCGGCGGCGAGGAGCAGCAGCGCATTGCGCAAAAAGTCACGGCGCGCCTGCAGGACGTTGGCCGCATGGTCAACGACATGCTGGGGTTTGCGGCCGGGTCACGCAATTGCGGAGAGTCGACGGACGTGCGCGTGCTGCTCAATGGAGTAAGGCAGACGATTGAACCGCAGCTGGCGGACCGCGTGTCGCTGCACATCGACGCCGCGACACCTTCTGTACCGGTCGCGGGGAACGCGGACGCGCTGAAGGGAGCGGTGCTCAATCTCGTCACCAATGCGTGCCAGGCGTGTGGCGATGAGGGCCAGGTATGGCTCGCAGCTCGCCAATGTGGCCGCGAGGTGATCATTGAGGTCAGCGATGACGGCCATGGAATCGACGCAGACGCGCTGCCGAGGCTGTTCGAACCCTTTTTCACGACGCGGCCACAAGGTACCGGCCTGGGCCTCGCCGTTGTGAAGGCAGTGGCCACGGCGCAGGGCGGCGACATCAGTGTTGATTCGTCGTCCGAGGGGTCCGTCTTCTCGCTGCGCCTGCCGATAGCCGCAACGACCGAGGGAGGGAAAGGCAATGTCTAATCCCGCCGTGCTCATTGTCGAAGATGACGCCAACCTTCGCGACGCTCTGTTCGAGACACTGCAATGCGACGAGCAGCCGGTGTTGACAGCCGACAATGGCGTGACGGCCCTGGAAATTCTGAACCGCGAGGCGGTGGGCCTCGTGATCAGCGACCTGCAGATGCAGCCGATGGACGGTGCAACGCTGCTGCGCAAAATGCGCGATCAGCATCCCCTGGTACCGGCCGTGTTGATGACGGCGTACGGCACGATCGAAAACGCCGTCGCCAGCATGCGCGATGGTGCGGCCGATTACCTGGAGAAGCCGTTTGAAGCAGACGACCTGCGCAAGCTGGTCAACAAGTACCTGCAACCCGCCGAAAGTAACGACGCGCCCATAGCCGCAGACCCCGCTTCCGTCGAGCTGCTCACGGTCGCGAAGCGAGTCGCTGCGACGGAGGCAACCGTCACGATCAGTGGCGAGAGCGGCAGTGGCAAGGAGGTGATCGCCCGCTTCCTTCACGAGCAGTCGCCGCGCCGCGATAAGCCGTTCGTCGCCATCAACTGTGCGGCGATCCCGGAGAACATGCTCGAGGCGGTGCTGTTCGGCTACGAGAAAGGGGCGTTCACCGGGGCGACCGCCGCGCACGCCGGGAAATTTGAACAGGCCGACCACGGTACGCTATTGCTGGACGAGATCTCGGAAATGGACCTCGGCCTGCAGGCCAAACTATTGCGCGTTCTGCAGGAACGCGAGGTAGAGAGGATCGGCGGGCGCAAGACGCTGCCCCTGGACGTCCGCGTACTCGCTACGACCAACCGCAACCTGCGCGAGCACGTGGCCGACGGGCTGTTTCGCGAGGACCTGTACTATCGCCTGAACGTTTTCCCCCTGCACATTCCGCCCTTGCGCGACAGGCCCCTGGACATCCTGCCACTGGCCGAAATGTTGTTGCAGCGACATCGACCCACCGGGGCAGGGCGCCTGGTGCTGGCTGACGACGCGCGTGACCGGCTGCTGGCTCACGACTGGCCGGGCAACGTTCGCGAACTGGAAAACCTGCTGCAGCGCACGGCGATCCTTGTCCGCGAGGCAACCATTCGGGCAGCGGATCTCGCCTTCGAAACAGAGACGCAAACGCGGCAGCCTGATGACGACGGTGGCGAACTGCGCTGCGGCCTGCGGGATCGCGAGTTTCAACTGATCGTGGACGCCTTGCGTGCCACTGGCGGTAAGCGCGGCGCGGCGGCCGAGGCGCTGGGGATCAGCCCGAGAACGCTCAGATACAAACTGGCGCGCATGCGCGAGGCCGGTTTCGAAATACCAGGAGAAACGAATGAATAAGATCAGCCCGGAACAATTGCTGAGCCAGATTCGGTCGCTGAACCAGCAGTTGCAGTCATCTCCGGCGACGGAGGCAAAGTCGGCTGCGTCGTTCGGCGACATGTTCAAGGCGTCGCTGGACACGGTCAGCGAGGCCCAGAAGCAGTCGAGTGATCTGAAGGTGGGCTTCGAGACCGGGAATACCAACGCCACCCTGGCCGAGGTAATGATCGCTTCTCAGAAGGCCAACTTGTCATTCAGGGCGGCGACAGAGGTTCGCAACAAGCTGGTAACCGCATACCAGGACATCATGAACATGCCGGTTTGAGGCATTCGAACAGCAGCTAACAGGACTGACTAGCAAATCATGGAAAACAACAACGTCATTGATGGAAGTGTCGTGCCACGGAACCAGATGAGTCTCGCCGGCGTGTTGCAGATACCGGCCGTGCGGCAGGTCACGCTACTGGCCGGGGTCGCAATGGCGATCGCGATCGGGTTTGCCATCGTGCTGTGGTCCCGGGAGCCCGTCTACGCGCCCGTTGACGCCAGCCTCAGCGGCCTCGAATCCGCTGAAATCGCCGAAGCGCTGCGCGGTAGCGACATCCGCTTCAAGATCGACCCGAACTCCGGCAGCGTCCTCGTACCCGAGGCCAGGGTGCACGAGGCGCGCATGCATCTCGCTTCCCAGGGATTGCCGCAGAACGTCACAGCCGGCATGAGCATGCTCGAAGAGCAGTCGAATTTCGGGGTGAGCCAGTTCATGGAGAACGCCCGTTACCAGCATGCGCTCGAGGCCGAACTGGCCCGCACGATCAGCAGCCTCGGTCCGGTACGCGAAGCCCGCGTGCACCTGGCCCTGCCCAAGCAGACGTCGTTCATCCGCGATCAGGAAAGCGCGAGCGCGTCCGTATTGCTACAACTCTACAGCGGCCAGACGCTGGAACCCGGCCAGGCGACTGCGGTTGTCAACCTGGTGGCGTCGAGCATCCCGAACCTGGCCGCGCAAGACGTCACGGTCGTCGACCAGTTCGGCCGCATGCTCAGTTCGGCCAACGAGGAAGCGGCCGAGGCCCAGGCGGCGACGCAGTTCCGGTATTCACGCCGGCTGGAGGAAACTTACCGCACGCGAATCGAAGAGCTGCTCGTGCCGTTGGTCGGTCCCGGCCGGGTTCGCGCCCAGGTCGATGCGGACGTCGACTTCACGGTACTCGAAGAGACGCGCGAGTCATTTGATCCGGCCAACACCGTGGTGCGCAGCGAGCAAACCCAGGAAAACAGCAGCAGCAATTCGCTCGTGGCCGCCGGCATTCCCGGCGCCCTGAGTAACCAGCCGCCGGAGGCCGGTGCGCCAGCGCAAGTCGCCGCCGAGTCTGCGGAAGCCATCGACGGCGGTCCGCGGAACACGTCACGGTCGAGCCTGCGCAACTACGAGGTCGACCGGACCATCAGCCGGGTACGGCCGCAAACCGGGACGATAAAGCGGCTTTCCGTAGCCGTTCTCGTCGACGACAGTCCGGTAGAGGAAGGACAGCCAAGCACGCTGAGTGATGAAGACATTGCCCGCTTTACGGCGCTGGTCAAGGAGGCTGTGGGCTTCGATGAGGCGCGCGGAGACACGGTCGCTGTGGTCAGCGCTGCATTCCGAAAAGCGGATCCAATCGCCGAGGTCGAGGCGCAACCAATCTGGCAACAGCCGATGGTCCGCGATGTTCTGAAGCAAGTGCTGGGCGCTGCCGTCGCGCTGGCGCTCTTGTTCGGCGTCGTTCGCCCGATGTTGAGGGGTGTGCTTGCCAGCCACAGTCATGGTGGCGGCCTGCCGGTAGAGCATGGTGGCGCAGCGGCGCCGCTGGTCGCCGGCGGCGCAGCCGGCGTTGCCGGTGGCAATCAACTCGC
>JASJCH010000042.1 GCA_030066075.1 Woeseiaceae bacterium
CGCTCGCCCGGGAGGCCGAGGCGGTTTGTTTGAAAGGCGCGACTGACGCGCTGTCTTGAACCGCGGTCAGAGTGCCAATGGCGGCCCGGTGAAACAATCAAACATTTCGCTTGAAAACGGCGAAACCATCGAATTCCAAAGGGGTCGTTCACACACGCGCACAGTCTTTCCACAGAGCTGTTCAAAACTACCCGGCGGAGGCGTGACTTCTCTTGGCGCAACCTTGCGCGGAGCGCCAGAAAACCAAATGCGGCAAAGCTCTTCTGCTCCACGTATATGTCGATCGTGGTCGACCGGCTTGGGCGCAGAGGCAAATCCATCGTTATCGGCGAACGGAGAGTTCAAATTTAATCGTTTGTGGTGATGGCGGGCCGTCGCTACGCTGTGAGCAGATTCGGCTTGAGGCAACCGGCGGGCATGGGCTTTTGCCGCGGGAACCGCAGTTTCGTTGCGTTGACTCGACCCAGACCGGGGTCTAAATCATCGGCAGCGCAGAACAGCCGACGACTCTGGCTGGCGCGTGAGCGCTTAGCGTTGCCGGCGCTGGGTCGCCAATGGCCAATTGGCTCGAAAAGGGAAGTCCATGCCGCAGAGCAGCAATCGCCCGATGTCGCCGCATCTCCAGGTCTACCGTCCGCAGATCACCTCGGTGCTTTCGATCGGCCATCGGGCGTGCGGGGTTGCGTTGGCCGCCGGGACGCTTCTGCTGGCCTGGTATCTGCTGGCGGCAGCCAGCGGACCGGAGGCCTTTGCCGTGGCGCACGGCTTCATCAGCTCGATCATCGGGCGGGTGTTGCTGTTCGGCTGGAGCTTCGCACTGTTCTATCACCTGTCGAACGGGATCCGTCACCTGGCCTGGGATCTCGGCTACGGGTTCGAGATCGAAACCCTGACCCAAACCGGGTTTGCGGTCGTGTTGTCGGCGTCGCTGCTGACGCTGGTCGCCTGGGTGGCGGCCTATCTGGCCCGATGAGTCGCAGACCGAGGAGGCGGGAACCATGAAAAAGAGCGGATCTCCCTTGGCGCAGGCCCGCGGACTCGGCTCGGCCAAGGCCGGGCTCGAGCATTGGAAGGCACAGCGGCTGACCGCGATTGCCATGATCCCGCTGATGCTGTGGTTCGTTTCCAGCCTGATCAGCTTGACCGGGGCCGGCCATGCGGACGTGGTGGCGTGGTTCGCGGCGCCGTTCAATGCGATCGGCAGCGTGCTGCTGCTGGGAACGATGTTCTATCACGCCAATCTGGGGCTCCAGGTTGTGGTCGAGGACTACGTGCACCACGAGGGCGCAAAGATCACACTGCTGGTTGCCATCCGGTTTTTGGCCCTGGTCTTGGGGGCTGCGACAATCTTCGCGGTCCTGAAAATGGCGTTTGCAGGCTGAAATTAACGCTGGCAGACCAAGATCTGTGTCCAGCGCTTGATCGGCGCGCCCTGCGCGCCCGCAGAAAGGACGGTTGCAGATGGCTCAGAACGGCAAGTCGAACGGCAGCGGCAACGGCGCGGGCCCGTCGATCACGGGCCAAGCCTACCAGGTCATCGATCATGAATATGACGTGGTGGTCGTGGGCGCCGGCGGTGCGGGGTTGCGCGCCACCTTCGGCATGGCCGAGAAGGGCCTGAGGACGGCCTGCATCACAAAGGTGTTTCCGACTCGCAGCCACACGGTGGCGGCGCAGGGCGGGATTTCGGCTGCGCTCGGCAATATGGGCGACGACGACTGGCGCTGGCACATGTACGACACCGTCAAGGGCTCGGACTGGCTGGGCGACCAGGACGCGATCGAATACATGTGCCGCGAGGCGGTGCCGGCGGTGATCGAGCTGGAGCACTATGGCGTGCCGTTCAGCCGGACGCCGGAAGGCAAGATCTACCAGCGTCCGTTCGGCGGCATGACCACGCACTACGGCGAGGGTATTGCGACCCGGACCTGCGCCGCGGCCGACCGGACCGGGCACGCGATCCTGCACACGCTCTATCAACAGTCGCTGAAGCACCACGCCGAGTTCTTCATCGAGTATTTCGCGGTCGATCTGGTGATGGATGAGGGTGAGTGCCGCGGGGTCATCGCCTGGAACCTGGAGGACGGGACCATCCACCGGTTTCGCGCGCACAAGACCGTGCTGGCCACCGGCGGGTACGGGCGCGCCTATTTCAGCGCCACCAGCGCGCACACCTGCACCGGCGATGGCGCCGCGATGGCGCTGCGCGCCGGAATTCCGCTGCAGGACATGGAGTTCGTGCAGTTCCATCCGACCGGCATTTACGGCGCCGGCTGCCTGATCACCGAGGGCGTGCGCGGCGAGGGCGGCTACCTGACGAACTCGGATGGCGAGCGCTTCATGGAGCGCTATGCGCCAAATGCCAAGGACCTGGCCTCGCGTGATGTTGTCAGCCGCTCCATGACCATCGAGATTCGCGAAGGCCGTGGCGTCGGCGCCGAGCAGGACCATATTCACCTGCACCTCGAACACCTTGGCCCTGAAGTCATCGAGGAACGACTGCCCGGCATTGCCGAAACAGCCCGCATTTTCGCCGGCGCGGACGTTACGAAGGAACCCATTCCCGTGCTGCCGACCGTGCACTACAACATGGGCGGCATCCCGGCCAACTTCAACGGCGAAGTAGTTACGCTCAAGGACGGCGACGCCGAGTCTGTCGTGCCGGGCCTCATGGCCGTGGGCGAGGCGGCCTGCGTCTCGGTGCACGGGGCCAACCGGCTCGGCTCGAACTCGCTGCTGGACCTCGTGGTCTTCGGCCGCGCCGCGGCGCACTTCTGCCAGGATTCGATGATGCCCGGGGCCCGCCACAAGAACCTGCCGGACGACGCCGGCGAGAACAGCGTCGAGCGCATCGACCGGTTGCGCAATGCGAGCGGCAGCCGGCCGACTTCGGAGATTCGGCTCGAGATGCAAAAGATCATGCAGAGCCACGCGGCCGTGTTCCGCACGGGCGAGACTCTCGGGGAGGGCGCCGAGCTCCTCGCCAAGACGTTTGCCACGCTGGCTGACGTCAAGGTGACTGATCGTTCGCTGGTGTGGAACACCGATCTCATCGAGACGATGGAGCTCGAGAACCTCATGCTGAATGCGGTCGCCACGATCGAATCGGCCGTCAACCGGCTCGAGAGCCGCGGCGCGCATGCCCGCGAGGATTATCCGGATCGCGACGACGAGAACTGGATGAAGCATACGCTCGCCTGGGTCGACGACAGCGGCAAGGCGAGCTTCGATTACCGCCCGGTGCACCAGGACACGCTGACCGACGAGGTCGATGCGATCCCGCCCAAGGCCAGGGTCTACTAGGAGTACTTCGTGGCTGAATTCCGTTTGCCAAAGAATTCACGTATTCGCAAAGGGAAGCACTTCCCTGCGAAAGGAGCGACCAACGTACGCCGCTTCGCGGTGTACCGATACGACCCCGACAGTGGCGAGAATCCGCGCGTCGACACCTATGAAGTCGACGTCGACAACTGCGGCCCGATGGTTCTTGATGCGCTGATCAAGATCAAGAACGAAATCGACCCGACGCTGACCTTCCGGCGTTCCTGCCGCGAGGGCATTTGCGGCTCCTGCGCAATGAACATCGACGGCGGCAATACGCTTGCGTGCACGCGGGCGATCACGGAGGTCAAGGGCGACGTCAAGATTTATCCGCTGCCGCACATGCCGGTCGTCAAGGACCTCGTCCCGGACCTGACCAACTTCTATGCGCAGTACGCGTCCATCAAGCCCTGGCTGCAGACGCGCACGCCGCCACCACCGGATCGCGAGCGGCTGCAGAGCAAGGAGGACCAGGAGCTCATCAACGAGCCGTCGGCCTGCATTCTCTGTGCCTGCTGCTCGACGAGCTGCCCCAGTTACTGGTGGAACAGCGACCGCTACCTCGGCCCGGCCGCTCTGCTTGCCGCTTACCGCTGGCTCGTGGATACCCGCGACGAGGCCACCGGTGAGCGCCTCGATGAGCTCGAGGATCCGTTCCGCCTGTACCGCTGTCATACGATCATGAATTGCACACAGGCCTGCCCGAAGGACCTGAACCCGGCGAAAGCCATCGCCGAGACCAAGAAGATGCTCGTCTCGAGGCGTTATTGAGCAGGCTCAGATGGCAGTGCCGTCGGGGCATGCGCGAGCTCGACCAGCTGCTTGTCGCCTACCTCGAGAATCATTACGACGCCGCCGCGGACGCCGATAAGCAGGCGTTCCAGGCGCTTTTGCAGCTTCCCGATCCAGAGCTTGTGAGTTACCTGTTGAACAACCAGAAGCCAGAACCCGCCCTACAACGTGTCGTCGACGACATACTCGGCCGACCTGAGACCTGATGACCTGTCCCGACACATCGTCCTGGGCACGGGGGCCGCTGCCTGTCTTCTCGGCGCCATGGCCTTCGTTCCTCTGCCCGCCCCGGGTGCCGTCAAGCTGCTCGGCGCAGCGGCGTGGCTGCTGGTTGGCGGCCGCGACCTCTGGCTTATAGCTGCAGGGTATAAGCGATGCGCGCGCATACGACTCAATCACGACGGCAGCGTCCAGGTATGGTCGCGGAACGGGCGTTGCGTGGCGGCGACACTGGCTGCGGGCAGCGTCGTCACGAGCGGTTTCGCGTGGCTTCGGATCGAGCTCACCGGCGACCGCAATTGCCGCCTGCTGCTGCGCCGCAATGCCGCGCAGAGCAAGGACTGGCGGCGCCTGCAGGTCATCTGGCGCCACTTGGGGGCGAGAGAATGAAACTGCTACCATTCCCCGAACGCGACCGGCGTCACATTTTGGCAAATATGGAACTGGGTTTCGCAGAACTTTCCCGACCCCGGCCGGTCTATCCGGGTGTCGGCGGGCCGCACACGTAATGGCGACTGAATCGACCGACAAGGAACTGGTCAAACGGGTCCAGAAAGGTGACAAAGGCGCGTTTGACTTACTTGTGCTCAAGTACGAGCAGAAGATTGTCAACCTGGTAATGCGATATGTGCGTGACCCGGAGCAGGCGTTGGACATCACCCAGGAGGCCTTTATCAAGGCGTACCGGGCGCTGCCACGTTTCCGCGGTGACAGCGCGTTTTACACCTGGCTTTACCGAATCGCTGTGAACACCGCGAAGAACTATCTGGCGGCACAGCGGCGGCGGCCGATGGACATCGAGCTGGACATGCAGGACCCCGATCAATACGGGCTGCACGCGAAGCTGAAGGAAACAGACGACCCCGAGGGCGTGACGCTGTCGAGGGAGTTGCAGGAAACACTGGAGCGTGCCATCGAAGCACTGCCGGATGATCTGCGCACGGCGATTATCTTGCGAGAGCTCGACGGTATGAGTTATGAAGAGATTGCGCAGACCATGGATTGTCCCGTTGGTACCGTGCGATCCAGAATTTTCAGGGCCCGGGACGCTATCGGCAAGAAAGTCGGGACCCTGGTGCGATAAAAAAGGCGGGGAACAATGAATGATGCAATAAAGATGCAGATTTCAGCTTTCGTGGATGGCGAGTTGCCACAGAACGAAGCGGAACTGTTATTGCGACGGTTGTGCCAGGACGGCGAACTGCGCCAGCAGGCAGCCGAATACATGGCGGTGGGCCGCGTCATGCGCGGCGAAAAGACCGTTGTCGGCATGGCGCAGCTGCGCCAGCGTATCGCGGCAGAGCTCGACGACACGGACCTGCAGCAGGACGCCTCGGCCGAACCGGCCGCGCCGGGCCGCTTCGTTCGGCCGGTTGCAGGCGTCGCTATCGCCGCCACAGTGGCGCTGGTTGCACTCTTCGGACTGCAGCAGATGTCGGATACCCCCGACGTCGGCGAACAGGTGGCGCCGGCAATCGCCGGCGCGGCTGACACCAGCTACACCGTGCCAGAAGTGGAACAGGACCCTCTGCGCGACTACTACCTCAGGCACAGCGCAACGGCATCGTATCTCGGCGCCAACAGGTTCAATGCGCGGCTGGTCGACTTCCAGGTGCGTGAAGATCTGGTGCTGAGTGCGGAGACCGCCGCGGAGACGGTCGACGCCGGCGAAGCCGTCGCAACGCCTGCGCCCTGATACCATGACGCCAGACCGACGACACAGGCCCGCAACGCTGTTCGTTGCGCTTGCTGTCACTGTCGCTGTCCCCGGCGTCTCGCTGGCGCAGGACAGCACCCCGAATGACTGGCTCGACAAGATGGCCCATGCCGTGCAAACGGCAAGCTACGAAGGCACGGTCATCCGCATCCAGAACGACAATGTCGAAGCCCTCAAGGTCGTGCACACGGTGACCGACGGCATCGTGCGCGAGAAGGTGATCGTGCAGGAGGGCAATGGCCTCGAGATCATCCGTAACGGCAACGAGGTGCAATGCATACTACCCGACAAGAAGTCGGTGCTCGTCGAGGAGTGGAATGACCAGAGCGCGCTGTTCTCGTCATTGCCGTCCGGCGACATTCGTTTCGGCAGCGAGTATGACGTCTCGATTGTTCGTGAGGAACGCATTGCCGGCCGGAAGGCCGTATTGCTGGCGATCCGGCCGCATGACGAGTATCGCTTCGGCCATCGTATCTGGCTGGACACCGAAACCGGTTTCCCGCTGCAGACCAAGCTCATCTCGCAGGAAGGAGCGGCAATCGAGCAGGTCAAGTTCGCCGACATCGTGCTCGGGGAAACCATTCACGCAAGCGCCCTGGCGCCCTCGATAAGCACCGCTGACTTCCGTTGGTTCACACAGCCCAAGCGCAAGGTCACGCACGTCGTTGACAGCCCGTGGCAAAGCGATGACCTGCCCTCGGGTTTCCGTGTCGTGTCGACCCACAAAGAGAACCTGTCAGGACGCGATATCACCGTCACTCATATTCTCTTTAGCGACGGCCTCGCCAATGTCTCTGTGTTCATCGAGCCCGTCAGCGACCGCAAGATCGCCAGGCAGTCGCAGGTCGGGTCCTCGCATTCCTACAGCGTGGAAACGGACGGGTACAAGGTGACGGCCGTTGGCGAGGTTCCGGCAGCTACGGTCGAGAAGATCGCGACGTCGATGCGCCCCAACTAAAATACTCCAATGGACAACCCTACCGGCAGAATCGTGTCACTCGTTGACAGTCGTAACGGTGCGCGCGCCGTCGTAGAAGTCGATGCGGCGGCGGCCTGCCCGAGATGTGCGGCGGGCAAGGGCTGCGGCGCAGGATTGCTGCAGTCCGGGGGGCGCAGGCAGATTGAAGTCGACGTTCCCGACGGAATCACTCCCCACGTCGACGCTGAGGTGGAAGTGTCGCTGGCGCCACGCAATCTTTTGCAGGCCGCGGCGACCGTTTACGGCTTTCCCCTTACCGGAGGCCTTGCCGGAGCAGCGTTCGCCTATGCCCTGGCGCTCGGCGACGCCGCGGCGGCGGTAGCCGCGCTGCTGGGACTGGGGTTGGGCCTGGTCGTCAGCCGCTGGCGCCTGCGGCAGGGGCCTTGCCTGCGCAGTTTCACGCCCACGATCGAGCGGCTCTGTTGAAGATCATTGATGTCTACAGCCGACAGGGATGCCACCTGTGCGATGTACTGATCGAGGAGCTACTGCCGCTGGTGCGCGGCCGTTTCGAGGTTGCGGTGCACGATATCGATTCGCGCGAGGACTGGCGCCTCGAATACACCGCGCGCGTGCCAGTCGTCGAATATGACGGCGAGCTCATCTGCCAGTATCATCTCGACCGCCAGGCGCTTACACGGATTCCGGGCTTCAATGGACCGCATACGTAATTTTTCGATCATCGCTCACATCGATCACGGCAAGTCGACGCTTGCCGATCGTTTTATCCAGTATTGTGGCGGACTCTCCGAACGCGAAATGGCGGAGCAGGTGCTCGATTCGATGGACCTCGAGCGCGAGCGCGGCATCACGATCAAGGCCCAGAGCGTCTCGCTCAACTATAAGGCGCAGGATGGCGAGGTTTACGAGCTCAACTTCATCGACACGCCAGGACACGTCGACTTCTCCTACGAGGTTTCGCGCTCGCTGGAAGCCTGCGAGGGCGCCTTGCTGGTTGTCGATGCCGCGCAGGGCGTCGAGGCGCAGAGCGTGGCCAACTGCACGACGGCAATCGACCAGGGCCTCGAAGTATTGCCTGTTCTCAACAAGATCGACCTGCCGGCGGCTGAGCCTGAGCGCGTCAAGGCGGAGATCGAGGACATCATCGGCATCGATTCGCAGAACGCTGTCGAAGTCAGCGCCAAGACGGGCGTCGGCGTGCCGGACCTGCTGGAGGCCATCGTCCGCGAGATCCCGCCGCCCGAGGGTGATGAAGATGGACCATTACAGGCCCTGATCATCGATTCCTGGTTCGACAACTACGTCGGCGTCGTCTCGCTAGTGCGCGTCGTCAACGGCCGGCTGCCAAAGCGCAGCAAGATCACGATCATGTCCACCGGGGATACCTATATCGCGGACCGGGTAGGGTGTTTCACGCCGAAGATGGAAGACCGCGACGAAATCGGGACGGGCCACGTAGGTTTCGTCATTGCCGGTATCAAGGATATCTACGGTGCGCCCGTCGGCGACACAATCACGCTGTCGAAGACGCCGTGTGCGGAGCCGCTGCCGGGATTCAAGCACGTCCAGCCGCGGGTATTCGCCGGTTTGTTCCCGATCAGTTCGGACGACTACGAAAACTTCCGCGAGGCGCTGCAGAAGCTCAGGCTCAACGACGCGGCGTTACATTTCGAACCGGAGACATCGGCGGCGCTCGGCTTCGGCTTTCGTTGCGGCTTCCTGGGAATGCTGCACATGGAAATCGTGCAGGAGCGTCTCGAGCGTGAATACGACCTCGAACTGATCACGACGGCGCCGACCGTGGTGTTCGAGATCGTCGACAGCTCGGGCACTGTCACCTATGTCGACAACCCGTCGAAGCTGCCGCCCCTCAACGAGATTGAAGAACTGCGCGAGCCCATCATTACGGCCAACATACTCGTTCCCGAGAACCACGTTGGCGCCGTCATCAAGTTGTGCATCGAGAAGCGCGGCGTGCAGAAGCACATGCGCTATCTCGGCAAGCAGGTCTCGTTGGAGTACGAAATGCCTTTGGCCGAAGTCGTGCTCGACTTCTTCGATCGACTGAAGTCGGTCAGTCGCGGCTACGCGTCATTCGACTATCACTTCGAGCGTTTCCAGGCCGCCAATCTCGTGCGCCTGGATGTGCTCATCAATGGCGACCGTGTCGACGCGCTCTCGATCATCGTGCATCGCGACAACTCACAATACCGCGGGCGCGAGCTCGTTGAGAAGATGCGTGAACTGATTCCGCGGCAGATGTTCGATGTTGCCATCCAGGCGGCGATCGGCGGGCAGATTATTGCGCGCAGCAATGTCAAGGCGCTGCGCAAGAACGTAACGGCCAAGTGCTACGGCGGCGACGTGTCCCGCAAGCGCAAGCTGCTGGAGAAACAAAAGGCCGGCAAGCGCCGAATGAAACAGGTAGGATCGGTCGAAATTCCGCAGGAGGCGTTCCTGGCCGTCCTGCGTGTCGAGAAATGAGAGAGCCCACTTGACCATCAACCTCGCACTAATACTCACGGTCCTGACGCTGCTGACGGGCATCGTCGTCGCCCTCAACCGGTTTGTCTGGAGCCGTGCGGCAGAGGGGGCGGGCGGTTCCGCGGCTCGCGACACGCTGGTCGAGTATTCACGCTCGTTTTTTCCGGTCCTGCTGTTCGTCCTGATCATCCGCTCGTTCGTTTTCGAGCCTTTCCGTATCCCCTCGGGTTCGATGATGCCCACGCTGGTGCAGGGCGATTTCATTTTCGTCAATAAATGGTCGTATGGACTGCGCCTGCCCGTCACTGAAACCAAGATCCTGAATACCGGCTTGCCCGAACGCGGTGACGTCATCGTATTTCGCCTGCCGTCAGACCCGAGCATCAACTACATCAAGCGCGTGGTCGGCTTGCCCGGCGACGAGATCGTTTACGAACGTCACCGCCTGACAATTAACGGCGAGGAAGTGGCGCTCGAGGCCCACCCGGAAGCGACCAGCCAGTCGCCGCGGTTTATCGAGCAACTCGGTGATCGGGAGCACGAAATCCTGATCACCAATGCTGCCTACATGGTCCGGGACGGTGTGTACCGGGTGCCCGAGGGGCATTACTTCGTGATGGGCGACAACCGTGACAACAGCCGCGATAGCCGGTTCATCGACGCTATCCCGGAAAGTCACCTGGTTGGCGAAGCGGTGCGCATCTGGATGCACATGGACGGCCTGTCGTGGCCCAAGTGGGACCGGATTGGCGACAAGATCCAATGATGAGGCCCGTGTCACAGAATCGGCCGCCGCAATTACGTTAAATTTGTGCTGATTTTGGCTGTACACGGCACCCGTGGGGTAACTGCGATGGTCCACAGGAGACACACACGATTCGGATCGGCTCGGCGACAGGTCGGGGCGACGCTGCTGGGATACATTATCCTGGTCATCTTCATCGGCGTGTTCGCGTTCGGCTTTATCCGCCTGACGCCGGTCTACCTGAACTACATGAAGGTCGTCGGTGTTGTCGACGGCGTTTTCGAGGAGTTCGACGGCCAGAATCCGACGCGTGTGGCCCTGCGCAACTCGATCTCGCGCCGCTTCGATGTCGAGAGCGTCGGCGTTATCTCGTTTCGCGATGTCTCGGTGACCCAGGTCGACGGTGGCTTCGAGGTTTCAGCGGTCTACGACCACACTACGCCATTCATTGGTAATATCTCGTTCACAGTGCACTTTGACAAGACGCGCCTGGTGCGCCGCTAGAGGCAACGGCCCGCGGCGCGCCTCGCGCCAGACATGAACGAGCGATAGTGGCCAAAAATCCCGGCACCTGGCTGGAACAATCCCTGGACTACGAATTCAACGACGCGCAGCTCCTTGAGCTCGCGCTGACGCATCGTAGTGCGCAGGCCGCGAACAACGAACGCCTCGAGTTTCTCGGCGACGCGGTGCTGGACTTCGTCGTGTCCGAAGTCGTTTTTCATGCGCATCCCGAGTCACCGGAAGGCGACCTGAGCCGCCTGCGCTCGTCGCTCGTGAACGATCGTATGCTGGCGCGGATTGCAGCAGACCTCGGCCTCGGCGAGCACCTGCGCCTCGGCAGCGGTGAGCGCAAGAGCGGTGGCCACCGCCGCGACTCGATACTCGCCGATGCCCTCGAGGCCATCTTCGGCGCGGTATACCTCGATGCCGGATTCGACGCGGCTCGCGCCATCATCGAGCGAGCTTACGGCGACCGTTTCGAGGAGTTTCCGGACGCCGCCGAGCTGCGGGACCCGAAGACCCGCTTGCAGGAGTGGATGCAGGCGCGGCAGATGGGTTTGCCTGACTACGACCTGCTCGACGTCACTGGCAAGGCGCATCGACAGACTTTTCGCGCCAGCTGCCGGGTCGGGGACCGAGAGACTCATGGCAGCGGCACGACGCGACGTAATGCGGAGCAACAGGCTGCGGACAGCATGCTGGCGCAGTTGCAAAAGGACGCCGACCGATGAGCGAGACTCGTTGCGGATTCGTCGCGGTCGTCGGCCGGCCGAATGTTGGCAAGTCGACGCTGATCAACGCGCTGATGGGAAGCAAGGTGAGCATCGTCACAGCCAAGCCGCAGACAACTCGCCACCGGATCCTGGCCGTGCGCACGACCGGCGACACCCAGGTCGTGTTTATCGATACGCCGGGCCTGCACCGCAAGGCCGGCAAAGCAATGAACCGCATGATGAATCGCACCGCTGCGAGCGCGCTGGCCGACGCCGACCTGGTGCTGTTCGTGACGGAGGCCGAGCGCTGGACGGAAGAAGACGGCGACGTGCTGCGCCGTCTGCAGGCGGTCAAAGCGCCTGTCGTCGCCGTGCTCAACAAGGTGGACCTGGTGCGGCCGAAAGAGAAACTGCTGGCGATCATCGACGAGATGTCGGGTCGCCGCGAGTTCGCGGATATCGTGCCGCTGTCCGCCAGCCGGCAGGACAACCTCGATGCGCTGGCCGACCTCATTCCCGGCTACCTGCCGGAATCGCCACACCTGTTCCCCAGCGAGATGCGCACCGATCGGGGCGTCGAATTCCATGCGGCGGAGATTATCCGTGAGAAGCTGACCCTGTCCCTGCACCAG
Organism: Woeseiaceae bacterium; assembly: GCA_030066075.1. GTDB lineage: Bacteria > Pseudomonadota > Gammaproteobacteria > Steroidobacterales > Woeseiaceae > UBA1847. The sequence goes on from JASJCH010000042.1 coordinate 12,068, forward strand.
GAGGTGCCCTACGGGCTGACCGTGCAGATCGAGCAATTCGAGACGGGCGAAGCGCAGACGACGATACATGCGGTGATCTGGGTGGAGCGTGACAGCCAGAAGGGCATCGTCGTCGGCAAGGGCGGCGCCGTACTCAAACGCATCGGGCGCGAGGCGCGCCTGGAACTGAAAGAGCAGCTGGGACGGCCGGTGCATCTCGAACTCTGGGTAAAAGTCAAAGACAACTGGGCGGACAGCGAGAAGGAGCTGCTGCGGCTCGGCTACGAGTCGCCGTAACGGCAATGTCAGCACAACGCCGGGTCCAGCAACAGGCCGCCTTTGTGCTGCATCACCGGCCGTTTCGCGATTCCAGCCAGATCCTCGATGTGTTCAGTCGCGAGCACGGCAAGCTGGCCGTCGTAGCGCGCGGCAGCCGCGGCGCACGTTCGAAGCTCAAGGGCGTGTTGCGCCCGTTTATGCCCTTGTCGATGTCATGGGTCATCAAGTCCGATCTCGGCACTCTCACCGGCGCAGAGGTAAACGGCGCGCCGCTGCGCCTGACGGGGGAGGCGCTGTTGTCGGGGTACTACGTCAACGAACTGGTGCTGCATTTTCTGCACCGGCATGACCCGCAGCCCGAGGTATTCGATGTTTATGCCGGGACGATCGAGGCGCTCGCGACGAGCGGTGCGGGTATTGCCGCAATCTTGCGGCAGTTCGAGATGGCCCTGTTGCGCCATTCCGGCTACGCCCTGAACCTCGACCACGAATGGGGGACCTCGAACGATCTCGATCCGGCGAGTTACTACGACTACCGGGTAGAGCAGGGCGCCGTGGCCGTCAGCCGGGATGAAGGGCCGCTGGTGTTCGCGGGCGCCACGCTTGCCGGTATCGCGCAACAGCGCTTCGATGACCAGGATATCCTGCGCGCCGCTAACCGGCTGATGCGCGAGGTGATCGCGTTTCATCTCGGCGGCAAGGAGCTGAGAAGCCGCAAGGTATTGCTCGAGATGCGGCGTAAGTAGCTAATTCCGATAGAATACGCGGATGACAAACAACCCACTGCATCTCGGTGTCAACATCGACCACGTTGCTACCCTGCGCGAGGTTCGCGGCACCAGCTATCCGCGGCCGGTCGAGGCTGCCGTCATGGCGGAGCACGCCGGCGCCGACAGCATTACCGTGCACCTTCGTGAGGATCGCCGACACATCCAGGACCACGACCTGACCGAGATTCTCGACGTGATGCGCACTCACATGAATCTCGAAATGGCCGTGACGGACGAGATGCTCGGCATTGCCGAAGAACTCCGTCCGTCGGACGTGTGCCTGGTGCCGGAAAAGCGCGAGGAGCTGACGACCGAGGGCGGCCTCGACGTGGCCGGGCAGCAGGACAAGGTCCGCGACGCCTGCGCCAGGCTGGCCGAAGCCGGTATTCGTGCGTCGCTGTTCATTGACCCGGACCCGCTGCAGATCGATGCCGCGGCGGCTGTCGAAGCGCCGGTGATCGAGCTGCACACCGGCGCTTATGCGGAGGTCGAGGGCCGTGAGCAGGAAGCAGAACTGAAGCGCATCGAGTCAGCAGCAAAACATGCCGCGGACATCGGTCTCACGGTCAATGCCGGGCACGGCCTGCACTACGGCAACGTCACGCCGATCGCGCGTATCGAGCAAATCGTGGAGCTCAATATCGGCCACGCGATTGTCGCGAGGGCCGTATTTGACGGCCTCTCGGCGGCTGTCAGCAACATGAAGGAACTGATGGACAAGGCGCGCGCGAGCTGAACCATGCATTGTTTTTCTTTCGATATAGAGACCGTGCCGGACGTGGAATTCGGCCGCCGCCTGTGGGACCTCGACGGCGTGGCGGAGGAAGACGTTGCGAAGGCGATGACGTTCAAGCAGCTGCAGAAAAGTGGTCGTGAATTTCTGCCGCTGCCCCAGCACCGGATCGTAGCGATCTCCGTGGCGCTGCGAACCGGCGACTCATTCCGGGTCTGGAGCCTGGGCGAGGAAGATTCCGACGAGGCCGAGCTGGTTGCCCGGTTCTTCGACGGCATCGAGCGCTACACGCCCGATCTCGTATCCTGGAACGGCGGTGGCTTCGACCTGCCCGTATTGCACTACCGCGCGCTGCGGCATGGCGTGCAGGCCGCGCGCTACTGGGAGTCCGGCGACTCGGACCGCGATTTCCGCTGGAACAACTACCTGAGCCGTTACCATGCGCGCCACACGGACCTGATGGACGTGCTGGCCGGTTACCAGATGCGCGCCGCGGCCGGGCTGGACCAGGTGGCGCTGCTGCTGGGTTTTCCGGGCAAGCTCGGCATGAGCGGGGCGAAAGTCTGGGACAAGTTCCAGGAAGGCGCGATTGGCGAGATTCGTGACTATTGCGAAACCGACGTCCTGAACACGTGGCTGGTTTACCTGCGCTTTGAACTCATGCGGGGCAACCTGGACGAGAAGGGGCTTGCCAGGGAATTCGAGCTCGTGAGATCGACCCTGAGGAGCATGGGTAAGCCGCACCTCGACGAGTTCCTCGCCGCCTGGCCTGAATAATGGGCCGCAGGCAACGTCGCCGGGAACCGGAAACAGCGCGTATCGCGTCCGCAACGCACGACGGCCGTGGCATCGCGGCGCTCGAGGGCAAGAAGGTCTTCGTCGCCGGCGCGCTGCCCGGTGAAGAGGTGCGCTTCCAGCGGCGCAAGTTTCGCCGTAATTTCGACGAAGCCGAGTTACTCGAGATCCTCGAGGCGTCGCCCGAGCGCATCGAGGCGCGCTGCGCCGTGTTCGGGCGCTGCGGTGGTTGCTCGCTACAACACATCAGCGAAAGCGCGCAGCGCGAGATCAAGAAGCAGGCGCTCATGGATAACTTCGAGCGCATCGCCCAGGTCAGTCCGGGCACCTGGCTGGAGCCCATGAGTGGCTCCGCCTGGCATTACCGCCGCAGGGCGCGGCTGGCGGTCAAGGACGTCCACGGCAAGGGCAGGGTGCTGGTGGGTTTTCGCGAACGACACGCCCCGTTTATTACCGACATGCATCGCTGCGAAATTCTGGCCGAACCGGTACACGAGCTGATCGATCCCCTGAGCGACCTGGTCGGCACGCTGTCGATTCGTGCCCGCCTGCCGCAGGTCGAGGTGTCGGTCGCGGACAATGCCACGGCGCTGGTGTTCCGCGTGCTCGACCCGCCCACACCGGAAGACGAGCTGCGCTTCCGCGAATTCGGCGAGCAACATGACGTGCGCGTCTACTTGCAGCCGGGCGGCCTCGACTCGGTAGGGCTGTTCCACCCGGAATCGGCGGCGGAGCCGTTGTATTACGAGCTGCCCGAATTCGATGTGCGCATTGCCTTCGACCCGGTGGGATTCGTTCAGGTGAACCGCGATATCAACCAGCGCATGGTTCACCAGGCGGTCGAGATGCTCGAGCCGGGCCCCGAGGACCGCGTCCTGGACCTCTATTGCGGCATCGGCAACTTCGCCCTGCCGCTGGCGCGCCGCTGTGGCGAAGTGCTCGGCGTCGAAGGCGACGCGATGCTGGTCAAGGCGGCAGCCGCCAACGCGGCTCTCAACGGCATCGACAACGCGCAATTTCGCCAGGCCGACCTCAGCGCGATCGACGGCTCGGAGTCCTGGCTGCGACAGGGCTGGGACCTGCTCTTGCTCGACCCGGCCCGCAGCGGCGCCCAGGAAATCGCGGCGCACATCGACCGCATTGGCCCGCGGCGCATCGTGTACGTGTCGTGCCACCCCGGCACCCTGGCGCGCGACGCGGGCGTGCTGGTCAACGAAAAGGGCTACCGCTGCGATTCAGCAGGTATTATCGATATGTTTCCACACACGGCGCACGTAGAGTCAATTGCCATTTTTAATAAGTAATTACAATTAGTTATAGTGTTTTTGTAGAATAGATATCATGTCTCTCGGACCAGTCATGCTCGACATCGAAGGGGTCGCACTGACGCCTGCGGACCGGGATCTGCTTCGCGAGCCGGCGGTCGGCGGCGTCATCCTGTTCACTCGCAACTACGAGTCGCCCGAGCAGATCGCCGATCTCGTGAGCGAGATACGCGCCCTGCGCAGCCCGCCGCTTATCGTCGCCGTGGACCACGAGGGTGGGCGCGTGCAGCGTTTCCGCGACGGCTTCAGCGCGATCCCGGCCATGCGGCATCTTGGTATCGAGTATGACCACGACCCGGAGTCAGCGACGATGCTCGCACGCCAGACGGGCTGGCTGATTGCCTCGGAGCTGCGAGCGGCCGGCATCGACCTGTGCTTCGCTCCATGCGTCGACCTTGACTGGGGCGTGAGCGAGGTTATCGGTGACCGCGCCTTCCATCGCAAGCCGGGCGCTGTGGCCGATCTTTCTGCGGCATTTTCGCGCGGCCTGCGCAGCGCCGGCATGGCGGCCGTCGCCAAGCACTTTCCGGGACACGGTGCGGTGGTCGCCGATTCGCACGTCGACCTGCCGGTGGATCGCCGCGAGTACGGCGATGTTCTCGATGATATGCGCCCGTACGAGACACTGATCAGCAACGGTCACATTGCAGGCGTGATGCTGGCCCACGTGATCTACCGCGAAATGGACGAGTCGCCGGCCGGCTTCTCGCGTTTCTGGATCGACCGTGAGTTGCGCGGCCGCCTGGGATTCGGTGGCGCCGTGCTCTGCGACGACCTGAGCATGAAAGCGACCGAAGGTTACGGATCGATGCGGCAGCGCGCAAAGCTGGCGCTCGATGCGGGCTGCGACATGATCCTGGTTTGCAACGACCGGCGTGGCGCGGAGCAGGCCGTGCAGGCGCTCGGCGAGTATTCCAATCCGCTGTCGCTGGTGCGCCTTGCGAGGCTGCACGGCACGGGGCAGGTGCTGCGCGAATCACTGCTGGCGAGCGAGTTGTGGCAACAGGCGAACAGCGCGCTGGCGCGCTGGACCGAACGGCCGACGCTGGAACTCGACGCATGAGCTACGCGATTATCGTCGGCAGCGGATTCGAGGAGTTCGCCACGGCCGGTCAACCGCAGCGTGTCGACACGCGCTTCGGCGAACCGTCAGCGCCCATTCGCCCCGTCGACTTCGGCGGGTCGAGCGTGCTCGTGTTGCCGCGCCATGGCGACAGACACGAATTTCCGCCGCACCTCGTGAATTACCGTGCCAACCTTGTTGCATTGCAGGACCTCGGAGCGGCCAGCGTGATAGCCCTGAACACGGTCGGCGTGATTTCAGATGTCCGTGAAGCCGGCCAGGTGGCTGTCCCCGACCAGGTAATCGATTACACCTCGGGACGCGAGCACACCATCCACAACACGCCGCAGCCCGGCTTTGCGCATATCGAGTTCACGGAACCGTTCTCTGGCGGGCTGCGCGCGCGCATACTCGACGCCGCCAGCAAGGCCGGCGTCGACTGTTATGACGGTGGGGTCTATGCCGCCACGCAGGGGCCGCGGCTAGAGACTGCCGCCGAAGTCGACAGGCTCGAACGCGACGGCGCGGATTACGTCGGCATGACCGGCATGCCCGAGGCCAGCCTGGCCATGGAACTCGGCCTCGAATACGCCTGCCTGTCGATGATCGTCAACAAGGCGGCCGGTCGCGGGGAAAAACCGATACACGACGATGTGGAATCCAGTACCCTGTCGGCCCGCAGCCAGGCCATGAAAATACTCGACGCGTTCTTCGAATCACCCTGATGTCTATCAGTCCGGAAATCTTCGAACAGGCGCTGGCCGCGACGGCGGAGCCGCTGATCATCGTACGCGTCGACCATCCCGACTGGCCGGTGGTGCTCTGCAACCAGGCGTTCGAGTCGATTCGTGGCGAGGACTGCCGGGAGCAGCCGTTTGCCGACGTCATCGAGCAACTGGTCGGGCGTGAAGCCGCGCTCGAGATTTCGGAGTCCGTGCGCTCTCAGCAGGAGACGAGTTTCCCGGTCGAGCAGGGCGGCAAGGAATACCTGCTGGCGCTGCGGCCCTTGCGCATGCCGGACGCGGAGGATGCAAGCCATTACGTGGTGTTCTGGCGCACCAGTGGTTCTGCTTCGGCGGTCGCCGGCGGCGACATGCACCACGCGCTGCTCAAAGCCAAACGGCAAATACGCGACCTGTCGCGGGACGATCCCGTAACCGGACTGCTCAATGCCCGCGCATTCGACGAGGTATTCGAGCACGACTGGTCGGTCGCCGCGAGAGAGAAAAGCCAGCTAGCGGTCGTCGTATTCAGGCTTGACGACTTCGACGCCTATGTCGAGGTGTTCGGCCGGCATGCGGCCGATTCCTGCCTGCGCCGCGTCGGGCGAGCCATTCGACGCTGTATGCGCCGCGCGAGCGACGTCGTGGCCCGGATCGAGGGCGCCGAGTTCGTGGTCCTGTCGCACGCGGCAGACGAGCAGGGTGTTCGCGAGTTCGCGGGACGCATCTCGTCATCGGTGCGCGAGCTGGGATTGCATCACCCACGCTCGACCGTGGCGAAATTCGTCACGGTGTCCTTCCAGGTCGGGGTAGGCTCGGCGGGCGACCAGTCGGCGGCCGACTTCCTCGATGCCTTACGGTCGGGCGGCTAGCGGCTCCAGCTCTTCATCATCCTCGGGTTCCTCGACCCGGGTGACCTTGGCGAGGATGCCGAATTTCGGGTGATCGAAATAGCGCAGCTCGTTGTTCTTGAGGATGCGGTCTTCCTGGATACGAAAGCGCACGACCGGCGCCTCGGTCTGCAGATCGTCACCATAGGTCGGACGGGCATCACCAAAATTGAAGAATGACTCGTCGTCGACGACCTCTTCCTCGAAATCGGCGGGCGCATCGAGCGCGAGGTCCACGACCAGGTGCAGGTAGCGGCTAAGGTACAGCGTGAGAGTGCCGTCCAGGCCCGGGGGCGGTTCGCCCAGCAGCCGCAGTTCGATGGCCGGCGTTTCCTCCTCCGGGAATGTCGGCTGCGTCCAGCCGAAGTGCATGAGCGTCTCGTAGGCATCCAGCAGTTCGAAGCGGTCGGCCACGTCGACCAGCGAGAATTCTTCCTCGGCCAGCAAGACGAGCTGGAACGGATCGGGTTCCTCATCGTCGACAATAATCGGCACGGTCTCGGCGGCAGCGTCCGCATCGAAGCCCGGAACAACAACCCAGGCTGGCGGTTGCTCTTCAGCTTCCGCCTCCTCCTCGACAACGACGTCGTCACCATAAACGGGGATTGCGTCCGGCTGCTCGACCGGCAGGATCGGGTTGCCGTCGTCGTCCAGCAGCAGTTCCTCTGGCGGCGGCTCGTCGGGCAGGAAGAGCTCCGTGCCAACCGACACATCTTCGGCGTAGGAGAAGATAATGACCTCGACCGTGTAGCGGCGCACCGGCTCTTCTTCGGCGACCTCCGGGTCGTCGCCAACGTTCTGCGACACGGCCATCGGGGCGAGCAGGAGTCCGGCGAGCAGGGCGGTGAGCTTTCTCATGGCGCTATTCTCCGGTCTGTCACGGGTTCGCCGCAAGGTTTTCCAGCAGTTTCTCGATGAACGCAAATCGTTCGTCGAGGTCGCTGAGGTCCTGTGAGAAACGCAGGCGATGCGATCCCTGCAGGCGGAAGGTGTGGCTGTCGCCCTGCACCAGCTGCACCAGCGCCAGCGCGTCGATCGCGCTGTCCTGGCCAAATGTCAGGTAGCCGCCGCCGTCGGCGACATCGATCTTGTCGATACCGAGAGCCGCCGCCCGCTGCTTGACTCCCGCGATGCGCAACAGGTTGCGCGCCGGTTCGGGAAGCAGGCCGAAGCGGTCGATCAGTTCCACCTGTAATTCACGCAACTCCTCCGCGGACTCGCAGGCCGAAATGCGCTTGTACAGGATCAGCCTCAGGTGCACGTCAGGCACGTAGTCTTCGGGCAGCAGAGCGGGGATGTGCAGGTTGATGTCGACGCCGGCGTCGAGCGGTCCCTCGAGGTCGGGTTCATGACCCGCCTTGAGTGACTCCACGGCACGGCCGAGCAGTTCGGTGTACAGGGAGAATCCGATCTCCTGCATCTGGCCGCTCTGGGTGTCGCCCAACAGTTCGCCGGCGCCGCGAATCTCGAGATCGTGAGTGGCCAGCGTGAATCCCGAGCCCAGGTCCTCGAGCGAGTCGATGGCCTCGAGGCGTTTGACGGCGTCGGCGGTCATTGCCGCTTTCGGCGGTGCGACCAGGTAAGCGAACGCACGGTGATGCGAGCGGCCGACACGACCGCGGAGCTGGTGTAACTGCGCAAGGCCGAAGCGGTCGGCGCGATTGATAATGATCGTGTTGGCGGTCGGCACGTCAATACCGCTCTCGACGATCGTCGTGCACAGCAGGATATTGAATCGGCGGTGGTAGAAGTCGAGCATCACCTGCTCGAGCTCGCGCTCCGGCATTTGCCCGTGTCCGATACGAATGCGGGCTTCGGGAACCAGCTTGGTGAGCTGTTCGCCGACCCGGCCAATATCTTCCACGCGGTTATGGATGAAATATACCTGCCCGCCGCGCTTGATCTCGCGCAGGCATGCCTCGCGAATCAGCACGTCGTTCCACTCGGTCACGAAGGTCTTGACGGCAAGTCGCTCGGCCGGCGGCGTCGTGATCAGCGACATGTCGCGGATGCCGCCGAGGGCCATATTGAGCGTGCGCGGTATCGGTGTCGCCGTCAGCGTCAGCACGTCCACTTCGCTGCGCAGTGCTTTGATTGCCTCCTTGTGGCGTACGCCGAAGCGGTGCTCTTCGTCGATGATGACGAGGCCGATATTCTTGATGTCCCTGACGTGCTGCAGCAGGCGATGCGTGCCGATCACGATATCGACGGCGCCATTCCGTAAACCCTCGACGATCGAGCGAACCGTCTTCGGCGACTGGAAGCGCGACAGTACTTCGACCCGCACGGGCCAGTCGGCGAAACGGTCGCGAAAGTTCTGGCCGTGCTGCTGGGCGAGCAGGGTGGTGGGGACGAGGATCGCCACCTGCTTGCCGCCGTGAACGGCGGCGAACGAGGCGCGCAGCGCTACCTCGGTCTTGCCGAAGCCGACATCGCCACAGACGATTCGGTCCATCGGCCGGTCCGTTGACAGGTCTTCCAGGACTTCGTCGATCGTACGCGCCTGGTCTTCGGTCGGTTCGAACGGGAAGTCGCTTTCGAAGGCCCGGTAGTCGCCTTCCGCCCAGCGGAAACTGTGTCCCGGCCTCGCCGCCCGCCGCGCATAGACGTCGAGCAGTTCCGCCGCAACGTCGCGGATCTTGCTGATGGCGCGCTTCTTGGCCCGAGCCCACTGGTCACTGCCGAGCCGATGCAGAGGTGCGTTCTCGGGTGAGGCGCCCGTGTAGCGCGAGATCAGCTCCAGCGCGTGCACCGGCACGTACAGCTTGTCACCGTCCGCGTACTGCAGCTCGAGAAACTCGGCCGTTATGCCGCCGGCGTCGAGCGTTGTCAGGCCGTGGTAGCGTCCGACGCCGTACTCTGCGTGGACCACGGGCGAGCCAGCTTCGAGGTCGTTGAGCTGGCGGATGATGGTCTCGGGATCGCGTTCGGTCCTGCGGCGCCGCGTCCGCTGGCGCACGCGTTCGCCGAACAATTGCTGCTCGCTGATAATCGCAAGGCCGGAATCTGGCAGGACGACGCCGTTTTCGAGCGGTGCGATCGCAACGCCTACACGGTGGTCGCCAGCAGCAAACGTGGCCCAATCGTCCGCGCGTTCGAGGTCCAGGCCCCTGCCGCTGAGCAGGTCGAAGATCTGCTCGCGCCGGCCGGCGGAGTCGCTCGTAAACAGGACGCGGCCGTGGAACTCTTCGAGGAAGCGCATCAGCGCGCCGGCGGCGTCCTCGTAGCGGGCCTCGATCCTGAGTGCGGGAGGCAATCGCGTCGGGTGATTGACGGTAGCGCCATTCTCGGCCAGCGACTGCGCGGAGTAGCGTACCTGCGGAAAATCGGCAAGCGCCTGCAGCATGTCGGCCGGCGTGTTGAAGGTCTCGGTGGCCGTGAGGATTGGCCGTTCGCGGTCGAGGTTACAGAGTTCGAAACGTTCCTCGATCTCCTTCCAGGCCTGGCCGAGGATGCTGTCGACACCTTGCGGGGCAAGCACGATGCAGTTGTCCGGTAGATAGTCGAGCAGCGTGGCGGTGGTGTCGAAGAACAGCGGCAGGTAATACTCGATGCCGCCGTGCGCGATGCCGTCGGAGACCTCCCTGTAGACACGCGACTGGCCGGGCTGGCCTTCGAAACGCTCCCGATAGTTTTCACGGAACTTGCTGATGGCGACGGCGTCGAGCGGCATTTCGCGAGCCGGCAGCACGTCGAGGGCCTGGACGGCGTCGCCCGATAGCTGGCTCTCGGCAGAGAAGTAGCGCAAAGACTCGACATCGTCATCAAAGAAGTCGATCCGAATCGGCTGCTGCGACCCCATCGGGAAGACGTCAATCAGTGACCCGCGTACGGCGAACTCGCCGTGTTCGCTAACTTGCGGGACGCGCAGGTAACCGGCTGCGGTGAGCGAATCGATAAAAGCCTCGCGAGGTAGCTCCTGGCCGGTTCGCAACGACAGCGAACGCGCGGCGACGTAGTCGACCGGTGGCAGTCTCTGCAGTAGCACCGAGGCTGGAGCAACGATAACGCCCGAGCGCATGGCGCGGGCCGTGGCCAGCACCGACAAGCGCTCCGAGACGATGTCCTGGTGGGGCGAGAAGCTGTCCCAGGGCAGCGTCTCCCACTCGACGAAGTGGCGGACGTCCAGCGCGTCCCCGGCGAAATACTGGATGCCGGCCTCCAGCTGGTCGGCATGGCGCGGGTCGTCCGCCAGAACGACCACAGGGCGGCCGACCGCGGCAGCGAACTCCGCCACCGCGAGCGGCGCGCTGGCGCCGATGAGACGCCCCCAGCCGGTCGCCCGGCCGGGCTCGGGCAGCGCCGGCGTCTCGCTGATCAGGAAGGGATGTTGGGCCACAGGTTTGCTAGACGATATCGCGGCCCGGGATTATCACATAAAAAAACGCCCGGGCAGCGGGCTGCCCGGGCGTCTTCGGAAGGAATTCAGCTCGACTGCTTGCGTTTGACGACGGCGTGGATGACGCGATCGTACTCGAAGAAGACGACGAAGTTGGAGTACTCCCAGCGGGAGATCGGCGGATCGCCAACCGGTGCGACCTTGGCGTCGGGCGTGCCGTACTTCGACTCGACGCTCGCGGCGGTCATGCCACGCATCGGCATGGCGTCGCTAGCCGCCGCCGGAGTGGTGCCTTCCATTTCCAGGTTCTGCGCGGTGGCGGTGCCAAACGCGCCCAGAATCAGTGCCACAAGAGTCAGAATCCGCAACTTGGCCATGACAGTATCTCCATCAATTCGCGATCGACTATATCACTCCAAGAGCAGGCGAAAAACAATTGATTTCAAAGGTTTTTACATTGATTCCATTTTTGTGAATCACGTCACGATTCTAATGTGGTTTAATGCGTGGCGATGATAAGCCCCGTCGAATTGTTTGTCGGGCTTCGCTACCTCCGGGCGAAGCGCCGCACGCGCTTCGTGTCGTTCATTACACTGATCTCGCTGCTGGGAATCGCACTCGGCGTCGCGGCCCTGATCGTGATCCTGTCTGTCATGAACGGCTTCGAGGGCGAACTGCGTAGCCGCCTGCTGAGCATGTCGGCGCACGGCCATGTTGCGGAGCCCGGCGGCGCCACGCCGCGCTGGCGTTTCCTGCAGGAGGAGGTCGCCAGCGAACCCGGCGTTGCGGCGGCAGCGCCGTATGTCGAGATGGAAGGCATAATCCAGTCCGGCCGTGATCTCGAGCCCGTCATCGTGCATGGCATCGTGCCCGAGTTCGAGAACGCGATGTCGGGCGACGTCATCAACCTGCTGGAGGGATCGCTGGACAGCCTGCAGCCCGGCAGCCGCAATATGATCCTGGGCCGGCTGCTTGCTTACGACCTCGGCGTGCGGCTCGGCGATAATGTCGTGCTGCTGATCCCACGCCCGACCGGCGACGGTTCGCTGGAGCCGCGCCTGGAACGTTTCGTGCTGAGCGGCGTGTTCGAGGCGGGTCTGCAGGAGCACGACAGCGTGCTCGCACTGGCGAACGCGCGCGATGCGGCGGGCGTGCTCGATATCGGTGACAGCATGACGGCCGTTCGCTTCCGTGCGGACGACGTCATGGCGGCGCCCCTGATATCGGCGCAACTGGTCGAGCGCCTCGGCGACGACGTCGTAGCCAGCGACTGGACTATCGAGAACGCAAGCTACTTTCGCGCCATCCGGCTCGAGAAAATGATGATGTCACTCATTCTCTCGCTGATCATCGGCGTGGCCGCGTTCAATATCGTGGCCAGCCTCGTCATGGTCGTTACCGACAAGACCAACGACATCGCCGTGCTGCGCACGCTCGGCATGAAAGCCGGCGGGGTGGTGCGCGTGTTCTTCGTCCAGGGCGCGGTCATTGGCTGGGCCGGCGTGGCCATTGGCGTGCTGCTCGGCGTGGTCCTGGCGATCAACGTACCGGTGATTGCGCCCATGCTCGAGCAATGGTTCGGTTTTCAGATCATGCCCGGTGACGTCTATTACGTGACTCGTATTCCGTCCGAGCTCGAAGTTGCCGACGTCGTGACGATTGCCGTTGCCGCGTTCGTCCTGACTTCGCTCGCGACGCTCTATCCCGCGCGACGTGCGGCGCTGGTCAATCCGGCGGCGGCGTTGCGTTACGAGTAGCCGATGGGTACTCGCTTCGAATCCTGGATTGGCGGACGTTACGTCCGCGCCCGCAGCAGCAACAGTTTCGTGTCACTGATCTCCGCGATCTCGATGCTCGGCATCGCGATTGCGGTAACCGTCCTGATCGTGGTGCTCTCGGTGGTCAACGGCTTCGAACGTGAACTGCAGGAGCGCCTGCTCGCGATGACGGCGCATGCCAATATCGAGGGACTCGACGGCGAGATCGGCGACTGGCAGCTTATCGGCGACGCGGCGGCGGGTAATCCGCGCGTCCGCGCAGCGGCGCCGTACGTCAATGGCCAGGCGTTGCTGGTTTTCGATCAGCAGCTCAGCGGCGTGCAACTACGAGGCATCGATGCGGCTGCCGAGAACAACGTGTCGGGCCTGGGCGAGACCATGCGCGATGGCAGCCTCGACAGCCTGGCTCCCGGCGAGTTCAAAATCGTCATCGGCTCCGAACTCGCAAGCGCACTCCAGGTTGGCGTTGGCGACAAGGTGACCGTGACGCTCGCGCAGGGCATCGTCACCCCGGCCGGCGTCGTACCCCGGACCAAGCGCTTTACAGTTAGCGGCATTTATCGCGTGGGCATGTACGAATACGACCGCCGGCTCGCGTTCATCAACATCGCCGACGCGCAAAGGCTGTACCGCATGCGCGACGCTGTAACCGGCGTGCGCCTCGCCGTCACGGACATTTTCGCGGCGAACGAGATCGTTCGCGAGGTGGCAAGGGCGACCGGTCAGGTGTTCCTGGTCGGCGACTGGACCAGGCGCCACGTCAATTTTTTCCGATCCATCCAGATCACCAAGTCGATCCTGTTCGTCATCCTGCTGCTTGTAGTAGCAGTTGCCGCGTTCAATATCGTCTCGACACTGGTGATGGTGGTCAGGGACAAGCAGGCCGATATCGCGATTCTGCGCACGATCGGCGCGCGGCCCGGCAGTATTCTCAAGATATTCATCACCCAGGGCAGTGTGATTGGCGTCATCGGTACTGCGACCGGCGTCCTGTTTGGTATTCTGCTCGCGCTTAACCTGGAGAGCATTGTGGCCAGCTTCGAATCGCTGTTCGGCATCAAGTTTCTTGCGGCCGACGTCTACTTCATCAGTGACCTGCCGTCCGAGTTGCAGTTCGGCGATGTGGCCGTGATCGCTGCGATTGCGCTGGTGTTGTCGCTTGCCTCCACCGTCTATCCGTCGTGGCTCGGATCCCGTACGGCTCCCGCCGAGGCGTTGCGTTATGACTGAAGCAGGCTCGAACGTTCTGAGTTGCCGCGGTGTCGTGCGCAAGTTCCGCGAGGGCGGGTCCGAGCTCGAGGTGCTGAGTGGCGTTGACCTCGCTGTCGCGCCCGCAGAGCGCGTGGCGATTATCGGCGCTTCCGGGTCGGGCAAGACGACATTGCTGCAGATTCTCGGCGGCCTCGACGACCCGACGGCCGGCGAGGTGTTCGTTGACGGCAAGGCGATGCACGGCGGCAACGAGGTGTCGCGCGCCGAGCTGCGCAATCGCTATATCGGTTTTGTTTACCAGTTTCACCACCTGCTGCCGGAATTTACGGCGGCGGAAAACGTCGCCATGCCGCTGCTGATCCGCGGTGAGCCGAAACCGGAGGCATTGGCGAAAGCCGCTGAGCTGCTGTCCCGCGTCGGCCTCGGCGAACGACTGGACCACAAACCCGGCGAGCTGTCGGGCGGCGAGCGACAGCGGGCAGCGGTCGCCCGGGCGTTGATTACCCGTCCGCAGCTCGTCCTCGCGGACGAGCCAACCGGCAATCTTGACGCCGGCAACGGCGAGCACGTGCTCAGCCTGATGCTCGAACTCAACGACGAACTGCAAACGAGCCTCGTCATCGTGACCCACGATCAGAGCATTGCCGATCGTATGGATCGTGTACTCGTACTGGAGAATGGGGGGCTGCGCACTCGGTAAGGCCGCGCTCCGGTGGGCCTTCACCGGAAGTCACCCGCAGCGACAAAATTGCAGGAGCAATTTTGGACGCGCCGCGCGCGCCCGCAGGGCCAGCAACAGGATGTTGCTGGTCAACCGAGCCATGAAGGTGAAGGCCTACCGGACCGTGGCCTGGCACCTACTGGCTGCGCTTCTTCCGCTTCTGCGATTTGTAGTCGTGCAGCGAGTAACGCCAGAGCGCGTCCAGGGCGATGTAGCCGATTAGCGCGGCCGCGGCGCCCAGCAGGATGCAGCCGAGCATCAGCGGCAGCCATATCTCTACGAAGACCTCGTTGACCCATTGCCAGGAGATTTCGAAGTCGATGGGGTCGGGGTCGATGCCGAGGAGCCAGGTGCCGAACAGGTAGGCGGCCAGGAACATCGGGCCGATCGTCAGCGGGTTGCTGGCGAGCGTGGCCAGCGCCGCAACGGGAATGTTGATTCGGAGCAGCAATGCAAATAGCGCGGCGGCCAGCGCATGCCCCGGGAACGGCATGAACGCGATCGCGAGCCCGAGTGAGAACGCCGGCACAACGGTCTTGCGACGAATGCCCCAGAGCCGATGGTCATGCAGCATGTGCCGGAAGGGCGCCATAAACCACCGTTCGGCCAGTTCGTGCCGTTTGAAGGCGAATCGCTTGAAAAATCGTCTTGGCATGTGCCGCGATTTCCGCTGGAGTTGATACCGGGTCAGACCGGGATTGCCGATGAAAAAAGCCTGCCTGTTCCTGCTGGCAGGCATTTATGCGCCGCAGCTTAGCAGCTTTGCGTCTCACTCAGACCTGATTCCGCTCGCTGCGTTCGCGGCGATTGCGGGAATCGTCAGCGGCCGATTCCTGCTGCCGGCCTGTTTTACGGCAGGTTACGCGCTGTTCGTGGCATCTGCGGGCGCTGTGGTCGATGGCCGTATCGATCCGCTATTCGTGGGCGACAGTATTGTCGTGGATGCCCGGGTGATCGATTTCCCGCGGCGCAATCGCGCGACGCTGAGCTTTGTCGCCGAAGTCGCGCCCAATCCCTGGGTCCCGCCCCGGATTCGTGTGAGCTGGTTCGAGCCGCAGCACGAGGTGCGTTTCGGTGACGTCTGGCGACTGGAACTGCGGCTGCGTCGACCGCGAGGCGGCAGCAATCCGGGCGGTTTCGATTACGAGGCCTGGTTATTGCGCGAACGCATCGCCGCCACCGCCCATGTCGTCGCCGGGAAACGCAATGCGTTGCTGGGTGCTGGCGAACTGGGTGTCATTGACCGCATCCGCCAGGCGATCGTAGATCGACTCCACGCGACATCGATCGAGCCGGGGCACGCTGCCGTGCTGGCGGCCATCTCAGTCGGTGCCCGCCACGAGGTCACGGCGGAGCAGTGGGAGCGGTACGCCCGAACCGGCACGAGTCACCTGATGGCGATCTCCGGTCTGCACGTCGGCATGGTGGCTGCGGCCGGCTACTTGCTCGGGCTCTTGCTGTCGGTGCTTGTCCCGCCACGCCGCAACCACCATCGACTTGCGATCATCGTCGCACTGGGGCTGGCGCTGGCTTATTCGCTGCTGTCGGGCCTCGCAGTCCCGGCCAGCCGGGCGGCCCTGATGATCGGCATCGCTACGGCCGCAAACCTCGCCGGCCGGCCGCTGCAGCCGTTCACGGTCCTGGCCGTGGCCGCCGCCGTCCTCGCCACTGCCGCACCGCTCGCGACGATGGCGCCGGGATTCAAGTTGTCTTTCGGGGCGGTGTTGATCCTGTTCGGGATCGCGGCCCGGCTGGCGCCCACGCGGCGATCCGGCCTGCCTGGCCGGTGGCTGGCGAACGCGCGCCGCCTGGTCGCCATGCAACTGGCATTGCTGCTGGGCCTGATGCCGCTCACAGTGATGCTGTTCGACCGCGTCGCACTCGCCGCGCCGCTCGTCAATCTCGTCGCGGTGCCGTTGTTCGGCGTGGTAACGGTGCCCGTCACCCTGGTCGGCATCCTGCTGGCCGGGCCTTTGCAGCCCGTCGGCGACAGCCTGCTGGTCGTCGCAGCGGGTAGCCTGGACCTGGTTGAGGGATTCATCCGGTTTGCAGCGGACCAACGTTTTGCGGCAGTCACCGCGAGTGCGATGGACGGTGTTGCATCGTGGTGGTTACTTGCGCCGATCGCCTGGGTCGCGCTGCCGCCGGGCTGGCCTTGTCGCGCTGCGGCCTGGCTCGCCTTCCTGATGATCATCACCTGGTCGCCGGCACGCCCTGCTGTCGGATGTGCGACGTTTAAAGTGCTGGACGTGGGGCAGGGGCTGGCGATTGTCATTGAGACCGGTGAGCGGGTCCTGCTGTACGACACGGGGCCCGCGTACCGCGGTGGCGGCGATGCTGCCGAGTCAGTCGTCCTGCCGTTCCTCGCGAGTCGGGGCATTCACGCGCTGGACGATCTCGTGGTCTCGCACTCGGACCTCGACCATGCCGGTGGGCTGAGAACGATTCGCGAGGCGATGCCCGTGGACAGGCTATTCGCCGGTGAACCCGTGGCCGGGCTCCCGTATGCGAGGTCTTGCCGCACGGGTGACGGCTGGGAGTCCGCTGGCATCGAGTTCGAGTTTCTCAGCGCGCCCGGGACTTTCCACCACCTCGGCAATGATGCTTCCTGTGTTCTCCAGGTGAGTGCGGGACCGCACCGGGTACTGCTGCCCGGCGATATCGAGCGGCCGGCGGAGCAAGACCTGCTGCGAACCGGGCGCCTGCAGGCGGTTGCGGTGGTCATCGCGCCGCATCACGGCAGCACCACCTCCTCGAGCCCTGCGTTCGTCACTGCGCTCGAGCCGGCGCTGGTCATCGTTGCGGCAGGATTCGGCAATCGTTGGGGGCTGCCCAATCCCGAGGTTGTCCGGCGCTGGCGACAGGCGCGGGCGGAGGTATTGTCAACGGCCGATGCCGGCGCAATCGGTTTCGAAGTATGCGCCCGTACCGGCATTGGAGCCGTCTCCCGTGAGCGGGTCGCGAAGCGTCGAATCTGGCATGAATAAGCGCCGCGCTTCCTGATATATTCCTTTTTTCCTCTGAGTCAGTCTGAATGGTTGAGATAGTCAAATCCGGCGGCTGGTTGATGGCGCCCATCATCCTCTGCGCAATCATCGCGATGGGGATCATCCTCGAGCGATTCTGGACGCTCCAGCAAAAACGCGTGATTCCGGAAGACCTGACCAGCAAGGTGTGGGGCTGGGTCAAAAAAGACCAGCTCGACCAGAAGCAGATTCAGACACTGCACCAGGGGTCGGCACTCGGCCAGATCCTGGCCGCCGGGCTGATCAACCGCGATCGCGAACGCTCCGTGATGAAAGACAGCA
>JASJCH010000043.1 GCA_030066075.1 Woeseiaceae bacterium
CTTGAATTGCCGGCAAGTGGACGGCGTGCCGACGATGCGCATTCCGTCGTGCTCGGCATCGTAAGGCTGGTGCACGTGGCCGAAGACAACAAGCCGTACTTTCCCGGATACACCAATGCGTTGCAGCAGCTCTTCGCGGTTTTCCAGGCCGACGGAGTCCAGCCAGCGGCTCTGCATTAGCACTGGCGGGTGATGCAGGCACACCATGACGTGCGGGGCATCGGAGCCGGCAATCTCGCTCTCGAGCCTGTCCAGCTCGGGCGCGGCCACGCGACCCCCGGCCTGGCCGGTGACGCAGCTGTCGATGTTGACGATGAGCCAGTTGTCCGTCGCCAGCGATGCACAGTAATGAAACGGCGGCGCCGACAGCGCGTCCTGCATCAGGCGGCGCACATCGTGGTTGCCTGGCAGGCAGTAAACAGGCAGGCCCAACGATCCGAGCAGCTCCGCGAAGAGCCCGTAGGCCTCGGCGCTATCGTCGTGGATCAGGTCGCCGGTTACCAGGGCGATGTCGGCTTGCCAGTCGCTGTCGCGGTAGTGATCCAGAACTGCGGACAGCGACGCGTGCGTCGCCGTGCCGCGCAGCTCGCCTGACCTTTCGGCGAACAGGTGCGGATCGGTCAGGTGCAGTACGTTTATCAATACCGGTACGTGTCCGGCTTGTACGGTCCTTCCTTGGCGACGCCGATGTACTCGGCCTGCTCGTCGGTCAGTTCGGTCAGCTTGGCGCCGATCCGGTCGAGGTGCAGTCGCGCGACCTTCTCATCGAGATGCTTGGGCAGCACGTAGACCTCGTTCTCATACTGGTCGCCGTTTTGCCAGAGCTCGATCTGCGCCATGACCTGGTTCGTGAACGAGTTGGACATGACGAAACTCGGGTGACCCGTGGCGCAACCCAGGTTCACGAGTCGGCCTTCGGCCAGCACGATGATGCGCTTGCCGTCCGGGAAGATGACGTGATCGACCTGCGGCTTGATGTTCTCCCACTCGTACTGCTGCAAGTAGGCGATGTCGATCTCGTTGTCGAAATGGCCAATGTTGCAGAGGATCGCCTGGTCTTTCATGCGCTCCATGTGCGGTCCCGTGACGACGTGATAGTTGCCGGTTGCCGTCACGACGATATCGGCCTGGTCGCATACCTCGTCAAAATCGACGACCCGGTAACCTTCCATCGCGGCCTGCAGGGCGTTGATCGGGTCGATCTCGGTGATCCAGACCGTGGCGCCGAGACCCCGCAGCGACTGTGCGGAGCCTTTGCCGACGTCGCCGTAGCCGCAGACGATCGCGATCTTGCCCGCGATCATGACGTCGGTCGCGCGCTTGATGCCGTCCACGAGCGACTCGCGACAACCGTACAGGTTGTCGAATTTCGACTTGGTGACCGAGTCGTTGACGTTGAATGCGGGGCACATCAGCGTGCCTTTGTCCATCATCTGGCGCAGCGCTTTGACGCCGGTCGTGGTCTCTTCCGAGAGGCCTTTAACCTGCTTCATGATCTCCGGGTACTTGTCGTGCATGACCCCGGTCAGGTCGCCGCCGTCATCGAGAATCATGTTCGGCGTCCAGCCGTCGGGCCCGTTAATCGTCTGCTCGACGCACCACCAGTACTCTTCCTCGGTCTCGCCTTTCCAGGCGAATACGGGGACGCCCTCGGCCGCAATTGCGGCGGCGGCATGGTCCTGGGTCGAGAATATGTTGCACGACGACCAGCGAATGTCGGCGCCGAGATCGCGCAGCGTCTCGATCAGCACAGCCGTCTGGATCGTCATGTGCAGGCAGCCCGCGAGGCGCACGCCATCGAGCGGCTTCTGGTCGCGATACTCCTCGCGCACGGCCATCAGGCCGGGCATCTCGGTTTCGGCGATCGCGATTTCCTTGCGGCCGAACTCGGCGAGGGCAATGTCGGCGACTTTGTAGTCATTCTTCGTAATGGCAACGGCTTCGCTGCTCATGGTGTTCTCCTGTTCAGAAAGAGGTCAGGCTGCGACTGCGCCGGCCAGGGCTTCCGCCTTGTCCGTCTTTTCCCAGCTCACGTCAATGTCTTCGCGACCGAAGTGGCCATACGCAGCGGTCTGCTGGTAGATGGGCTGCAACAGGTCGAGCATCTGCAAGATGCCGTACGGCGTCAGGTCGAAATTCTCGCGAATCAGCACCGTCAGCTCCGCATCCGACACCTTTCCGGTACCGAAAGTTTCCACGCTGATCGACGTGGGCTCGGCCACGCCGATTGCATAGGAGACCTGGATCTCGCAGCGATCCGCGAGGCCGGCCGCGACCAGGTTCTTGGCGACATAGCGGCAGGCGTAGGCGGCGGAACGGTCGACCTTGGACGGATCTTTGCCCGAGAAGGCGCCGCCGCCGTGGCGGGCCGCGCCGCCGTACGTATCGACGATGATCTTGCGCCCGGTCAGGCCGCAGTCGCCCATCGGACCGCCGATTTCGAAGCGGCCCGTCGGGTTGATGTGGTACTTGGTGTCCTTGGTGAGCCACTCGGCAGGCAGGATCGGTTTGATGATCTCTTCCATGACGCCTTCTTCGAGATGCTTCATCTCGACATCGGCGTGGTGCTGCGTCGATAGCACGACGGCATCGATGCCGGTGGGCCTGCCGTCTTCGTAGACAAACGTGACCTGGCTCTTGGCATCGGGCCGCAGGAACGGCAGCTTGCCGCTCTTGCGCACGTCGGCCTGCTGCTTGACGAGGCGGTGCGAGTAGGTGATCGGCGCCGGCATCAGCACGTCGGTCTCGTTGGTCGCGTAGCCGAACATCAGTCCCTGGTCGCCCGCGCCCTGTTGTTCCGGGGATTCGCGGTCGACGCCCTGGGCAATATTGGGTGATTGCTTGCCGATGGCATTGAGGACGGCGCAGGAGTGACCATCGAAACCCATGTTGGAGTCGGTGTACCCGATACCGATGATCGTGCCACGCACGACCTCCTCGAGATCGACCCAGGCTGCCGTCGTGACTTCGCCGGCGACGATCGCCATGCCGGTCTTGACCATGGTCTCGACGGCAACGCGCGAACTCTTGTCCTCTTTGAGAATCGCGTCAAGGATGGCGTCGGAGATCTGATCGGCGACTTTGTCCGGGTGTCCCTCGGAGACCGACTCCGAAGTAAAGAGATAGGTATCAGTCATGTATGGGTTCTGGATAGCGGTGAGGGGCGCGATTGTACCGCATCCCCTCGATCGAACACCACGCGGACGGGTTTCGGCTACAAATTGTGACAAGTACCGCCGGGCGGTCCGCGAACTACAGCCCTGTAACGCCGCGGCCTTGCCCCGGGCAGGCAAAACCGCGAAAATTGCTGTTTACGGCTGGGCCTTTTCCGGCCGACTCACCACAAGAACGCCAAAAAATGTCACAAGAAGCAACGCGCGCCGGCCAGCCCGCCCGGCGAACCCTCGCGAATGCTGTCCGGGCACTTTCCATGGACGCGGTACAGGCCGCCAACTCAGGACACCCAGGCGCTCCGATGGGCATGGCGGACATCGCCGAAGTCCTCTGGAACGACTACCTCAAGCACAACCCGGGGAATCCCGAGTGGGTGGACCGCGATCGCTTCGTGCTATCGAACGGTCATGGTTCGATGCTGCTGTACAGTTTGCTGCATCTGACCGGCTATCCGTTGTCGATCGACGAAATCCGCAACTTCCGCCAGTTTGGCTATCGCACGGCGGGCCACCCCGAGTACGAGCCGGACCTGTCCATCGAGACGACTACCGGCCCGCTGGGGCAGGGCGTCACCAATGCGGTCGGCATGGCGCTGGCCGAGAAGATGCTCGCGGCGGAGTTTAACCGGCCCGGCTTTGACGTGGTCGACCACCGCACATGGGTTTTCCTTGGCGACGGCTGCCTGATGGAGGGCATCTCCCATGAGGCCTGTTCGCTCGCCGGCACCCTCAAGCTGGGCAAGCTCATCGCCCTCTATGACGACAACAACATCTCCATCGACGGCGAGGTGGACGGCTGGTTCACGGATGACACGGTCAAGCGTTTCGAGTCTTACGGCTGGCAGGTCATCCCGAACGTGGACGGCCATGACAGTGCGGCTATCGCCGCAGCCATCGACCAGGCGATGGCGGAGACGGACAAACCGTCCCTGATCTGCTGCAAGACGGTGATCGGTTTCGGCGCGCCCAACAAGCAGGGCTCGGCGTCCACCCACGGCGCCCCGCTCGGCGACGACGAGGTCGCGGCTGCGCGCAAGGAGCTCGGCTGGGATGCCGAGCCGTTCGAGATTCCGGCCGACGTTGCTGCCGCATGGGACTGTCGCGAAAGCGGCGCCGCGGCGGAGTCGAGCTGGCTCGATCTCTTCGAAAAATACGCCGGCGAGTATCCGGAAGTTGCTGCGGAGTTCCGGCGCCGCATGAGCGGAGCGCTGCCGCAGGATTGGGACGAGCTGGCCGACCAGGCTATCGCCGAGATCGACGCCGCGGGCGAGTCCATGGCTACCCGCAAAGCCTCGCTGGTGGCCCTGAACGCCTTCACTCCCGCGCTGCCGGAGATGGCCGGCGGTTCGGCGGATCTGACCGGTTCGAACCTGACCAAGCACAGTGGCTCCACGGTAATCACCGGCGACGACGCCAGCGGCAACTACATCTATTTCGGCGTGCGCGAGTTCGGCATGGCGGCGCTGTGCAACGGCCTGGCCCTGCATGGCGGGATTATCCCGTACTCCGGCACGTTCCTCGTGTTCTCGGACTATGCTCGCAACGCCTTGCGGATGGCTGCGCTGATGAAAGTGCAGAACATCTTCGTGTTCACGCACGATTCGATCGGCCTCGGTGAGGACGGGCCGACCCACCAGCCGATCGAGCACACGGCGTCGCTGCGGCTGATGCCCAACATGCGCGTCTGGCGGACCTGCGACACGGTGGAAACCGCCGTTGCCTGGCGTGACGCAATCGAGCGCCGCGACGGCCCGACGAGTCTGGTGCTGACGCGCCAGGGCGTGCCGCATCAGAACCGTAACAAAGAGCAGGTAGCCTCGATCGCTCGTGGTGGATACGTATTGCGCGACTGCGACGGCGAGCCTCAAATGCTGCTGATTGCGACCGGCTCGGAGGTGCCGCTGGTCATGTCGGCGGCTGAAGTGCTGGCCGGCGACGGCATTGCCGTGCGGGTGGTGTCGATGCCCTGCGTCGAGGCCTTCGAGGAGCAGGACGCCGATTATCGCGAGTCGGTGCTGCCAGCGGCGGTGACGGCGAGAGTCGTCGTCGAAGCCGGCGTAACGGATACATGGTGGCGCTATGCCGGGCCCCAGGGCCGGGTTATCGGGATGAGTCGCTTCGGCGAGTCAGCCCCGGCGCCGGAACTTTTCGAACACTTCGGCTTCTCAATCGACAATGTCGTGAAAGTGGCCAAAGAACTACTTTAAATCCAGGAGAAAAACATGACGATCAAGGTGGGTATCAACGGCTATGGCCGCATCGGGCGCCAGGTAGTGCGCGCCATTCACGAGCTGGGCCGCAGGGACGAGTTCGACGTCGTCGCGCTCAACGACCTCGGCGATGCCGAGACCAATGCGCACCTGACGCGCTACGACACCGCGCACGGCAAGTTCGACGCCAAGGTCGAAGTCGACGGCGGTGACATCATCGTGAACGGCGACCGCATCAAGGTCCTGTCCGAACGCGATCCTGGCAAGTTGCCCTGGGGCGACCTGGGCGTCGACGTCGTTTTCGAGTGCACGGGCCTGTTCCGCACGCTGGAAACGGCCGGCAAGCATATCGATGGCGGGGCCAAGAAGGTCATCCTGTCGGCCCCCGGCGGCGCAGGCATCGAGAAGACGGTCGTCTACGGTGTCAACCACGACATCCTGACGTCCGATGACAAGGTCATCTCCAACGCGTCATGCACGACCAACTGCCTGGCGCCGCTCGTTAAGCCGCTGCACGACAAGATCGGCGTCAAGAACGGCCTGATGACCACGATCCACGCCTACACCAACGACCAGGTGCTCACGGACGTGTTCCACAAGGACCTGCGTCGGGCGCGCTCGGCGACCATGTCGCAGATCCCGACCAAGACAGGCGCCGCCGCGGCCGTAGGTCTCGTGCTGCCCGATCTCAACGGCAAGCTCGACGGTTTCTCGATGCGCGTGCCGACGATCAACGTCTCCGCTGTCGACCTGAGTTTTGTCGCCGAACGCGATACCAGCATCGACGAGATCAACGAGATCATGAAAGCGGCGGCCGACGGCGAGCTCAAGGGCGTACTCGCGTACAACGACGAGCCGCTCGTGTCGATCGACTTCAACCATAACCCGCACTCGTCCATTTACGACGCCGGCCTGACGCGAGTCATGGAAGGCAACCTCGTGAAGGTCATCTCGTGGTACGACAATGAGTGGGGCTTCTCGTGTCGCATGCTCGATACGACAGTCGCCCTGATGAACGCGTAACGACGATGTCTGTCATTCGCATGTCCGACCTCGAGCTGTCGGGCAAACGGGTATTGATCAGGGAAGACCTGAACGTACCCGTCGCCGACGGTGTGGTCACATCCGACGCTCGCATCCAGGCAGCGCTGCCCACTATCCGGGCGGCGCTCGATGTGGGCGCGGCGGTCATGGTCGTGTCGCACCTGGGCCGTCCTACCGAGGGTCAGCCAGAGGAAAAATTCTCGCTGCGTCCCGTGGCGAAGCATATTGCGGGTGAGCTGGGTCGTGACGTGCCGCTGATCGAGAATTGGATCGATGGCGTCGACGTCGAGCCTTGCCAGCTAGTGCTGCTCGAGAACGTCCGCTTTCTCGAAGGTGAGAAAAAGTGCGACGAGACGCTGGCGCGCAAGATGGCAGCACTGTGCGATGTTTTCGTCATGGATGCGTTCGGTACCGCGCACCGCGCTCAGGCAAGTACGTATGGGGTTGCCGAGTTTGCGCCGATTGCTTGCGCGGGCCCGCTGCTCGCCGGGGAGCTCGAAGCGCTCGGCAAGGCACTGGATAACCCCGCGCGGCCGTTCGTCGCGATCGTCGGTGGCTCCAAGGTCTCGACCAAGCTCAATGTGCTGGACACGCTGGCGGGCCTTGTGGATACGCTAATCGTCGGCGGCGGCATCGCCAACACGCTTATCGCCGCGGACGGCCATGACGTCGGCAAGTCGTTGCACGAACCGGATATGGTCGATACAGCCCGCGAGCTGGCTGCCGGCGGCGAGGGTCGTGCCGAAATCCCGGTGCCCAGCGACGTCGTGGTGGCCACCGAGTTTTCCGCGGATGCGGCGCCAGTGCTCAAGGACCGCGGTGACGTGGGCGGCGACGAGATGATCCTCGACATCGGCCCGCAGACGGCCGAACGCTTCGCGAGTGTTCTGAAAGAAGCGGGCACGATTATCTGGAACGGACCGGTGGGCGTGTTCGAGTTCGATGCGTTCGGTGAAGGCACGCGGGTGATGGCAGAGGCCATTGCCGACAGCGATGCCTTCTCAGTTGCCGGTGGTGGCGATACGTTGGCCGCCATCGACAAGTATGGCGTGCGCGACAGAATCTCCTACATCTCCACCGGCGGCGGTGCGTTCCTCGAATTCGTCGAAGGCAAGAAGCTGCCGGCCGTCGCGATGCTCGAAAAGCGAGCTTCCGAATCGTAAACGCGGTCACCGGGCCTGCGCACTGAGGCTGACGGACGCGGCGGAGAAGCCGCTTACCGGAAGTAAAGCGCAGCGCAGCGAGCCATGAAGGTAAGCGGCTTCGCAGCCGCGGCCATAGCTACGTTGGGAACGGCCCGGTGATCGCCAGGGTAGTTCCGGGGTATTGAATATTCACGAACAGCGTCTTGCCGTCCGGTGAGAAGCACACGCCGGCCAGCTCCGAATTCGAGTGCGCGTTGTCGGCAAGCTGGTACTGGCTGCCGTCGGGGCGTATGCCGACCAGGCCGCAGTGGCTCGACGTGTCCTCGCAGACGATCAGGTCTCCCCACGGTGCAAACGTGATGTTGTCGGCGTTGCGCATGATCGATTCGTGCGTCGCCTCGGCCACGAGAGTCAGCTGGCCGGGCGCATCCTGCTCATTCGCCTCGCCCTCGTAGGGGCTCGGCTGGTAGGCAAAGACCTGCCCGAGGCGCGCTGCGCCACCGATCGTGCAGGTGAACGCGAAGTTCTCGCCGTCCGTGCACAGGCCCTCGCCGCGCGCGAACATCGCGGCGCCCTGTGCGGCGCCACGCAGGCGCAGGTCATTGTCGTCGGAGTCTACATTGTCGAGATCGATCCAGCGGGTCGCGAATGACTCGCCGGGTGCGATGACACCTGCTTTCGACCAGTTGTGGGTCTTGAACGACGGTTGCTCTTCAATTGCGAGGGCCTGCAGTTTGCCGCCCTGTAGGAGGTCGCCCCTGACTCTGGGTATATAGCGATAAAACAGGGAGTGATGCCGGTCCTCAGTCATGTAGACGATGCCGGTGCTCTCGTGCGTGGCTGTTGCCTCGTGCTCGAATCTGCCCATGGCCTTGATCGGCACTGGATCAACCAGCCCGCTGGCGCTGGCCGGAACCTCGAAAACATAGCCATGCGATTGTTCGCGCGCGACAAGTCGCGCCGCGCTGAAGCTGGTGCCGGGTGATTCGAAGCACTCTTCGCAACTGAGCCAGGAGGCCCAGGGCGTCGGGCCGCCGGCACAGTTGAGCTCGGTGCCCGCCAGGCTGAGGAACTGTTTCTCGGTCTCGCGGGTAGCCGGGTTATAGATCGTTGTCGTCGTGCCACCGCAACCCGGCGTCTTGTCATCGCCGCGATCGTAGAACTTCGCCTTGACCGCATCGGGGAGTGATTCGAAACTGTCGGTAAACGCGCTGTTCTGGCCGTACGCAGGCGAGAGCTCATGATTGCAGACCAGCACGATGCGACCGGCCTCGCCCGGGAACGCCGCCATGCCGTCATGCGCATAAGGTACGCGCAGCCCGTCGCTCATAAGGTCGCCGGCGCGCGATACGACCGTGTAGCGGTAGCCCTCGGGGAGATCGAGAAGGCTGCCGGAGTCCGTCTGCAGGGGTCCGATACGCGCATCGGCCGCCCGTGATGCGAGCGTCAGCGAGGGTGCTGACAGGGCGACGGCGAGGTTCTGCAGGAAACGGCGGCGGTGCACGAAACGTATACCCGATAATGGAGCGCTGGCTGGCCAGCATAGCGATTGCAGTTGACAACTTAAAGACGGCGCTACAAAGCCGTAATACGAATGTGATCCGCTTGTGCAATAATCGCCGCCATGCTGAGACGGACCAAGATAGTCGCGACGCTGGGCCCGGCGTCGGAAGACGAGAAGACCCTGCACAAGATGATCAATGCAGGCCTCAACGTTGCGCGCCTTAATTTCTCGCATGGCGAGGAAGCCGATCACCGGCGCCGCGCGGCCGCCTTTCGCGCCGCCGCAGCGCACCTGCACCGTGACGTGGGAATAATGGGCGACCTGCAGGGGCCCAAGATTCGCATCAAGCGCTTTGAGCATGGCAGCGTGCATCTTGACGAGGGCGCGCCGTTCTTCCTCGACAGCACGCTGGGCCTGATGGACGGCAACGAACACGGCGTCGGCGTGGCGCTGGAAACACTCCACGAGGATGTCAAGAAGGGCGACATTCTGTTGCTCAACGACGGCATGATCACCCTGACGGTCGACCGCATCGAAGGCACTCGCATCCACACGACTGCGGTCAACAGCGGCATCCTGTCCGATCACAAGGGCATCAATCTCAAGGGCGGCGGCCTGTCGGCGCCCGCGCTGACCGATGTCGATCGCGCCAACATCAAGCTCGCGGCTGAACTGGAGATGGACTTCCTCGCTGTGTCGTTCGTACGCAGCGGCGAGGATATCCACGAGGCGAGGGAACTGTTCCGCGAGGCGGGCGGCAATGGCCACATCGTCGCGAAGATCGAGCGTACCGAGGCGGTTGAGAACATCGACTCGATCATCGACGCGGCCGACATCGTCATGGTGGCGCGCGGCGACCTCGGCGTTGAAATGGGCTATGCCGAACTCACCGGCATCCAGAAGCGGCTCATCGCGGCGACCCGGTCGAAGAACAAGATCGCCATTACCGCGACGCAGATGATGGAGTCGATGATCCAGAACCCGATTCCCACGCGCGCCGAGGTGTCGGATGTCGCCAATGCCGTTATCGACGGCACCGACGCCGTGATGCTGTCCGGCGAGACCGCAGTCGGCGAGTACCCTGTCGAGGCGGTTCGCTCGATGGCCAGTGTCTGTATCGGCGCCGAGAAGTACCCCAACCAGACCGGGCGCACGGGGCGCCGTGCCGACGACAAGTTTGACGTAGTCGACGAGGCGATCGCCATGGCCGTGATGTACACCGCGAAGCACGTGGATGTGAAGGCGATCATCGCGTTGACGGAATCCGGGTCCACCACCCGGTGGATGTCTCGCGTGCGCTCCGATATCCCGATCTACGCAATGACCCCCTACGACGCGACCAGCCGGCGCGTGGCGCTCTACCGCGGTGTGTATCCGGTACAATTCGAGATTCTCGAGACGGACCGGGACCAGTTGTACGCAGCTATCTTCGAAACGCTGTTGTCCAAGGACCTGGTCGAGATCGATGACCTGGTGATCTTCACCAAGGGCGACCTGAAAGGCGTATCGGGTAGCACCAACGCGATGAAGATCCTGACAGTCAAAGCGTAGGAACACCGCATGAAGAAATGGACCCTGCGTCTCGCCGGCGCCCTGGCGCTGGCGGTCGTACTTATTGGCTTGCTGGCCTGGCTGACGCTGCGCGCCAGCCTGCCGACACTCGACGGCGAGATCGCCGTTGCCGGCCTGGACTCGGCCGTTACGATAGAACGCGATGCCGGGGGTATGGTCACGATAACCGCGGCGAACCGTGCAGATGCTGCGTACGCGACCGGGTTTGCTCACGGCCAGGACCGCTTTTTCCAGATGGATATCATCCGCCGGCGATCGGCAGGTGAAGTCTCGGCCCTCGTGGGCGCCATGGCCCTCGAACTCGACAAGCGTTTTCGACTGCACCGTTTCCGGACGCGGGCCGAGGCGTCACTCGCCGCGTTGCCCGATAGCGACCTCGAGGTTCTAAGGCGCTATGCGGCGGGCGTGAACGAGGGGCTGGCCAGTCTCGGCAGCAAACCCTTCGAATACTACGTGCTCGGCGTGGACCCTGCGCCATGGCGACCCGAGGACACTATTCTCGTTGCCTACTCGATGTTCCTTAACCTCAACGACGAGCGCGCGGACCGCGACCTCAAACGCGGTCTCGCCCATCGCGTGCTGCCGGCCGCGGTGTTCGATTTCATGTATCCGCAAGGCACGCCCTGGGACGCGCCGCTCATGGGTGAGCCCCGGGAGACCGTACCCGTTCCCGCGGCGAGCGTTATGAGCACTCGCGACGTCCTGGATGCTGCGCCGTCCGCCGCCGAGATCGGCAAACCGGATATCGCGGGCAGCAACAACTGGGCGGTATCCGGCGCCCTGACAGAAACCGGGCGTGCGTTGATTTCCAACGATATGCACCTCGGGCTGACCGTGCCGGGCATCTGGTACCAGGCGCGCCTTGTGGTCGAGGGGGATGCGCCGCGCGACGTAACCGGGGTAATCCTGCCAGGCACTCCGTTTATGATCGGCGGCAGCAACACGATGATCGCCTGGGGCAATACCAACAGCTATGGCGACTGGAGCGATGCGGTCGTGCTGCAGCCCGGCGCGGCGGATGGCACCTATCGCACGAGCGAAGGCGACCGGTCGTTTGCAGAGATCGTGGAAGTCATCGAGATCAAGGGCAATGAGCCTGTCGACTTCGTCGTTCGCGAGACGATCTGGGGGCCGGTGCACGATAACGTCGATTACCCCGATGGTGAAATCGCTGTCAGCTGGACCGCTCACCACGTCAAGTCACTCAACCTGGAGCTGCTACGGCTGGAAACCGCCAGCTCCGTGGACGAGGCGCTCGACATCGCCAACACGATGGGTGGTCCGCCACAGAACTTCGTCGTCGGCGACCGGGACGGCAACGTCGGCTGGACTATCGCAGGCCAGATACCGGTGCGAGCCGGTTACGAGCCCTTCCTGCCGTCGGACTGGAGTAACGGCGCCGGCTGGAACGGCTGGCTCGAACCCGAACAGTATCCCCGCGTCGTCAACCCGGAGTCAGGGCGCATCTGGACCGCAAACTCGCGCGTTGCGGATGGCGAGGCGCTGCGACTGATCGGCGACAGCGGCTACGATCTCGGTGCGAGGGCGCGGCAGATTCGCGACGCATTGTTCGAGCAAGACCGTTTCACGGCCGAGGATATGCTGCAGATCCAGATCGACGATCGTGCGCTGTTCCTGAGCCGCTGGCGCGACCTGCTGCTCAACGAGCTCACCGACGCTGCCATTGCCGGCGATGCCGGCCTCGAGGAGTACCGCGAACTCGTGCGCGACTGGATTCCGCGCGCGGCGCCGGAGTCGGTGGGCTATCGGCTGGTCCGAACGTTTCGCCTCGAAGTGCAGTCGCGCGTCTTTCACGCCCTCATGGCGCCGGCCCGTGCGGAATACGGTGACGATGCCGAGCTGAGGCTGAGCAACCAGTTCGAGGGGCCGCTGTGGGCGCTGGTCAGCGAGCAGCCGGCGCACCTGCTGCCCGGCCAGTTCGAAACCTGGCAGGCGCTGTTTACAGACGCAGTGCACGGGGCTATCCGGTACTTCGAGGAAAACTACGGTCCGTCGCTTGCCGACCGGAGCTGGGGTGAGCGCAATACGGTCAGCATTCGCCATATGCTCAGCGGCGCGCTGCCCGCATTCAATGGCTTCCTCGACATTCCCGACGAGCCGCTGGCCGGCGACGTAGACCTGCCGCGGGCCCAGGGCAGGCAGTTCGGCGCCTCGCAGCGTTTTTCGGTAGCGCCGGGCGATGAGGCCAATGGCATCATGCACATACCGGCCGGTCAAAGCGGCCATCCACTGTCCGAGTTCTACCGCAAGGGGCACGAAGACTGGGCGAACGGCACTCCCAGCCCGTTCCTGCCCGGGGCGAGCCGCCATAAGCTGCTGCTGACGCCGGCGGAATAGCGGTAAGATAGCCCGATGACGAACAGCAGATTCCAGGGCACGAGTACCTACGTCGCGACCGACGACCTGATGATGGCCGTCAACGCGGCGGTGACGCTCGAGCGCCCCATACTCGTGAAGGGCGAGCCCGGCACCGGCAAGACGCAGCTCGCCATCGAGGTCGCCAGCTCGCTCGGTAAGCCGCTCTTCGAGTGGCACATCAAGTCCACCACCAAGGCGCAGCAAGGTCTTTACGAATACGATGCAGTCGCGCGGCTGCGTGACTCCCAGCTTGGCGACGACCGCGTCCACGACATCGGCAACTACATCGTGGCTGGCAAGATCTGGGAGGCGTTCGAGTCCGAGGAGCAGCCCGTGTTGCTCATCGACGAGGTGGACAAAGCCGACATCGAGTTCCCCAATGACCTGTTGCGTGAGCTCGATCGCATGGAGTTCTACGTCTACGAGACCCAGCGGCTCGTCAAGGCGAAGCATCGGCCCATCATCGTCATCACGAGCAACAACGAGAAAGAACTGCCGGACGCGTTTCTGCGCCGCTGCTTCTTCCACTACATCAAGTTCCCGGACCAGGACACGATGGGGAAGATCGTCGACGTGCACTTCCCGCGCCTCAAGAAGGACCTGCTGGAGGAGGCGCTGAACGCTTTCTACAAGGTTCGCGAGGTTCCCGGCCTCAAGAAGAAACCGTCCACGTCGGAGTTGCTCGACTGGATCAAGCTGCTGCTGGCCGAGGATATCCCGCCCGAAGCCCTGCGCGGCGATGACTCGCGCAAGGCTATCCCGCCACTCTACGGTGCACTGCTCAAGAACGAGCAGGATGTGCACCTGTTCGAGCAACTGGTATTTCTCGACCGGAGAGCCGGCTCGTCGCAGTAGTGGCGTGAGATGCTGATCCCGTTCTTCTACCAGCTGCGCGAAGGAGGCCTCAAAGTCTCCATCACCGAGCTGTTGACCCTGCTCGAGGCGCTGCAGAAAGACGTCGTCTCGCAAAGTGTGGACGACTTCTACTTCCTGGCGCGCTCGTGCCTCGTGAAAGACGAATCGCGGCTCGACCTGTTCGACAGGATCTTCGCGGCGTACTTCAAGGGCATCGAGGATGATTTCGCCGACCTGCTGGCCGACGTGCCGGACGACTGGCTGCGCAGGCAGGCCGAGCTCATGCTGTCGGAGGAAGAGCGTGCGCGTATCGAGGCGCTCGGCGGGTTCGAGGAACTCATGCAAGCGCTGCGCGAACGTCTCGACGAACAGGACGACCGCCATGAGGGTGGCAACAAGTGGATCGGCACGGCCGGGACGTCACCGTTCGGCGCATACGGCTACAACCCCGAGGGCGTGCGCATGGGCCAGCACGGCTCGCGCAACCGCAGCGCGGTCAAGGTCTGGGATCGGCGTGAGTACCGCAACCTGGACGACTCGGTGGAGCTCGGTACCCGCAACATCAAGATCGCGTTGCGACGATTGCGCAAGTTCGCTCGGGAGGGAGCAGCCGACCAGCTGGACCTGGAAGATACGATCGACAAGACGGCGCGCAACGCCGGCCTGCTCGACATCCGCATGGTTCCGGAGCGCCACAATGCAGTAAAGGTGCTGCTGTGCCTGGACATTGGCGGTTCGATGGATGATCACGTACGCGTGTGTGAGGAGTTATTCTCGGCGTCGCGCAGCGAGTTCAAGCACCTCGAGTATTTCTACTTTCACAACTTCATTTACGAGAGTCTGTGGAAGGACAACCGCCGCCGCCATTCGGAGCGCATATCCACGCTCGACATCACTCACAAGTATGGCGCCGACTACAAGTTGATCTTCGTCGGTGACGCGACGATGAGTCCCTACGAGATCGTGTACGCGGGTGGCAGCGTCGAGCACTGGAACGAGGAGCCTGGCGCCGTCTGGATCAAGCGCCTGCTGAACACCTATCCGAAATCGATCTGGCTCAATCCCGAGCCGCGTCATCGCTGGGACTACACGCCTTCAGTCAAGATTACACGGGAAATCATGGGGGACCGCATGTACCCGCTGACGATCGCGGGCCTGGACGAGGGCATGAGAGCCCTGCACTAGTTGTCGCTGGCGCTCAGCTGCTCGAGATCGGCCAGTACCTCTGCCGAATGCTCGGCCGGCTTCACTTTTTCGTAGTGCTTCGCGATCGTGCCGTCGGGCGCGATAAGAAAGGTCTGGCGCCTGGCAATGGTCATGCCGAACATCTTCGTCTTCACACCGTAGGCATCCGCCGCCAGGCCATCGGTGTCCGCGAGCAGCGGGAACGGCAGGCCGTGCTTCTCCGCAAATTTCTGGTGCGAGTCGACATCATCGAGGCTGACTCCGAGAATTTGCGCATTCAGGTTGCGAAACGCGAAAATGTTGTCGCGGAACTCGCAGGCCTCGGTCGTGCAGCCCGGCGTCTCGTCCTTCGGGTAGAAATACAGCACTACCCATTGGTCGCGGTAGTCTTCGAGTGAGTGCAGGTTGCCATCCTGGTCGGAGAGTTCGAACTCGGGGGCGACGTCACCAGTCGTTACCTGCTCCGTGGCGCTGGCGAAAAGGCTGGAAAACAGGAAGCTAAACATAATCAACAGGGTTCGAAGCATGGGGTCGTCCTCTGGCCGACACTATAATACGTTTCGATCCGGTGGGAGCAGGATAATTCAGTTGTTGCAGGCATGAGTAACGGACACCGCGAAAAACCGACGACGGGCCTCGTCCTGCCGGGCGGCGGCGCCCGGGGCGCCTTCCAGGTCGGGGTCTTGAAAGCGATCGCGGAACTGGTGCCCAAAGGCACACCGAATCCGTTCGACGTGATTAGCGGGACTTCGGCCGGCGCCGTGAACTCGGTCGTGCTGGCCAGCAAGGCGCAGCGATTCAGGGTGGCCGTGGCCGAGCTCGACCGGGTGTGGCGCGATTTCCGCTGTGAGCATGTGTTTCGCACCGATAACTGGACCATGTTCAAGAGCAGCGTGCACTGGCTGGCGGCGATCGTGTTCGGCGGCTTCCTCGTCGGCACGCCGAAGTCGCTGCTCGACAACGCTCCGCTGCGGGCGCTGCTGAGCCGCAACGTGCGTTTTCCGCGCATCCAGCATGCCATCGAATCGGGGTGGCTCGACGCCGTCGCCGTGACCGCCGCGAGCTACGAGACGGCGCGATCGACGTCTTTCTTCGAGGGCTCGGGACGGCATACAGGTTGGTCGCGGACGCGGCGTGTCGGTATCGCGGGCCAGCTGCATCTCGACCACCTGATGGCCAGTATCGCGGTGCCGATGATCTTTCCGCCGCAGCTTGTCGACGGCGGCTATTTTGGCGATGGCGCGATGCGCCAGGCGACACCGCTGAGTCCGGCCGTGCATCTCGGGGCCGACCGCATTCTCGTCATCGGCGTTCGCGACGAGACGGCGGACGAGGCTGTCGACGCGGCAGGACCTCCCGAGCACCCGAGCTTTGCCCAGATCGCGGGCTACATGCTCGACACCTTGTTCATGGACGGCCTGTATTCGGACCTCGAGCGCATGACGCGCATCAACCAGCTCATCGATTCCATTCCCGAGGGCCAGCGCAAGGGATCGCTGGCCCGCATGCGCGCGATCGACACGATGCTGATCGTTCCCAGCGAAGACCTGCGCCTTATTGCCCACCGGCACCGCAAGCAACTGCCGTTCGCGCTGCGATCCCTGTTACACGGTGTCGGCGGCAGAGGGACGGGGGAGAACCGGCTCGTCAGCTACCTGCTGTTCGAACAGGACTACACCCGCGAGCTGATCGAGCTGGGCTATAACGACGCCATGAAGGTGAAGGAAGAGCTCAGGGAATTCGTCACCGGCGCCGACGTGCCGCGCCTGTTTGCACCGTCCTGGATCCGCAAGGACCTCAGCGCCTTCCACACCGACTAGAGCAGCAGCGCGGCGCCAAGGCCGAGAAACGCCATGTAGCCGATGACGTCGGTGACCGTCGTCAACACGACGCCGCCCGCCAGCGCCGGGTCTATATTCATGCGCTTCAGCGTTAGCGGGATGAAGAAACCGGCGAACGCCGCAACGAAGAGGTTGATGATCATGGCGGCGCCAATAACCCCGCCGATGCGCCAGTCGCCAAACCACAGGTAAGTGAACGCAGCTACGATGACCGCCCATCCGAGGCCGTTGAGCATTCCGACCGCCAGTTCCTTGCGCATAATCCGGCGGGCGTTGGTGCGATCGATCTGGCCGAGAGCCATTGCGCGCGTGATCACGGTCAGCGACTGGATGCCGGCGACGCCTCCCATGCTCGGCACGACCGGCATCAGGACCGCGAGCAGCACGATCTTGTCGATTGTCGTCTGGAAGATATCGACGACAGCCGCCGCGAGGAAGGCCGTGCACAGGTTGATGCCCAGCCATAGCGCGCGCCGGCTGGTGCTCTTGACGACGGGCGCGAACATGTCGTCTTCCTCGTCGAGGCCCGCCGCACCCATCAGCGAATGCTCCGCCTCGTCACGAATCACGTCGACGACGTCATCGACCGTGATACGGCCCACGACGCGGTAATCGTCGTCGACGACAGGCGCCGATAGCAGGTCGCGATGTTCGAACTCCCAGACGACCTCGGTCGAGGGCGTGTGCGCGGGAATCGGCTGGTTGTCGGTCGACATGACCTCGGTGACGAGGGTCTCGTCGTCACCCGTCAGCAGCCGGGACAGGAACAGGGACCCGACGTAGCGATTGTCGCGGTCGACGACGAAGATGGAATCGGTGCCGTCGGTCATCTCGCCGCGCGCGCGCAGGTAGCGGCAGACGACTTCGAGCGTGACATCGGGACGCACCGTCACGATGTCGACATTCATCAGGCCGCCGGCACTGTCCTCGTCATACGACAGGACCTGGCGCAGGCGTTCCTCGTCCTGGTCATCCAGCGACTGCAGGACCTGCTGCGTAACCGTTTCCGGCAGGTCGATGAGCAGGTCGGCCAGGTCGTCGATTTCCATGCCGTCGAGGGCCGCGAGCAGCTGCTCGGTGTCCATGCCCTCGATGAGGCCGTCACGTACCTCGTCGGATGCTTCGACGAGCACATCGCCTTCGTCATCCGCATCGATCATCTCCCAGAGGACGGCCCGCTCGCGCTGCGGGAGGGACTCGAGCAGGCGCGCCACTTCGGCCGGATGCAGGCTGTTCACCATGTGCCGGGCCGAGCGCATACCGCCGCTGTCGAGCTGTTCGCGCAACAGTTGCAGGCTGGACTGCTTTTGCTCTCTCGACTCCACTCGCGGTGCCCCGGGGGATTCCAGGCGGCAGTTTAACCGGGATGGGGCCCTACGTCTTGCTGAGGGGGTGCTCGCTGAGTTCGTTGTGCCGGGTCAGCACGGGGTTGTGCTCGACACGCAGTGCGGCGGCGAGTTTCTCGGTCATGTAGACCGAGCGATGCTGGCCGCCCGTGCAGCCGATGGCGACGGTGAGGTAACTGCGATGCACGGACTTGTAGTGCGGTACCCAGCGTTGCAGGAAGGCGAGGATATCCTCGTACATCCGCAGAAACGGTTCCTGGGCGTCGAGGAAGTCCGACACCTCTTTGTCCCGGCCCGTCAATCCACGCAGTTCGAGCGTCCAGTAAGGGTTAGGCAGGCTGCGCATGTCGAATACGAAGTCCGCATCGGCCGGCATGCCGTGCTTGAAGCCGAACGACTCGATAAGGACCGACAGCGTATCCGTCCTGCGCCGGTCTATGCGTTCGCGAATGGTGTCCGCCAGTTCGTAGACGCTGGTGCGCGACGTATCGATGATCAGGTCGGCTGCATTCATGACCGGTGACAGCAGTTCACGCTCTTCTTCGATCGCTGCGCGCAAGGCAGTGCCGTGTTCGGCCAGCGGGTGACGCCGCCGTGATTCGCTGTAGCGTTTGAGCAGGATGTCTTCACTCGACTGCAGAAACAGCAGCTCGGTCTGGATGTCCTGCTGTTGCAGTTCCTCGATCAGCGCCGGCAACGACTCCAGACCCTCTGGACGATTGCGCGCATCGATACCGACGGCCAGCAGGCTGACGGCTTTCTCCGTGCTGGAAGCGGTTTCGTCGATGGCCGCCTTGATGAGCGCGGCCGGCAGGTTATCGATACAGTAGTAGCCGAGGTCTTCGAGAACATGCAGCGCAACGGACTTGCCGGATCCCGACAAGCCACTGACGATGATCAGCCGCATAGCGCCTCGTAGAGTTCGTTGCTCGACGTTGCCTCGCGCAGGCGCTCACGAAGCTCCCTGTCGCTGAGCAGCTCGGAGATCGAACGGATGTTGGCCTGGTCCTGTTCGTCGACTTCGGCCGGAACGATCAGTCCAAAGACCAGATCGACGGCTACGCCGTCCTGCGCGTCGAACTCGACCGGTTCGCTGAGTTTCATCAGGGCGCCGATGCTGGTGTCGAGACCGTCGGCGCGGCAGTGGGGAAACGCCACGCCCTCGTCAAGGCTCGTGCAGCCGAGTCGCTCGCGTTCGATGAGGCCGGCGAACACGTCTTCGCTGGCAATCTCCGGGCGTGTGCGAACCAGCAGTTCGCTCAGAATCTCGAGACAGTGTTTCTTGCTGCGCGCATGCGCATTACAAAGGACACTGTCCGGTGTGATGATGTCCTTGAGCACGATGGAATCTGGGTTAGAAGAGGCCCGTGCGACGGCGTCGTCGCACGGGTCCTGTGTGAAGTCATCGGTTGATCTTGTGAGCTTCTCTTGCGCGATGGTCAACGAGTTTTTCCTTGTACTTCCTTACACGCCTCTCAAGTTTGTCAACCAGACCGTCTATGGCAGCGTACATGTCTTCTTCTGTGTTGTCGGCATAGATGGTTCCGCCGTTCACGCTTACTCTTGCTTCTGCCTTGTGACGCAGTTTCTCGACCGTCAGGACACAGTTCACATGCGACACGAGATCGAAATGTCGTTCGATCTTCTCGATCTTCGATTCGACGTATCCACGGAGTGCATCGGTAACTTCGATATGATGGCCTGAAACATTCAGTTGCATAGTGTTCTCCAAAACTTCCAATTCTTCGAATACGGGTTTTTTGCTCCGGACCTCCTTCGGGTTGGTTAGCGCGACCCTCTCATGCCGAGCGTTTCCTGCGCTCGCTCGACGACGGGATGTTCATGGCTTCACGGTACTTCGCTACCGTGCGCCTCGCAACTGTTACGCCCTGGTCCGCCAGCATATTGGCGATCTTGCTGTCACTGAGCGGCTTCGCCGGGTTCTCCGCGCCGATGAGCTTGCGGATCCTGGCGCGCACCGATGTCGATGACTGGTCCTCGCCGTCGACGGACGAGAGGTGCGACGAGAAAAAGTACTTGAACTCGAACACGCCGCGCGGCGTGTGCATATATTTGTTCGTTGTTACCCGTGAGATCGTGGATTCGTGCATGCCCACTTCCTCGGCCACATCGCGCAGCACCATGGGCTTCATTGCCTCGTCCCCATGTTCCAGAAATGCGGTTTGCCGCTTCACAATGCAAGTCGCTACTTTCATCAGCGTCTCGTTG
This sequence comes from Woeseiaceae bacterium, assembly GCA_030066075.1. GTDB lineage: Bacteria > Pseudomonadota > Gammaproteobacteria > Steroidobacterales > Woeseiaceae > UBA1847. The sequence goes on from JASJCH010000043.1 coordinate 20,484, forward strand.
CGAATCTCCAGGCTGCGGATCAGCCAGCGCGCCTCCTGCAATTGCGAGCGCAGCACGGCGTGATCCCCGCTGCCGCGCAGCAGGTTCGCGTATTGCTGGTTGACGGACAGCCGCGGGATGCCGGTGGGACTGATCTCGACGATCCAGCGTTTGTCGATCTTGCGCACGAACACATCCGGGATGACGTATTCGGCGGTAGCCGGGCTCACCGCCAGTCCCGGCTTCGGGTTGCAGGCCTTGATCAGCGCCAGCGCATCGTGCAATTCCTCATCGGTCGTCCGCAAGTCGCGGCGCAATCCGCCGAAGCTCTGGCTGGCGATCAGGTCCAGGTGCTCCGCCGCGAGCTGGGTCGCGAGTTCCAGCCCCGGTGTCGAAGGCTCGAGCTGCTGTAGCTGCACAATGATGCACTCGGAAATCGTCCGGGCGCCGACGCCCGCCGGATCGAGTTGCTGCACGAGCTTGAGCGTTTCGTCCACTTCGTCGAGCGTGAAGCCGGCGCTGGCATCCAGGCTGCCGAGAATCTCATCGAGTTCGGCCTCCAGGTATCCGTCGTCGTTGATCGAGTCGACGATCGCTTCGCCGATCAGGGCCTGGCGCGGCGTGAAGTGCTCCATCTCGAGCTGCCACAACAGGTGCTCCCGCAGGGATTGCCCGGACTCGTCGGCGAATTCCTGGAACGGTCGTCCCTCGCCATTCCAGCCGCCGTCCTGCACCCGCTCTGCCGTTCGCTGTTGCCACATGTCCTCGGCGCGAATCGCCTCGACCTCGGCCGTGCTCTCGGAGCTGGTTTGTGGAACGTCCGGCAGGTCCTCCATCTCCAGCATGATGTTCTCTTCGAGCGCATCCTGGATCTGGGCATTGAGGTCGAGAACCGGCAACTGCAGCAGGCGGATGGCCTGCTGCAACTGCGGCGTCATGGTTAATGACTGGCCGAGCTTGAGTTGCAAGGACGGTTTAAGCATCAGCTATGGTGCGCCTAGTCGCCTGCCCGCGAACGATGTGCCCAGTTTGCCTCAGAGCTTGAACTCCTGTCCGAGATACACTTCTCGGACATGATGATTCTCGAGAATCTCCTCCGGCGAGCCTGAAGCGATCAGGCTTCCATCACTCAGTATATAGGCTCTGCCACAAATTCCGAGCGTTTCACGAACATTATGGTCAGTGATCAATACGCCGATGTCCCGCTCACATAAGTGCCTGATAATTCTTTGGATATCGAGGACGGAGATCGGATCGACGCCGGCAAAAGGCTCGTCGAGCAGCACGAACAGGGGGCTGGCGGCCAGCGCCCGGGCGATTTCCACCCGCCGCCGCTCGCCGCCGGACAAGCTAATGCCGAGGCTGGTGCGCACGTGCCCTACGTGCAGTTCGTCCAGCAGCGTTTCGAGTTCTTCCTCCCGCCCCGCCTGGTCGAGATCATCGCGATTCTCGAGAATCGCCAGGATGTTCTGCTCAACCGTCAGCTTGCGGAAGATGGAGGCTTCCTGCGGCAAGTACCCCACGCCCAGCTTGGCGCGGCGGTGCATCGGCAGCGCCGTCAGGTCCTGGCCGTCCAGCAATATCGTCCCGCTGTCGGCCGAAATCAGGCCGACAATCATATAGAACGCCGTGGTCTTGCCCGCGCCGTTGGGCCCGAGCAGGCCTACGACTTCGCCGCTGCGGATTTCCAGCGACAGGTTCTTGACGACTTTGCGGAGTTTGAAACTCTTGGAAATATCCTGCGCGCTGAGGATGCTCATGGCAGTTCGTCTTCCGACGGGACCTGCTCCTCGATCGTCTCCGGGATCACCGTGATCTTGACCTTCTCGTCGCCTTCTCCGGAGGACTGGGCGCTGATACGTTGCTCGGTGATGTTGTACAGCAGGTAGTTGGAGGCGATGCGGTTGCCACCCTCGGTGATGACGGCCTCGTCGGAAAACTCGACTGTCCCGGTATCGAGGTCGTACTTGAGCCTGCCGGCCTCGGCGTAAGTGATTTCCTCGCTGCCGGGCCGCCGCAATTCGAAGGTCGCGGGCTGGCCCTCGAAGATGGCCAGTCGCAGCTGCGTGTCCTTGAATTGCAGCTCGGCGGAATCGCTCTCGATATGGCCGGCCTCGACGTCGATGACGACGTTGCCGTTGAAGTGCCAGATGCTGTCCTCGAAGTCGATCTTCGTGGCACGGCCCTCGTCGGCCTCGATATTGGTGGTTCCCTGGGACAACCGCAGCCCCTGGAACATCATCATCGAACTCTTGCCGTCGTAGTCCGTCGAGTCCGCGGCCAGCGTGATGGGCAGGCGCAGCTCACTGGTCTGCGCGGCCGCGAGGCCGGACAGCAGGATCAGTGCGAACAACGGGCGTAATCTCATCAGGTACGGGTGTCTGCTAGGGCGCGAACTTGCCGCGCACATTCGACTTCAGTTTGATCTGGTTGTCCTGCAAGGATGCTAGCATGCCGGTGGCAGTCAGGCTGCGCTCGCCGATGCGAATCTGCACCCGGTCGTCCGTTTCGGCGAGAAACTCCTCAGGGTAGACCTCCAGGTACTCGGTGCGAATCTCGGTATCGTTGCCCGAGAACCCCTCGCTGCTGATCGCGCGCACCTGGCCTTCGAGCAGCACCACCGGTTCGTCGGTGTGGATCGTCGCGCTGTCGGCGTTGACGCTCCACGGCACGTCGGACTGCGGCGAATAGTCGAGGTGGACATCAGTAAAGGCGATGCGGTCCTGACCGAGCTGCTCGGCCTCGCGCGCCTGCAGCTCGTAGAGCAGACTGCCGTCGGGGCCTGTCCCGAGGATGCGGGCGGCCCGCAGGTAGTAACCCCGCTGCGACGCGTCGAATGACGGTGTTGCCGATTCCTCATCGTCCGAAGATTGCGACAGGTACCAGGTCCATACAGCGCCCGCCGCGAGCACGATGACCACCACGATTTCGCGCGGCGTCATCATGCGTCGGACCGGGCTGCGAGCACGAGTTCACAAACCTCGCGCACAGCGCCGTAGCCGCCGGCCGCCCGTGTCGTGTAGGCGCAGTGTTCGCGCACCTCGGCAACCGCATTGGCTACTGCTACCGGGAATCCGACCAGCTTGAGCAGCGGCAGGTCGGGGATATCGTCGCCGACGAAAGCGCACTGCGACGCCTCCAGGTGCAATCCGGCCATCAGGTCGTCGAGCGCGGCAACCTTGTCGCGGCATCCCTGGATGACGTGCGCCACGCCCAGCTCCGCCATGCGCCGTTCGACTGCACCGGACTGCCTGCCGCTAATGACCGCCACTTCAATGCCGGCGTTGATGAGCTGGCGGATGCCAAAGCCGTCCTGGGTGTTGAACGACTTCGACTCGACGCCGTCGTCGGAGAGGTAGAAGCGGCCGTCGGTGAACACGCCGTCGACGTCGAAAGCAACGAGCCGGATTCCTGCTGGTGCTGCGGTCCCCCTGCTCACATGATCCCCGCGCGGAACAGGTCGTGGATATTGAGCGCGCCGGCCAACCGGCCGGCCTCATCGGCCACCAGCAGCGCCGTGATCTTGTTTTCTTCCATCAGGTGCACGGCCTCCACGGCAAGGTCTTCGGCCGGTATCGTCTTGGCTTTCTCGTGCATGATTTCCTGCATCGCGGTCTTGCGAACGTCCACCCCGGCGTCGAGCGCCCGGCGCAGGTCGCCGTCTGTGAAGATGCCGAGGATCCGGTCGTCCGCATCGACCACGGCCGTCATGCCGAGGCCCTTTTGCGTCATTTCGAGAAGACCTTCGCTCAGCAGCACGTCGGGCGTCACCTTCGGAATGTCTTTCCCGGTTCGCATGACATCGGCAACGCGCAGCAGCAGTCGCTTGCCCAGGCTGCCGCTTGGGTGCGACATGGCGAAGTCCTCGGCCGTAAAGCCACGCAGCTTCAGCAAGGCAACCGCAAGCGCGTCGCCCATCGCCAGGGTGGCCGTGGTGCTCGCCGTTGGCGCCAGGTTCAGCGGGCAGGCCTCCTCGCTGACGCTCACGTCCAGGTGCACGTCGGCCGCTGTTGCCAGCGTGGAGTTGGGGTTGCCGGTCATCGACAGCAGGCCGGCGCCCATGCGCTTGACCAACGGCAGGATCGTAAGAACCTCGTCGGTTTCGCCGGAGTAGGACACCGCGAGAAGCAGGTCCTGGCCGGTGATCATGCCGAGGTCGCCGTGGCTGGCCTCACCGGGATGCATGAAAAACGCCGGCGTGCCGGTACTGGCAAGCGTCGCGGCAATCTTGTTGCCGATGTGCCCCGATTTGCCCATGCCGGTTACGACGATGCGGCCGGGCGTGCTCTCGCAGAGCTCGCAGGCGGCCGCGAAATCGCTGTTGAGGCGCTCGCGCAGGGCGTCGACGGCCCGCGACTCGATGTCGAGGACCTCCGCGGCCAGCGAGAGAAGTTCGTCAGATGTCAGTTCGAGCGGCATTCATAGCCCCGATCGCCCAGGTCATCAGTCCATTCTAACGTTTTGCAGCACCACGTAGGTATCGTAAGCGATGAAGGCGATGAGCAACGCCGCGCCCTCGATGCGCGACAATTCGCTCTTGCCGTCATAGTCGTAGGTCATCGCGAACAGGACCAGCGTGAACGCGACCATGACAAAGATGTGTAGCGACAGCACCGACGGTGCGGTCGAGGCCGGCGCGATGGCGGCCGCGACGCCGATGACCGCGAGCAGATTGAAGATATTCGAGCCCACGATGTTGCCGATCGCAAGCCCGTACTCGCCTTTCATGGCGCTGACGAGGGAGACCGCGAGTTCCGGCAGTGACGTGCCGAACGCAACGAGCAGAATTCCGATGACGACCTCGCTGACGCCCAGCGCCTTGGCAATTTCGAGCGAGCCGCCAACGAGCATGTGGGCGCCGAGCAGCAGCGTGCCCAGTCCAAGCGACAGCCAGAACAACGCCATCGGCATCGAGACGTCCGTGGGGATCTCTGCCTCGAACTCCTGCTTGATCGGGTCTTCGGGCGCCGAGCGCATCCCGAGACGCGCGAGCCAGATCATGACGATGATCAATCCGGTGAGCATCACGACGCCATCGACGCGACTCAGGTACGAGTCGAGGAACAACGACACCGTCAATAGAGTCACTGCAAGCAGGGCGGGCATCTCGCGGCGCAGCGTCGCCGACCGCAGCTGGATGGGTCGAATGATCGCAACGGCGCCCAGGACGAGTCCGATATTGACGATGTTGGAACCGATTGCGTTGCCGTACGCCAGTCCAGGCTGGCCGCGCAGGGAGGCGTCGATCGATACGAGTATTTCGGGAGCTGACGTCGCGAATGCGACCACGGTCAGACCAATCAGCAGCGGGGCGACGCCGAGGTTGCGTGCGGTCGCGGCCGCGCCGTGAACAAACCTGTCAGCGCCCCAGATCAACAGGATCAGCCCGCCGCCGACGATCAGAAATTGTCCGAAAAGACCTGAAAACATAAAAAAGGATGGCGACGTGGGCCTGTCAGGGTCGGCTATGATACACAATCGCTGCCGGGCATTGGGAAGCGGCGCGCAATCCCGGTACACTGCGCGCCGTTGAATTACTTCCTTACGTGAACATTCCATGGACCCAGTCGAAATAGGCAAACTGATCGAAGCCGGCTTCGACAATGCCACCGTCAAAGTCATTGGCGACGGATCCCACTTTGAAGCCCTCGTCGTGGCCAGCGAGTTCGAAGGCAAGCGCTCGATCGCTCGCCACCAGCTCGTCTACAAGAGCCTCGGCGAACTCGTGGGCAACGAGATCCACGCATTGTCGATCCGGGCGCTGACACCGGAAGAGTGGCAGGAGGCGCAAGCAGGAAACCCGCTTGGATAAGCTGCTCATCGAGGGGGGCACGCCGCTCGCCGGCAATGTCGCGATTTCGGGCGCGAAGAACGCGGCGCTGCCGATACTCTGCGGCACCTTGCTGGCGACGCAACCGGTCACCGTTCGCAACGTCCCGCACCTCAAGGATGTGACAACAACGCTGTCGCTGCTGCAGATGATGGGTGTGCAGATCACGGTCGACGAGCACCTCAACGTCGAGGCCGACGCCAGCAACGTGACCCACCGCGAAGCGCCGTATGAGCTCGTCAAGACCATGCGGGCGTCGATCCTCGTTCTTGGCCCGCTCGTGGCCCGATTTGGCGAGGCCGATGTGTCGCTGCCCGGTGGCTGTGCGATCGGCGCGCGACCGGTCAACCTGCACGTCGCCGGGCTGCAATCGATGGGCGCCGACGTCACGGTCGAGAACGGTTTTATCAAGGCGCGCTCGGATCGCCTGCAGGGCGCGCACATCGTGTTCGACACGGTCACGGTCACGGGCACCGAGAACCTGCTGATGGCCGCTGTGCTCGCGGACGGCGAGACCGTGCTCGAAAATGCCGCCCGTGAACCCGAGGTTACCGACCTTGCGAATTTCCTGACCGGCATGGGCGCGAGGATCGAAGGTGCGGGCACCGGCACGATCGTCGTGCAGGGCGTCGAGAGTCTCGGCGGCACCGACTATTCAGTATTGCCGGACCGGATCGAAACCGGCACGTACCTGGTTGCCGCAGCAATGACCGGCGGCCACATAAAATTAATCGACACGGCGCCCGAGACGCTGGAGGCCGTGCTGATCAAGTTGTCGGAGGCCGGTGCGGATATCAGCACGGGCGACGACTGGATCGAGATCAACATGCACGGCAAGCGGCCGGGTTCGGTCGACATCCGCACGGCGCCTTACCCCGCTTTCCCGACCGACATGCAGGCGCAGTTCTGTGCGATGAACGCCGTCGCCGATGGCATTGGAACGATTACCGAGACGGTCTTCGAGAACCGTTTCCAGCACGTCCTCGAACTACAGCGCATGGGCGCTGACATTCATCTCGAGGGCAATACCGCGATTTGCACCGGCGTCGACAGGCTCACGGCTGCGCCCGTGATGGCGACCGACCTGCGGGCGTCTGCGGGACTGGTCCTCGCGGGGCTGGCGGCTGCAGGGGAGACGCTCGTTGACCGCGTCTACCACGTGGACCGTGGCTACGAGCGCATCGAGGAGAAGCTGCGTCAGCTGGGCGCCACTATCCGGCGGGTCCCGAACTAGTCGGAGCCCGTCCCTATTGCTGCGCGTATCCTGACCGTTCCGTGGCAATCACGGTCGCTGTGAAACGCTGGCCGTCCCGTATACCGGCGATTTCGACCGCATCGCCCGGGCTGGTGCCCGCCACGACGAGCTGCGCCTGTCGCTCCGACAGGATCTGCTCGCCATTGATCGCGATGATCACGTCGCCCTCGCGCAGGCCTGCCGCGGCGGCCGGGCTACCCTCGAAGACGATGCCAAGGAGGATGCCGACGTTGCCTTCGATACCGAGTGCATCGCGTTCTGCGGTGGTCATGTCATCAGGTTGCAGGCCGAGATAGCCACGGATGACACGGCCGTGCTGCTTGATCTCGTCGACGACACCGCGGACGAGATCGACCGGGATCGCAAAGCCGATACCCTCGGTGCTGGAGTCCTGGACGAGCGTCGCCGTGTTGAGGCCCACGAGTTCACCGGCCACGTTGACCAGGGCTCCCCCCGAGTTGCCGGCGTTGATCGCGGCGTCGGTCTGGATGTAGTCCTGGAATGTGGTCAGGGTCGCGAGTGAATTGCGCCCCGTGGCGCTAACGATGCCCTGGGTGACGGACTTGCTGAGGCCGTAGGGGTTACCGATAGCGAGCACGACATCGCCGATGCGCAGCTGGCGGGAGTTGCCGAGCGCAATGACCGGCAGCGTCCCCACATCGACCTTGAGCAGCGCCAGGTCGGTCTCAGCATCCACGCCGACCACTTCGGGGCTGGCGAAGCGCCCGTCCGCCAGTTGCACCCGGATCTCGGCGGCTTCGGCGATGACGTGGAAGTTCGTCACGAGGTAGCCTTCCGGGTCGATGACAACGGCTGAGCCGAAGGCGTTCTCGACCCGGAACCGGGTCCGCTCGTCGCCCGAGGCGGTGTATTCGACGAGACGAGTGGTGCGGACGCTGGCCACGGCCGGGGCGCTGAGCTCGACCGCGTCAGCATAACTGGCAGGTGCTCCCTGGTCCCTGCCAATGGCCGGCAAGAGATCCGGTCGCACGAGCACGACAAGGAACGCTACCGCGAGTCCGACGACGATGGACTGCAGCACGAACAGCATTGCTGATTTCCATCCGGTCAAACTAAATTCCCTTGATTTTCAATTGCATCCGACAGCTGGCTAGCCAACCGAGATCGAGCGCGTGTATAATGCGCGGGTTAACGCACGTCGGCCCGGCTCCTGCTTCATCCTGACGCCAAACCGGGCTTGCTGCAAATCTACAAGTATCGACACTAAACATCATAATCGCGCTGATAAGAGGACTCACAGACTTCCTTTTTCAGCCGGGCGTATAGGAGTGCCTGATGAGCGCTGACGACGTTGATCGTATTGATGACAACAGACGTCATTTTCTTGGCATAGCCGCTGGCGTAACCGGCGCCGTCGGCGCCGGCTTCGCGGCCGTTCCATTTCTTTCATCACTCAAACCCAGCGCGCGTGCGCAGGCGCTCGGCGCGCCGGTCGAGGTGCCGCTGGCTTCGATGGCGCCGGGTGAGTTGGTCCGCGTTCTGTGGCGCGGCAGATTGGTGTTCGTCTTGCGGCGCACCGAGGCGATGCTCGCGACCCTCGGCGATGTCGCAAGCCAGCTGCGCGATCCGGATTCGGCCGTTGCGGAGCAGCAGCCCGACTATGCTGTCAACGAGGCGCGTTCGGTCAAGCCGGAATACCTCGTTGTCGAAGGCTCCTGCACGCACCTGGGTTGTGCGCCGCTGCAGGACTTCGAGGCGCGGCCGGTCGAGAACTGGCCCGGCGGCTTCTTCTGCCCGTGTCACGGGTCGAAGTTTGACTTCTCGGGTCGTGTGTTTAAGGGCGTACCAGCGCCCACCAACCTTCGCGTACCGCCGTATCGATTCGTCAGGGATGACCTGATCCTGATCGGCCAGGACACGGGAGCAGCGTAATGGCGAGAATCGAATCGGAAGTAGGCAAGCCGCAGGGCGGCTTCATGAAGTGGATCGACGATCGTTTTCCGTTCACGGAAACGCTGGAACAGCACATCACGAAGTACTACGCGTCCAAGAACCTGAACATCTGGTACATCTTCGGTGTGCTCTCATTCGTCGTCCTGATCATTCAGCTGCTGACCGGCATCTTCCTGACGATGAACTACAAGCCGTCGGCTACAGAGGCGTTCGCGTCGGTCGAGTACATCATGCGCGATGTCGAATGGGGCTGGCTGATTCGCTACATGCATTCGACAGGAGCGTCGTTCTTCTTCGTTGTCGTCTACCTGCACATGTTCCGCGCGATGCTTTACGGCTCCTACCAGAAGCCGCGCGAGCTGATCTGGGTTATCGGCATGCTGATCCTGCTCGTACTGATGGCCGAGGCGGAGGCCCGCTCCCGCGTCGACGAGCTCACGGGCCTCGGCAACCGG
>JASJCH010000044.1 GCA_030066075.1 Woeseiaceae bacterium
GTCGCTACTTCTCCGATGAGCCCCTCGATACGAGCTGGCTGCAATTGGCCAACCTCGACCTCGAGATTAGCGTTGGTCACCTGGTTGCTGATGCGATTAACGTTACGGACGTCGATATTGGCATCGAATTACAGGACGCGGCGCTGAAGGTCGAGCCCATTTACATGCGGGACAGCTCTGGCAGCGTTGACGCCGGCTTCCGCCTGGGACCGACCGGCGACGTCTACACGATGGAGGCACGGGTCGCAATCGACAACGTGCATATCGGCGTGCTTGTATCGGAAGACGCTGACATTTCCACACTACCGCTGTTCAGCGGTGAAATGGAGATCGCGGGCAGCGGAACCTCTATTCGCTCGATACTGGGTGCGTCTGATGGCCATGCCAGGTTGCAGCAGGGCCCGGGCCGCATCAAGGAGCTATTCGGGCCATTCCTGTTCCGGGATCTCATCTCTCAGGTCATTGGCGCCCTGAACATCCGTCGTGAGCGGGGCTTCCTGAATATTGAGTGCGGGTTTTACGACGGGACGATCGAAGACGGCGTGCTGGCAGTGGATCGCGTCGCGGTACAGACCGACAGGATTACCCTAATTGCTTCGGGCAAGATTCGTTTGCGTTCGGAGCGACTGGACATCACATTTCGGATCAAACCGCGCGAGGGAATCGGCGTGAGCCTCGGTGGCCTGGTGACCTCATTCATCGGGGTTGGCGGCACCCTTGCAGATCCGTCCATTAGCCTCGATCCCGGGAGGTCCGCCGCAACCACGGGCGCGGCGTTTGCAACAGGCGGACTGTCGCTGCTGGCCCGGGGCTTGTGGGACCGCGTGTCGGCCGAGGCCAGTATCTGCAAGGACCTCGAAAAGAAAACTACGAGCCCAGCAACCCCTCCCGGTTGAGCCGCCTGACAATCGTCTCCGCGGTTCTGTCGATCAGGAGCCCCAGGTTGGTCTCGCTTTTTGTCTCGTGGTCGAACGAAAAGACAATCTCCTGGGTACTGGTGTCATAGAGTTCGACAGCAAGTAGCGCGCTGCTCGAGAGACTGACCGACTCTGCCTTCGTGTAATCCGTGTAGTTGGAGCGGAACAGGTTCAGGAATCGATCGCCGATCGGGGTTGCGTCAATTTCGGTGCGGCTTTTCTTGACCTTCATGTCGACCGTGCCGTCGAGGCGCCGGACGGCCAGTACGGCATCGAAGCCGTTCTGTTCTACCGCAGCGAGTACGTCCTCGCGTTCGACCGGGTTGTTGCCGCCGACGATCGAATACCAGGTACTGGCGGAAGCACCCTGCTGGCGAATCTGCGAAACGATCTGGCGTTCGAAATGGGCGCGGTTGTTGTAATCGCCCGCGATGCCGATAACCAGCACATTGCTGAAACTGTCGTCGGATGTCGCGGTGCTCGCACAACCGGCGATTAAGCCCACGGAAGCGATAAGCGCGAGGGCGGGAAAACGAATGAAACGCAAGGGAGGCTCCTTAGTTGTTCTGTTGGCCCAGGTTCTCGTCCAGGAACCGCCGAAACAGCGATGCCCAGTGTGCCGCAGCGGCCTCGACGCTGGTCCAGTCGGTCGTCTCGCCGGCTTCGTCGGCGATCGTCGGTGTCCGGGCGCTGTCGGCTGCCCGAGCCAGCACGCGGTTGTTCGTGGAGTCACGCATTTCCATGAGGAAGACCATCTTGCCGGGGGCCGCGATGCTGCGCAGGTTTGAGCTTACGCTCATCAGATCCGAGTTTGTCGCGATGCGGAAGTCAATGAGTGTTGCCTGCACCGTCATCGCGCCGGGGCCGGGCTCGGTCACGATGGTATAGCCGTCGAGTTCGGCAAGGAACGCGCTGCGGAACGTCGCACGGATTCGCTGGATATCCTCGGCAGATGTTGCGGCGCCCTGCGGGTAGAAAATACCCATATCGACGGCGTGCAGCCGATCGTAGCGGGAGAAGTCTGCGTCGGCAGCGATTTGCGCGGACTCGACGGCGGAGTCAGGGTTGACCCGGAAACTCTGGGTCTCGACGGTCGAGCAGGCCGCGACGAGCAGGGCGCTTGCCGTGAGCACAACGCGCTTGCATGTCGGAATGAGGAACGTCAACATCGAATCAGGCCCTTGCTACAGTGGCGGTCTAGGTCAGATTGGTTCGGCAGTCTACCGCATCAATGGTTCCCTGTTCGATATCTCTCGAGGAGTGTTTATGAGTCGCAGTTGGTCGATGGTCCTGGCAGTGTTAGTTGTGGTTTCCGGAATTGGGCCAGCGGAGGCGCAGTCGCCCGATTTCGATCAGGCGCGCAACGAGCTACAGGCCGGACGCGACCAGATCATCCGCGAGGAGCTGCGGCTCAGCGCCGAGCAGCAGGCCGAATTCTGGCCGATCTACCGCGCCTACGTGGCGCGCCTGGCGCCACTTCGGGATCGCAAGGCCGAGCTGGTCGGCAGGTTCATAGCCGCTTATGAGGCGGGTCAGATTGATGAGGAGCTCGCGGAGTGGCTCATCGAGGAGAACTTCGCCATCAAGGAGGCCTGGCTGGGCGTGCAGAGGGAATTTCAGGGGGGATTCCGGACCGTGCTGCCGGTGCAGGAGGTGGCGCGTTTTTACCAGCTCGAGAACAAGATGGACGCCGAGGTGGACGCACAGCTGGCGCAGGCGGTGCCCTTGATCGAATAGGGACTATTCCCTATTAACCGGCACGTAATATAGGCGGAAAATTTGGTAAATTTTTATTCTCTTCCCGGGGGTTATGAATGACTGACGAGAAAGCAGCCAAGAGCGCATTGCGGCCGGTCCAGGCCGACAAGAGTGAGCCGGCGAAGCCGGTTTCGGCGTCGCACGTCTTTGGCGAGATGCGCCATAATCCGGAGAAGATCCGCGAGCTGTTTCGCACGGGTACCTACCCGTACAAGACCAGGATTCGCCGGACCGTCTACGATCAGCACAAGTCTGAGCTGCAGGTCGAACTGCTCAAGGTCCAGAACTGGGTCAAGCAGACCGGGCAGAAGATCATCGTGATCTGCGAAGGCCGCGATGCTGCCGGCAAGGGCGGCACGATCAAGCGTTACATGGAGCACCTGAACCCCCGCGCCGCGCGCGTCGTGGCGCTCGAGAAGCCGACCGAGCATGAGCGCGGCCAGTGGTACTTCCAGCGTTACATCAAGCACCTGCCCACGCAGGGCGAAATGGTGTTCTTCGATCGCTCCTGGTACAACCGCGCCGGTGTCGAGCGTGTCATGGGCTTCTGCTCGTCTCTCGAGTACCTCGAGTTTATGCGCCAGGTGCCCGACCTGGAGAAAATGCTGGCTCGGTCGGGTATCCACATGTTCAAGTACTGGTTCTCGGTCACCCGGGAAGAGCAAATGCGTCGCTTCGAGGCTCGCTCAGAAGACCCGCTCAAGCAGTGGAAGCTGAGCCCCATCGACGAACTCTCACGCGACAAGTGGGACGAGTACACCGAGGCCAAGGAGTCGATGTTCTTCTACACCGACACCGCGGACGCCCCCTGGACCGTCATCAAGTCGGACGACAAGAAGCGCGCCCGGCTCAACTGCATGCAGCACTTCCTGTCGCATCTCGACTACCCGGACAAGGACAAGCGCATTGTCCATGGCCCGGATCCTTTAATTGTGGGCACGCCGTCACAGGTTATTGAAAAAGACCGGCATCTCTGGGGATAATCCTCGCCGGTCCGCGTCGGCTACCCCGCGACGGTCAGCCGTGAACCCCGCCAGGCCCGGAAGGGAGCAACGGTAGCGGTGACGCCGGGTGCCGGGGATTGGCTGGCGCGGGCCCCTTAGCAGTTATAGACTGACCTCCATGAGTTACCTCGTCCTGGCCCGCAAGTGGCGGCCGAAAACCTTTGCCGACACGGTCGGCCAGGAGCATGTCCTGCAGGCCCTGGTCAACGCGCTCGAGTCAGGGCGTTTGCACCACGCGTACCTGTTTTCGGGCACTCGCGGCGTCGGCAAGACGACGATCGCGCGCATTCTCGCCAAGGCGCTGAACTGCGAAACAAATGGCGTCTCCGCAACTCCCTGTGGTGAGTGCGCTGCGTGCGTGGAAATTGACGAGGGGCGTTTTGTGGACCTGATCGAGGTGGATGCCGCGTCGAAGACCAAGGTTGACGACACCCGCGACCTGCTCGACAACGTGCCATACGCGCCGGCCAGGGGGCGGTACAAGGTCTACCTGATCGACGAGGTGCACATGCTCTCCAAGAGCTCCTTCAACGCGTTGTTGAAGACACTCGAGGAACCGCCGCCGCACGTGAAATTCCTGCTCGCGACGACCGATCCGCAAAAATTGCCGGTCACGGTTCTGTCGCGCTGCCTGCAGTTCAACCTGACCCGGCTGACGCCGCGCCTGATCCAGGAGCGGCTCGACTTGATATGCGAGGCCGAGAAGATCAAAGCCGACGGGGCCTCCACCGCGATAATCGCGCGTGCCGCGGACGGTAGCCTGCGCGATGCGCTCAGCCTGCTGGACCAGGCGATCGCGTACTGCGGCGGCAAGCTCGACGAAGGGCAGGTCGCTGCGATGCTGGGCACGATCGATCAGGATCATGTCGCCCGACTGGTGCGGCTGCTCGCCGTGCAGGACGCGGCAGGAATCATCGCCGCTTTGCAGGAAATCGACGAGCAGTTCCCGGATTACGCGCGCCTGCTCGAAGACCTTGCACGAGTCTTGCAGCGGATTGCCGTTTACCAGGTGGTCGGCAGCATCGATGACGACGATGAGATCGGTGATGACGAGTTGCAGGAGTTCGCGGAGGCGCTGTCACCGGCCGATGTCCAGCTCTTCTACCAGACTGCGCTTATCGGCAGGCGCGACCTGAACCTGGCGCCCGACCCGAAGAGCGGCGCTGAGATGACCTTGCTGCGTATGCTCGCGTTTCGGCCGGCAGCGGCGGATGCGGTGCCGTCGGCAGGCTCAGGCGGTGCCGCCAAACCGAGGGGCGAGAAACCCGCACCCATGCCGGCGCCGAAGGCCGTCAAGGCCAGCGCGGCTGCGGCCGTATCCTGGCAGGACCCGAACTGGAAAGACCTCGTGCCGGAGCTTGGCCTCAGCGGTGCCGAGCGCCTGCTGGCTGGCAGCTGCGCGCTGCTGCGGCGGGAGAACAACACGGTGTTTTTCAGCCTCGACCGCGGTTCGGAGTCCTACCTGACCCGGCAGCGCAAGGAGTCGCTGGCTCGCCACCTGTCGGATCATTTCGGCGAGCCGCTGGCGGTCGATATCAGCATTGGTGTGGCCGAGGTCGAGTCGCCGATGCAGGCCGAAAACCGTGAGGCCGACGAGCAGTTTGCGGCAGAGCGCGCCAAGCTCGAGGCCGATCCGAACGTGCAGGCGCTCAAGGACATGTTCGGCGCCGAACTGAATCCGGACTCGATCAAGCTCAACAACCCATCGCAGGACTGACGTCCCGGGAGTAAGGAATGAAAGGTGGAATCGGCCAGCTCATGAAGCAGGCCCAGGAAATGCAGGCGAACATGCAAAAGGCCCAGGAGGAGATGGCCTCGATCTCTGTGACGGGCGAGTCCGGCGCCGGCGCCGTGAAAATCACCATGACCTGCAAACACCAGGTGCAGTCGCTCGAGATCGACGACACGCTGATTGGCGACGACAAGGAAATGCTCGAGGACCTCATCGTGGCGGCATTCAATGACGCGCTGCGCAAGGTCGAGTCGACCGTGCAGGAGAAGATGTCGGGCATGGCGTCGGGTCTCGGTCTGCCACCCGGGATGAAACTGCCGTTCTAGCCTAGATGTCCTATTCGCCACTCCTGGTCAGGATGATCGACGCCCTGCGCTGCATGCCGGGTGTCGGCCGCAAGTCGGCGCAGCGCATCGCCTTTCACCTGCTTGAACGGGATCGCGAGGGCGCATCGGCCCTGGCGAGCGCGCTGCAGGATGCGGTCGAGGGCATCGGTCATTGCAAGCGCTGCCGCATGTTCAGCGAGCACGAGTTGTGCTCGATCTGCTCGGCGAGCGGTCGGGACGAGACCCAGCTCTGCATCGTCGAGTCGCCCGCGGACGTGATGGCGGTGGAAGAAGCCACCGGGTTCCGGGGGCTGTATTTCGTGCTGATGGGGCATCTGTCACCGCTCGACGGGATCGGACCGGATGAGCTTGGTCTGAGCATGCTCGACGAGCGTCTTGGTGAAGGCGTCGTCAACGAGATGATAATCGCCACCAATCCGACGGTGGAAGGCGACGCCACCGCCCATTACCTTGCCGAGATGGCGGCTGGGCACGACGTGCAGGCGTCGCGAATTGCGCACGGCGTGCCGCTGGGCGGAGAGCTTGAATACGTTGACGGCGGTACGCTGTCACACGCGTTTTACGGTCGACGAGTGGTCGACTAGGAGGCCTGAATGACTGAGCAAGACTGCCTGTTTTGCAAGATCGTGGCCGGGGACATTCCGGCCGATATCGTGTTCGAATCCGATGCGGCGATCGCCTTCCGCGACATCAGTCCGCAGGCGCCGACCCACATACTCGTCATCCCGCGCAAACATATCTCTACGATCAACGATCTCGAAGAGGACGACCGCACGCTTGTTGGCGATCTCTACCTGGCTGCCAAGCAGATTGCGGCCGACGAGGGGATCGATGAGTCGGGCTATCGGGCCGTCATGAATTGCAACGAAGGCGCCGGGCAGAGTGTCTTCCACATCCACCTGCACGTGCTCGGAGGTCGCGGGCTGGCCTGGCCGCCCGGCTAGAGCTGGTTCTCCAGTTTCTCGGTCAGCCGCAGGAGGCGGCGGTAAGACTCGTAGCGACGCGCGCTGATTGCGCCACTGTCGACGCCGGCTTTGACGGCGCAGCCCGGTTCCTGCAAATGCCGGCAATTCGCGAAACGACAGTCGCTGCTCGCGCCCTCGATCTCACGGAACCCGGCCGCAACGGCCGCCGCAGACGCGTAGGCCGGGGCGTAGTCACGCACTCCGGGCGAATCGATGACACGGCCACCGTCGGGCAGGTCGAGCATCACCGAGTTCACCGTCGTATGGCGACCCTCGCCGGATTTTGACGATATCGCCGCCGTACGCTGCTCTTCGCCGCCCATCAGCACGTTGATCAGGCTGGACTTGCCGACGCCGGACTGGCCGACGATCAGGGCTGTATGGCCGGCCAGCGCCGCTCCAAGCTCGTCGAGACCGGTCCGGCTTGCGGCGCTGCACTCGAGCACCGGGTAGCCCGTGCGGCGATAGTCTGCCAGTTCGGCAGCGCACTCGGCGCTGGTTCCGAGGTCAGTCTTGTTGAAGACGATCGTTGCCGAAACGCGCATCTGTTCGGCGGCGGCCACATAGCGATCAACGATGAACCAGTCGGGGACCGGCTCTGGCGCCGCAACCACGACGAGCTGATCGACGTTGGCTGCCAGCACCTCGACCCCGCCGCGCAGGTTCGGCCGGGTGAGTTCGTTGTCGCGGTCGGCGATCGCCGTGATCAGCCAGTCGTCTTCGTTGGGTATCCGCTCGGCGCTGACGCGGTCGCCACAAACCGGCCGCAATCGTTTGCCCTTGATTCTGGCATCGACCTCGTCGCCGTCGGCGAGACGCAGCCGCATTCGGCGGCTGAACGTGGCGATGACCTGTGCGAAATCGGCCGACATCTGGTGAGTATGCCGGGATGCCGTGAGCCTTGCACTGGCAGGGAAGGTACACTATCGCCTGCAACAACCGGGTGAAGGAACCTGATGAATACATCCGACGGCGATCGCGCCTCTAACCTGATCTGGATCGACCTCGAAATGACCGGGCTCGATACCCAGAACGACACAATTATCGAGATCGCAACGATCGTGACCGACAAGGCTCTCAACGAACTGGCCGAGGGGCCGGTCTTCGCCATTACGCAGCCGCGTGATGTCCTGGACGGGATGGACGATTGGAATACCCGACAGCACGGCGAGTCGGGGTTAACCGAGCGAGTGCTGGCGAGCGACGTGACGACGCGGCAGGCGGAACTCGCGACGCTCGAGTTCCTGGCGGACTGGGTGGA
Organism: Woeseiaceae bacterium; assembly: GCA_030066075.1. Classification (GTDB taxonomy): domain Bacteria; phylum Pseudomonadota; class Gammaproteobacteria; order Steroidobacterales; family Woeseiaceae; genus UBA1847. The sequence goes on from JASJCH010000044.1 coordinate 7,985, forward strand.
TGCCGGTGCGTCACCCATGGCGGGCAACAGCATCTGCCAGGACCGCCGCTTTCTCGCGCGCGAGATGCCCGAACTCGAACGCTATTTTCACTATCGCAACCTCGACGTCAGCACTCTCAAGATCCTCGCCCAGCTATGGGCACCGGATGTCGCTGCCGGTTTCGCCAAGGAATCCGATCACCGCGCGCTCGCTGATATTCGCGACTCGATCGCCGAGCTGCGCTGGTATCGCTCGGAACTGCTCGATAGCAGCCGCATCCAGGGCGGGGTCTGGTGACCACGCATACCGGCGGCTGTCACTGCGGTCGCGTGCGTTTCGAGGTCGACGCACCGGCCGACCTCGAACTGACCCGCTGCAACTGCAGCATCTGCCATATGGCCGGTTACCTGCACCTGATCGTGCCGCAGTCAGACTTTCGGTTGCTGTCGGGGCAGGACGACCTGCAGACTTACACGTTCAACACTGGCGTGGCGCGGCACCGCTTTTGCCGCCATTGCGGCATCAAGTCGTTCTACGTGCCGCGTTCGCATCCCGATGGCGTCAGCGTCAACGCCAACTGCCTGGATGCCGGAACGGTGGCGTCGACGTCGATAACGAACTTCGACGGCCGGCACTGGGAGCAGAATATTGATCAGATGTCGCAGATAAGCGACTGATTTAAAAGATTTTGTGTGGCGAATTGCCACGACTTGACATATAGTTGCGCCATGCAATCGACAATCCGAATTCTCGCCATATTCCTGTTATTCATCTCGTCCTCGGCGATCGCGCAATCGCAGTCGGCCTGGGTCAGCGACCAGTTCGAAGTCATGCTTCGCACGGGCCCGAGCACCAACAACGCCATCGAACGCATGCTGCCGAGCGGCACGTCGCTCGAGGTCATTGAAGCCGATGCCGAGACCGGCTACTCGCGGGTGCGCACGGCGGCAGGCACCGAGGGCTGGGTGCTGACGCGCTACCTGATGAACGAACCAAGTGCGCGCGAGCAGCTCGCATCGCTGACAAACCGGCTGAGCAGTGCTACGGCCGAAGGGAGCTCACTCGAATCGCAGCTTGCGGCGGTTAATTCAGAGTACGATGCCGCGGGAAGGCGCATTACCGAGCTTGAGAGAGAAAAAGCCGGGCTTGAGGAAGAGCTTGCCGAGATCAAGCGTACCGCGGCCAACGTGCTGGCCATCAATAACCAGAACAAAGAGCTTCGCGACCAGCTCGCTTCTGCTGAAATCGAGGCGGCGACGCTCGAGCAACAAAACCGGGAGCTCACCAGCCAGACCACGCGTTACTGGTTTATGACCGGGGCGCTCGTGCTTCTGGTCGGCATGATCCTCGGCATCTGGCTGCCGCGCATTCGCTGGCAGCGTCGTTCGAGATACGACCGCTTCTAGGATAGAGGCGCACCTGTAGGAGCGGCCCATGGCCGCGACCAACCCGTCATTGCGAGGGGGCCGAGGGCCGACGAAGCAATCACTGACTGTCCGGTATACCCTGGATAGCAGCCGTTCAATCGGTTGTTTTCGGTGTAGGCTGAAGGTCCGGTAATGACCCATACCAGCAGGTCGCGTCAGAAGCGAGTTCGCGTCAATCCGTAGCCTTGTGGAAAAGCGGTTCAACAGGTGAAACAAATGCGCCTTACAAGCTCTCCCCTGGTCTTCATCGGATTGTTGATGTTCGGTTGGGTACAAGGTGGTTTTGCCGATGCCAGCCTAGAGGGTAGCCTTACTGACTCAGGACTTGATCAAGCGATAAGGGGCGGAACGTTTCAGCAAATCACAAGCGTTCTAGTCGCGGCAAACGGCGAAGTCCTCTACGAACAGTACTGGGACACCGGCGGGCCCGAGCGGCTCAACGACACTCGGTCAGCGACAAAATCACTAACAGCCATTGCTGTGGGTGCGGCGATCACCGATGGGCGCATAGAGAATGTAGATGTGTCGGCGTTCGACTTTTTCGAGCAAGAGCGTCCCCACCGATCTTCTTCGCGGCAAAAAGATAGTATTACGATCAAAGACCTGTTGACGATGTCGTCATCGCTCGACTGCGACGACAACAACTCGGAGAGCCCCGGAAATGAGGGCCGCATGTATCCGGAAAGAAAATGGCTCGACTTTGTTCTGGATATGCCAACCGTTGAGAGCTATCAAAGAAACGAGAAAGGGTACGGTCCGTTTCACTATTGCACGGCGGGATCTTTTTTCCTGGGCCAGATAGTAGAGCGCGCAACCGGTGAGTCAGTTGACACCTATACCGAGCGTCGAATTCTCAAGCCACTTGGCATCGACCGCATTTCCTGGGATCGCTCGCCGTCGGGCGAAGTTCAAACGGGCGGTGGCGCCGAATTGACGTCACGAGCTCTGCTGGCACTTGGCGAATTGGTGAGGAATGACGGGAATCTCGGCGGCCACGAAATACTCAGCCAAGAATGGGTAGACGAGATGTTGTTTCCGCACGTTGCTGCGAACGAAGAACAGGACTATGGCTACCAGTGGTGGCGGCGCGACTTTGCCTGCGGTGAGACTACTATCAGTGGGTGGTACATGGCAGGCAATGGAGGCAATAAGGTAGTCGTTGTCGATGAGCTTGGTCTCACGATTGTCATTACGGCAACGCTTTACAACACGAACGGAATGCACCAGCAATCGACCGACATTATAGAGAAGTACGTTCTTCCACAGGCGCCAAAGTGCTCAGGGATTTAGTGGCGTGACCGGTCGTAAGAACTACAGTCAACGGCTAATCCTGACCCAGAATTGCCGCTCGTAACCGACCGCTTTTGGCCGGACGCAGCTGTCCAACCGAATAATGAGCAAACGACCGCTTTCAGCGTCATCAGACGCTCGCTCCCCTGGAAGTAAAGCGCACATTTCTCCAAGCCGGTAAACGATCCCCCACGTGGGGGATTTCCTCGAATCTACTTTAACTTTCGCGAATAGCAGGCCCCACGTGAGGGGTAGTTGAGCGACAGGTCAACGAGTTGCGGGCGGAGGAGTGTTTTGATTGCTTCGTCGGCCGTTGGCCATCTCGCAATGACAAGTTGGTCGCGGCCATGGGCCGCTCCTACAGGAAGGCCGCTCCTACACCTTTTCGCCGGCGAGCATCAGCCAGGTTTCGACGACGCTGTCCGGGTTCAGGGACATAGACTCGATGCCCTGGTCCAGCAGCCACTGCGCCAGGTCCGGGTGATCCGACGGGCCCTGGCCGCAGATTCCGACGTACTTCCCGTGCTTTTTGCAGGCGGCGATTGTCATCGCGAGCAGCGCTTTGACGGCATCGTCCCGTTCGTCGAAGTCGTCGGCCACGAGGGCCGAGTCGCGGTCGAGGCCCAGCGTAAGCTGAGTCATGTCGTTTGAGCCGATCGACATACCGTCGAACATCTCGAGGTACTGTTCGGCGAGCAGGGCGTTGGTCGGCAGTTCCGACATCATGATGATCTTCAGATCGTCCTTGCCGCGTTCGAGCCCGTTTTCGGCCATCAGGTCGATGACGGCACGCGCCTGTTTGACCGTGCGCACGAACGGGATCATGACCTGCACGTTGCGCAGCCCCATGTCGTTGCGCACCTTGCGTATCGCGGCGCACTCCATCTCGAAGCAGGGACGGAAATCGTCGGCGACGTAACGGCCGGCGCCGCGGAAGCCGATCATCGGGTTTTCCTCATCGGGCTCGTAGCGGTCGCCGCCAATCAGGTTGGCGTACTCGTTGGACTTGAAGTCCGACATGCGCACGATGACAGGTTCCGGATCGAAGGCGGCTGCGATAGAGGCGACGCCCTCGGCCAGCTTGTCGATGAAAAACTGCGTCGGGCTGTCGTAGCCGGCCATCTGGTCGTCGACGGCCGCGCGCGTGTCGCTGTCGAGATGCTCGTACTCGAGCAGCGCCTGCGGGTGCACGCCGATCATGCGGTTGATGATGAATTCCAGGCGGGCGAGACCGACGCCGCGATTCGGAATGCTGGCGAAGTCGAAGGCCCGTTCCGGGTTGCCGACATTCATCATCAGTTTTACCGGGATCTCCGGCAGTGAATCCAGCTCGATCAGAGTCTCGTCGTAGTCGAGCTCGCCGTCGTAGACGCGCCCCTCGTCGCCCTCGGCGCAGCTGACCGTCACGCTGCGGCCGTCCGTAATCGTTGCGGTCGCGTCGCCGCAGCCAACCACGGCCGGTATGCCCAGTTCGCGGGCGATGATTGCAGCGTGACAGGTACGCCCGCCGCGGTTCGTGACGATGGCAGCCGCGCGTTTCATGACCGGTTCCCAGTCCGGGTCGGTCATGTCGGAGACCAGCACGTCGCCACGCTGGATGCGGTTCATTTCGCTGACGTCCTTGATCACCTTTGCCGTGCCGACGCCAATCTTCTGGCCGATACTGCGACCGCGGCTGATGATCTGCGACTTGCCTTTCAGTGTGAAACGTTCAATCGTCCGGCCGCTGCGGCTCTGCACGGTTTCCGGGCGTGCCTGCAGGATGTAAATCTTGCCGTCGTTGCCGTCTTTGCCCCACTCGATGTCCATCGGGCGCTGGTAGTGATTCTCGATCGTCACCGCCATGCGAGCCAGGTCGATGACGTCCTCGTCGCTCAGGCAGTAACGCAGGCTGTCCGCCTCATCGACGTCCACGGTCTCGACGGTCTTACCGGGCCGCGGATCGTCGCTATAGATCATCTTGATGGCCTTGCTGCCGATGGTCTTGCGCAGGATCGGGTGATGGCCGTTCTCGAGCGCCTTCTTGTAGACGTAGAACTCGTCGGGGTTCACGGCGCCCTGGACGACCGTTTCGCCGAGGCCATAGGAGGCGGTGATGAACACGGCGTCGCGGAAGCCGGTCTCGGTATCCAGCGTGAACGTCACGCCGGCAGCACCGATATCGCTGCGCACCATCAGCTGAACCCCCACCGACAGCGCAACGAGCTTGTGGTCGAAGCCCTGGTGCACCCGGTAGGCAATGGCGCGGTCGTTATAGAGGGACGCGAAGACATGGTGCATGGCCTCGAACAGGTGCTCCATGCCGCGGACGTTGAGGAAGGTCTCCTGCTGGCCGGCAAACGATGCGTCGGGCAGGTCTTCGGCGGTCGCCGATGAGCGCACGGCCACGGCAATGTCCTGGCCGTCCGACATCTCCTGCCAGGCGGTTTCGACGTCCTGGCGCAGCCGGTCGGGCAGGGGCGTCTCCAGTATCCACTGGCGAATCGACTGGCCGGCCTCATGGAGAGCGTCGATGTCGTCGATATCGAGATCATCGAGAGCGGCTGATATGCGCTCATCGAGACCATCCGTGCCCAGGAATGCGCGGTAGGCCGCGGCGGTCGTGGCGAATCCGCCGGGAACGGTAACGCCGAGGTTGCTCAGGTTCGAGATCATTTCTCCGAGGGAAGCGTTCTTGCCCCCGACGACCTCGACATCATTCATCCCAAGCTCATCGAGCTTGATGACATATGGCTCCAATAGCTGCTCCCTTGTGTTCCCGTGCAGGAAATGGACAATCGATTGCGGGATATCGGCTTATGACTGAACGCACAGTTTTCTTTCTTTCTGACCAGACCGGGGTTACGGCGGAAACCCTCGGCCACAGCCTGATTACGCAGTTCGATAGCCATGACTATCGGCAAGTGACTTTGCCATTTATAGATAGCGAAGACAAGGCGCGGGAAGCCGTGCGCAGGATCGACGAAACGGGCGCCGAAGACAGCTCCCGGCCTATCGTTTTTTCGACGCTGGTACACCCGGAATTACGTAAGATCGTGAAGCAGGCGAGCGGCCTGCACCTCGATATTTTCGACGTCTTTCTCGAGCCGCTGGAAGTCGAGCTGCAGCAAAAACCGGCGCATGAATCGGGCCGTGCCCACGGCATGAGCGACATTAACGCGTACATGAAGCGTATCGAGGCGACCAACTTCGCGCTGGCCAACGATGACGGCGGCGTCAGCCGCAATTACGACATGGCGGACGTCATCCTCATCGGCGTTTCCCGATCGGGCAAGACGCCGACTTGTCTGTACCTGGCCCTGCAGTACGGTGTGTATGCGGCGAACTATCCGCTCACCGAAGAGGACTTCGAGTCCGGCAAGTTGCCGGGCTTTCTCAAGGAGCACAGCAAGAAACTGTTCGGGCTCACGATCACGCCGGAACGCCTGCGACAGATTCGCAAGGAACGCCGCCCGCTGGGCAAGTACTCGTCGGCGCAGCAAGTGCGCTACGAGCTGCGCGAATCAGCGAAACTGTTCAAGAAATACGGCATTCCGCACGTCGATACGACGGAGTTCTCGATCGAGGAAATATCGAGCCGAATTCTCGATAGTACCGGCGTCGATCGCCGCGTGCGACCGTAATTTTGCGCTTTTGTGACACACATCTGAAACGCAAATTACAAGGCTTTTGCTGCCTGGGTGCTGTGCTATATTCGAAGCATGTTGCTCGACTCACACATCGTTCCACAGGCGATCGTAAAGCCGCGAAGCTTTGCGGGTCTGATGGCGTTGTATGAGAGCAATTACCTGCGTCTGGTCCACCTGATCCCGGAGCTGGAGCGTCTCGACGGGTGCTTTCGTTCGCGGGTTGCCGGCGACTGCGAGCTGTATATCGACATCCTGGAACGCTGTCGTTACACGGTCACGCTGTCGCTGACTTACCGGTTCGAGACCGAGGACGGCCCGGTGTCGGACCCCGATATGACCGTGCGCGCCTACCTCGACGGCCAGCAGGCCGAGGCGATGAGCTTGTCCGGCCATCATCGGCACCAGACGCTGCGCAAGCTGGCCCGGGAACACAAAGCCGAGCTCGACGCTCGCTGGCGCCGTAACATCGTGCTCAACAAGTGGCTCGACTACCTGACCGACCACGGGCACCTCGTTCTCGAGCGCTAGAAACGCACCACTCTCTTTGAGAAAACTGTCGATTCGGTCAGCGCACCGAAGTCCCGTCGTTGCGATGATATTCCTGCCGGGCCCAGCGCCAGCATACGGCCCGGGTGATCAGATTATGTAAAGGAAACGGATAGTGACGAGCCTGACCGCGATTTTCGGTCGTTCTGATGAGAAGCCGCAGGAGGACAGCGAGAAGCTGTTGCAGCTCTATTGGAACCGGGCGGAGCTGAAGAAGGAATTCGCCGATCTGCGCAATGACAAGTTCCGCTTGCAGGAGCTGATCAAGGAGCAGGAGGGTGCTACCGCGCGCGTGGAGCAGAAGCTCCATCACCTGGAGCAGTTGTTGCTGGACCCGGAGTGGGTCTACAACGTCATTATCTACTACCAGCTCAAACACCTGAACCTGCGCTGCCAGAGTAAGCTCGAGAAGTTTGCCGAGCAGCTCAAGCAGCAACGCGAGCAGCGTACGAACAGCCAGGTGCTCAGCGAATGGCAGGCCAAGCTGGATCGGCAGGGCGAGGCGATCCAGAGCGAGATTGGTGAGCAGCGCCTCAAGGTGCAAATGCTCGAGGATGGCCTCCAGGCGGAGCAACACCGCCTGGTGACAATGAACGGCTTTGTCCGTTTTTTCCGTAAGCGCTCGATGACGGCGAGACTCGACGAGCTGGCCGCATCAATCGACGCTGCGCATCAGCGTGAAGAGCGCCTGTTGCATGACTACGAGGATCTGCAAAACCAGCCGCCGCCCGAGACGCAAGGTCTCGATATCAAGGCCAAGCGCACGATTAACTTCATGATCCTCGCGTATGCCCAGCACCTCTACCTGCACTTTCGCACTGACGGACTGGTGGGGCTGGCCAAGGAAGCCGGTGACAAGAGCGTCGGCGCCATCAACTACGGCGACAAGAATGACTGCACCCGAATCGTCGAGATGGTGCGCAAGCAGCTCGCCAGCCTCGAGAAGTCACGGGACTTCGCTGAGGTCGTACGGCAGCGCGCGCGGCTGATCGCCGAAAAAGCCGTGTTTCGCGGCGACGACGACGCCGTTCCCGCCGCCGGGTCGGTGGCTACGGTTTATGCGATCGACAAACGCGGCAGGGTCACGGAGATAGACGCGAACCTGCTGGGTGAGAACTACTGGAACCTGGCTGACTTCGTCAGCCGCTAGACGCTGGCCTAGATATCCGTCCGGTACATATGACGCCGGAAACCCGGCATGTCATTCGCCGACACACCCGGTAACCGCGTCGTGTACGCGGGCTCAGATGTATCGGTAGCGGGCGTCGCCTTCGTCCCTTCGTTTTCCTCGGGACGCTCGGCATCCGAGTCTGCCACCTTGACGGGCGTCGCCGCCTCGGACGCATCGACCGTTCGCACCAGCGGCCTCGTTGTGTCTTTGTGGGCGATGAAGGTTTCCAGCGCGTCGGTGCGGTCGGCCGCTTTGGGGCAGGGCTGCTGGATATCCGTCGCAGCGAGGGCGGTGCCGCTCAGGGCACCGAGCAGGAGCAGGGCCGGAATGCTGACGGCACTCCGCGATACGCTTGTCCGTGGCGCCTTGACTGTCTTCACAGGGCCTCCCGTTCGCTGGACTAATCAGGTGTTATAGTGAAGTATAACACCAATATACTGCGGCGCAAGCGCTAGTTTTCGGGCTGTACCTGCGCAGTGGTTGGCGGTATCGCTCCGATCTCCCGCATCAGGGCCAAGTCTGTAACAATGCCGGCGGCCTGGTCAAGGTGGATGTCCGGCCGATCCTCATCGTCAACGTCCTCGAGCTTCTCGATGGGCTCCAGCCCAAGCGCCACCCGGCGCTCGTTCTCGAGCTCCAGCGCCCGCAGTCGATTGGCCTCGCGGTCCGCCTTGCGTTCGTCGATGTTGAGCGACACGGTGTCCTGCGACCGTGACTCCCTGTCGTCCTCGATGTACTGCATGAGGTACTGGAAGTTCGGGTCGCCCTTGGCGCGCTCGGAGTGGTTGACCGTCAACGAGTGAATGGTGCTGTCGAGCGGCTGGCCGGCCCGGAAGCGCGTCGTCTGGATCGTGTCCCAGGGGAGGGCGGAGTCACGCACGCTCTCGCCGATCTCTTCGGCGTCGATGGGCGAAGGCAGCATGATGTCGGGATTGACGCCGCGATGCTGTGTGCTCTCACCGGTAACGCGGTAGTACTTGCCGATGGTCAGGGTGAGCTGGCCGTAGCCCTTGTCGCCTTCGGGCTTCAGGTACTGGTCGAGTGAGTAGAGGTTCTGCACCGTGCCCTTGCCAAAGGTCTCCTGGCCAATGATCACTCCACGCGCATAGTCCTGGATCGCGGCCGCGAAGATCTCGGACGCCGAGGCGCTGAAGCGATTGACCAGTACCGCAAGCGGGCCGGTATAGGCGACGCGCGGTACAGGGTCCGGATCGTCGAGGCGGCTGATACGGCCGCTGGAGTTACGCAGCTGCACGACCGGACCGTTGTCGATGAAGAGCCCGGACAGGGCCGTCGCCTCTGTGAGGTGGCCGCCGCCGTTGTCGCGCAGGTCGATGACCAGGCCGTCGATACCCTGTTCCTCGAGCTCTGCGATCAGGCGCTTAACGTCCTTGGTCGTGCTCGTGTAGTCCTTGTCGCCATTGCTGAGTGCCCGGAAGTCGCGGTAGAAACTCGGCACTTCGATGACGCCGATCGACCATTCGCGCCCGTCTCGCGGCACCTTGATAATGCTGCTCTTGGCCGCCTGCTCCTCGAGCTTGACCTGGCCGCGGGTGAGGCTCAATTCGCGGTTGGCGTCGCCTGCCATCGCGCCGGCCGGCAGGATCTGCAGCCGAACCACCGTGTCTTTGGGCCCGCGGATCAGGTCGACCACGTCGTCGAGGCGCCAGCCGATGACGTCGACCATGGAGCCGTCCTCGCCCTGGGCAACGCCGACGATCCTGTCTTCGGGCTTCAGGGAACCGTCGATCGACGCCGGCCCGCCGGGAATGATACTGACGATCCGAACGTAATCCTCCTCGGTCTGCAACGATGCGCCGATGCCGAAATACGACAGGCTCATCTGGATGCGATACTCCTCGGAGTTGCGCGGCGACAGGTAGCTGGAATGCGGGTCGAGCGTGTGCGCGAACGCGTTCATGAACATCTCGAAGACGTCGTCGCTGTTCACCTGGTCCATCCGGCGCAGGAAGCGCTCGTAGCGCTTGGTCAGGACATCCCGCGTCTCGTCCCAGGGCTTCTCCGTCAGCGCCAGGTTGAGCACGTCGTTCTTAACGCGCTTGCGCCAGATTTCGTCCAGTTCATCGACGGACGTGGCCCACGGCGCTTCTGTCCGGTCGAACTGGTAGTCCTCTGTTAACAGCAGGTCCGGTTCGTTCTCGAGCTGGGTCAGCGCAAATGCGAAACGATCCCGCACGCGGGTGCGATAGATCGAAAACATGTCGAAAACCGGCTCGAGCGACTTGTCACGATTGCGCACGATGTCGTCGAGCTCATAACGAAACTGTTCGAAGTACTCGATGTCCGACTGCAGCAGATACATGCGGTTGCGATCGAGCGATTCGATGTAGCGGTCCATGACGCTCGTGGAAAGATCGTCATTGACCGCAACGTGCAGGTAGTGCGACTTCTGGATGAACTGGGTAACGACTTCACCGATTTTTTCGTGCCGTGAATCGGGCGCCAGGGGCTCATCGGAGGCGACCTCCGGAACATTGGCCAGGGCTGACGCTGCGATCAGCAGGAGGCCGGTGAACCAGGCCGTACGATGGGTCTTGAGTGCTGTCAAATGTCTCTCCAGAATTCGCTGGTCAGGATTCGATATCCTGCCAAGCGGCTAGGCTAGTTGTCCCACGCTGTTCAATCAAGGGCATATTTGGCATAACCGCCGAAACCGAAAAGGAATTTTTAAATATACCATGATGGAAATATCGAGATGCGCCCACTGACCGCTATCACCGGAATCCTGCTCGGCAGCTGCGTGGCTATTACGGTGAGCCTCGCCGCGGTTCTGGTCGTCTTCCTGGTCCTCGGCGACGACTACCCGCGCGTGCAGAACGAATTCGATGCGCTCGTATCGAGCGTGCTCATCTTCCTCGTTATGACCGCAATCAGCGCCACGAGTTTCTACACGCTGGTTATCAATCACAAGAGCCGCTACATCGCCCAGGCCGCCCTGTGGGGCGGGGTAGTGGCTACCACCTTCTACTACCTGCCCTAGTCGAACAGGCGCCAGTCGGCGCGACCGTCGCTTTCCCGACGGCTTTGCTCGCGGCGCTGCCGCATACGCGCCTGCAGTTCGTCACGGCGCTCCGCGAGCCAGCTTGCCCGGTTCGCTGATGCGTCGCGCTCACGCAGGTCACAGAAGTCCCGGTAGGCCTCGATTTCGTGCTCGAGCTCACGGACGACGAGCTCCACCATGATCGCGTCGTCGAGAAAACCCAGCCCGGGAATATGGTCCGGTATCAGGTCGTCCGGTTCCGTGAAATAGGCGAGGGCATTGAGCACCCGGCCGGCCTCCTGGTGCGGCAAGCGCCAGTCGAGGTCAGCCAGCATTCGCATCAGCAGGCGCAACTTGTCGATGCGGTCCTGGATGAATCCGGGTGTGCCAGCGTTGCCAATGTCCTGCAGCAGGTCCTCCGCCGCGGCCACGATATCCTCGGGCGCCTTGCGCGCGGCGGCCTTGCGCGCCTCGCGCATGATCAGCCGGAAATGGGTGAGGTCGTTGTCGTCGAGTTCGAACGAGACGCGCAGGCTCATGCTACTTGGTGCGCTTGTCCCAATTCCTGGAGCGGTCGAACTGGCCCGTGTTGTAAGGATCGAATCCCACCTCTTCCTCGGTGTCGAGGATCGAATCGTCCAGGATCTTCAGCGTCTCGTGGGTGCCCGTGTCTTCGCGAACGTACTTGTTGCGGATCAGGACGTTCTTCCCCGGGCCAGCGTCCTCGATGCGGCCGCCAACGTGGGGGTCGAGGTCGACCATCTCGGGCTGCCGGTCCGGCACCGCCTGCTTGATCGTTGCCCGCGGGACCGGGCGCTGACTGCCGGCGCGATGGAGGTGGGCGCCAGTCTGGCGCAGATCGGTATCAGGGTCCGAATCTGTCGGCGAAAACTTGCCGCTGAGCCAGTTTAAAAAGCGCTTCATGAGGTGCTGCTCGCCTCGTTCTGAAAGGTTTGTCGCTGAATAGTGACAACTATAGAACTTGCCCCCGCACAGAATGCATGATTGTTAACATAATTTCTAGGGTATGGCCCCTAATGAGTTGTTGGCAATGAAAAAAGTGTGATGCCAATCACAGTCTGCGCGGTATCGCGCAGACGCGAAATCTCAGCGGGCGGCAGGCCGGGTTGAGCGCCAGGCAAGCCAGGTCAGGCGCAATGCCTGCACGCCGAGGTAGGGGGACAGGACGAGAAACCAGGCTGCCGCATCGCCGTCGCGGATGCGCGCGGCCATCGAGCCGAAGAAGTCGGCAAAACCATAGCCGCCAAAGTCGCCGAGCAAGCGCGGGCCGATCCAGAATATGGCGACGGGCAGCAGAACCAGGCCTACGAAAAGCAGACCGAGGAACAACGCGGTTTCTCGCAGCGCAGCTTTCCTGAAGGACCCCTGGGACATGGGGCGCTATCGTTGCCTACGAAAGGCGAAAGTTCAAGATTTGCGGTGGCGCCGGCGGCGGTAGATCAGGAACCCAAGGTGCAGGCACGCGACGGCGAACAGCAGGTAATGCGGCAGCAACCACGCCCAGCCGCTGATATAGAACGTAGCGAGCAAAGCACAGAGGCCTGCAATTATGTAGAAAAGCGGCAGCGCGTCATAGGCGGCCTTGGGCAGCCAGATCTTGCGCGCCATGAAGCGGCCCGCATCGCGCGTCATCTGCTGGCTTTCGGTCAGATTGGCCGGCTTCCTTGCCGAATTGCTGATCATCATGCGGGTGCACCCTCCCTGGGACATGACTCGCAGCATAGCGCGCGGCGGCGTCGAGCGCCGTGATTGCCCTCACAATCTCAGATATCGCGCTTGGGACGCTCCTCGTAGCGGAAATCGGCCGTGCCGATACGGACCGAGTCACCGCTTTTGAGGAAATGCTCGGTTACTTTCTCGGAGTTCACGAATAGGCCGTTTTTGCTGCCCCAGTCGATTATCCGGGTCGTATTGAGGTCGACGACGATCACCGCGTGACGGCGGCTGATGCAGGACGATTTCAACTGGATGTCATTGTGCTCGGTGCGGCCGATTGTCAGCCGGTCCTTGAACAGCGGGAACTGCAACTCCTGTTCGCCCACGGTGCCGATCAGTACGCGCGACATCCGGTCGCGCTCATGGTGCTCCCGGTCCTCGATGCGCTCGGACATGCGGTCGTCGATGTCCTGGATGACGTCCTCGATCTCGTCGATCGTCTCCAGTTGCTGCGACTTTTTGGCCATCTCGGCAAGCAGGCAATTGATCGCATCGCTCTTGCTTTCGAGTTCTTCCTGGTAGTGCGCCAGCTCATCCTTGAGACGTTTGTTCTCGCATTCCAGGTCGCCGATGCGGCTCCCGGATTGCTCTTCCGAGCGGGTCAGCATCTTCTCGAGCTCATCCCGAAATCCGCGCGTGTCGACAAGGTCCGAGGCGAGCTGTTCGGTGACGAGCTCGTGCTGCGCAACGGTTTCCTGCGCCTCACCGAGTTCGAACCGGATCAGGCGGATTTCCTCCTCGTGTTCCTGCCGGATGCCCGATAGCTTGTCCTCCAGGCTCTCGTTCTTCGCCTGCAGCGCTTCGACCTGCTGCTCGAGCTCCTCGCCCTTGCGGGCGCTTCTTTCGAGGCTGTAACGAAGCGCCTCACGCGCCGCACCGGACTCCTGGGCGATTTCGATGTGCTGCTGCAACTGCCGGCGCAGCTTGTCGGCGTAATGGTCGGCCTGGGCGAGCCGATCGCGAAGCTGGCTGGACTCCGCGTTCGCAGCCGCGAGACGCCCGGCAAGGCGCTCTTCATCGACCCCGTCGCTGAATACCTCGGCCGTCTCCGCTTTATCGAGTTCTTTCTGCAGGTCTTCGAGCTGCTGTTCGCGCGCCGTCAGCGTTGTATTGAGGGTCCCGTACTCGTCGTTGCGGTCGCGTATTTCGGCTTTTAGCGCTTTGATGGTCTGGTCGCGCTTGCGCAGCAGCCGCTCCTTGCGTGACAACTGTTCCTTGGTCAGTGCGAGTTTTGCGTTGAGGTCCCGGGTAACTTCCTGCCGTTCCTTGATTTCGGCCTCGAGGCCGGTCCAGCGCGAACGCAGGTGTTCGATATCGTACTGCAGCCGGTCAATGGTCTCTGTGCGACTGCGCAGGTCGGAACGCAGCTCGTTTATCGTCGGGAGTTCATCCTGCTCGGCTGGCGGCTTGAACACGTACGTATCCGCCAGCGTCTCAAGCTCCGCCGTTGGCTCGTCATCATTGATGACTAATTCGTTGGTGTTTTTATTGTCATTAGCCATGCACGGATATTACCACGCGCATCCCGTTCGCCGGCATTGCGTCAGCTTAAGTAAAATGGCTGGCAGCGTCTGTATCAGTCGCTGGGGACGGTGCGGCCTGCCGCCCAGGCCCGCATTGCGGCAACCTGTTCCTGCATCACCACCGACAGGGGGCGGGTCTCATTGATTTCCTGCAGGATGTGCGCCGTCGCCAGTTCTTCCTGCTGGGCATGCGCCGCATAAAATGCAGCCACGACGGCCTGCTCGATTTCGGCGCCGGAAAAACCCTCCATGGCATCGGCCAGCTCCTCGATATCGAAATTGCCAAGGCGCTGTTCGCGATTCGTGAGGTGGATCGCGAGAATGGCGGCGCGGACCTGTTTCTCCGGCAGGTCGACGAAGAAAATCTCGTCAAAGCGGCCCTTGCGCACGAGCTCGGGCGGCAGGCTGCTGATGTCGTTCGCTGTCGCAACAACGAAGACCTGGCTCTTCTTCTCCGCCATCCACGTCAGGAAGGTGCCGAGTACGCGCTGGGTGGTGCCGGTCTCGCCGCCGCGGCCGGCGATTCCTTTTTCGATCTCGTCGATCCAGAGGACGCACGGCGCCATGACGTCCGCGGTCTTCAGCGATTCGCGCAGCTTGCGTTCGGTCTCGCCGTGGTACTTGTCGTAGATGGCGCCAAAGTCGAGGCGCAGGAGCGGTACGTCGAAGATGCCGGCTGTCGCCTTGGCGGCCAGGCTCTTGCCGCATCCCTGGATGCCGAGCAGCAGGATGCCTTTGGGCGCATCGAGGTGCGAGGCGCTCTCGTCGCCGCGGAACGCGGCACGGCGTTGCGACAGCCATTTCTTGAGGCGCGCCAGACCGCCGACGTCGCTGAACTTCGCGGTCTCGTACTCGAACTGCAGGGCGCCCCCGCGGTTGAGCAACTCGTACTTGGCCTGCATCACGCCGGGCAGGTCACTCTTGGTAATGGCCCCGTCGATGAAAATCGCATTACGGGCCAGCTGTTCCGTATCCCGGTATGTAAGGCCGGCCAGGTTCTGGATCAGCATTTTGTAGGCCTTGGCGTCGGCCTGGACGCGGGCTCCCGGATTGTCCCGTGTCCACTCGTCAGCGACGCGCTCGATAATCTTGCGACGCTCGTCCTCGGAGGGCAGGGCTATGTCGAAGCGGGCGCTGAACGTCTCGAGCTCGGCGGGCAGTTTGACGTCGTGGCTGATCAGCACGAGCTGCCGGGGGATTTCCCGGTAGCGAATGCAGATGTCCTTGATGAGCCGCACGTTGACCGGGTCGTCCAGGAACGGGTGAAAGTCCAGTAGCACGTAGATGCCGGGTTTGGCGACTGCGCGAATGTGCCTGAGCACATCGCTCGGTTCGGAATTGATCGTCTGCGGTTCGAGCTCGATGTCGATGCGCTGCAGTCCGTCCGTAACGGTCCAACGGAACAGCGGCATGTACTCGTCCGCGGACCCGGCAATCGTGATGGACTGCAGCATCTTCAGGATGCGCCCCTCGTCACGCGTTTCGATCACGACGATCGGCGTGCGCGAGCGCAGGATGATCTCGAGGTCGTGGCGTCCGTCCATCAGCAAGGTTAGTTCGTTACGGGTTCCGGTTGGATACTACGACAGCCCGGCAGGTTGCCACTGTGCAGTGCGTCAGGTTTGTGGCCAATGATGCCGGCCGCGCTGTCGATGAGCCCCGCGAGGTCGAGATCCTCGCCGAGCTGGACGAGGGCCCAGGTCACGTCGTCCAGGGATGCCTCGCCCTCCGTCTTCTGTGCGATCTCGGCGTCGAGCTGTGTCATTACGCCGACGGCGAGCGCGGTCCGCGGCCCCGTGGAATGCAGGCCGCACAGGCTGGATGCGTCTTGCGCCCATTCGGCGAGATCCTGCAGCGCTGCCGCATGTCGCGTCGCGCTGATCGTGCCGCTGCGAACCAGAAGCTGCAGGCTGTAGAACTCTGCCAGACCTTCGATGATCCAGTCGTAACCGTCCTCGCTGTCGAGACCAAGCGCCATGTGCATGATCTCGTGCAACAAGGTACTGGTCGCGTTCTCGCTGATTAACGGCCGCGCGGCGTGCAGGAACAGCGATTGCGGCGCCGACAGTCCGCCGCGCCACATCGGGTCCCCGGCGCTGACGACGGTCAGGCGGGGCGGCAGCTCCGGTACGATGCGCGCGAGCTCCGGCAGCGTCCAGTTGAGCAGCGCCAGCGTGTCGAGGCGGCGAATCGAATGGCCGACCGGACCGGCGACGGCGACGCGCATGCCTGAAATCTGTTCTCGCCGGACGCCAAGATCGCCCATTACGATCCAGCCCGAGGGCAGGTCGAGCCGCCGTTCCGGGTTGTCGATGCGGATGGTGCCATCGTCGCGATACTGGGTTACGACCGTCCAGCCTGCCGGCAGGCGGAATCTCAGGCGCGTGTCACTGGAAGCGCCTTTGAGCGTCCGGCTGGACGCTCGTGGAATGATGTCCTCGGCCCGAAAAAGACCAAAGTCGGCGCCCAGCCAGGCGTCGTAGCCGTCGCCGTTGCGCCGGTGCGGCACAGCAACCGTCCAACTCAGCGTGCCGCCGTCGGCCGGCGGCAACCAGCGTGCCTGGCCCGGATCCTGGACGAGCTCACCGTCGCCCCGCAGCCGGGAAATCCGCGTGTCGGGCCGCAGACGCAGCTCGCGCAACAAAGCCCGCGACTGGGTGAGACGCATGGTGACGTCGACCATACCGTCCAGTGGGCGTGGTTGAACCACGATGTCCAGGCGATAGGCCAGCGGGTCGGCAGCTTCCTCGGAATCGGCAACCTGGGTGCCGCAGGCCGCACTGAGCAGCGTGCACAGCAGTAGTGCTCGCAATCGCGAAGATGGGATACAGTTCATACGGCCCCGGGGCTCCACCCGTTATTCTGGGCGACATGATAGCCCAGCCCGCCGAAATGTTGAGACGCGTACTGCTGGTCGGCGTGACGCTAGCCGCCCTGGGCGGGTGCGCATCGTCCACGGTGGCCACGGACGGTGTCGGTGACCGTGCTGCCAGCGTCGCCCTCAACCAGGTCGGCACGCCTTACCGCTACGGTGGCGCCACGCCGTCCGGATTCGATTGCAGCGGCCTGGTTCATTACTCCTACCGGCAGGCTGGCAAGTCGATACCAAGAACCACGGCGGGTCAGTGGGCGCAACTGCCGCCTGTAGACCGGCAGGACGTGCAAGCGGGCGATCTCCTGTTCTTCTCGATTGACGGCAAGATGTCGCACGTCGGTCTGTACCTGGGGGACGGCCGCTTCGTGCACGCACCGTCGAGCGGCCGCACGGTCGAGATCGAGCGACTGGACTCGACGTACTACCGCAGGGCGTTCCTGCGAGCGGGCAGGCCCTAGGTCAGGCGGATTCGTCCTGCACGATGAAGTTGTGCAGCTGGTCGGCCAGCGTCTTGCAGGCCCGCGCCTGCGTGCGCGCGATCATCGGTATCGGGATGACGAGCGCCGGCATGAACGAGGTACCGCTGACATCGGCAGAGACCGTACCGGACGATTCCAGCTCACGCAGGTCCCAGATGGAGGCGTCGTAGTCGGCGTCCTTTTGCCACCAGGCGAAGCCGAAACAACCGCCGCCGCCGGGTCCGGCGGCGCATGACAGGCTGCCGCCGCCGGCAACGCGATCCGTATCACCGTCGAGCCAGATGATGTAACGCACGCCCTGGGCGGCGATGGCGTCGGCGACGCCGGGGCGATCCATCAGCTTGGCGAGATTCTTGGTCTCGGCCGGCGCCGTGCGCGGCTCGAACCACGGGAAAAGCGAGTCGACGAACTGGTCATGCGGAATAACGTTCAACCCTTCGCGACCCCTGCCGAGCCTGTCCTCGATGCAGCGAATATACTTGCGCTCGGTCTCGTTACCGAGGTGGTAGCTCTTGGCCATGATGACGATCGACTCGTCGGCGCTGATGCCGGTGTTGCTCGTGCGGGCGTCCATCACCGTGGAGGTGATGCAGCCGCTGCCGAGCATGGCCGCGGCGAGAATCAGGGGAATGCGGATTGCGACGAGTCGGTTACTCACTAGTGGCTCCCTCGGGGGCAGCGGCCTGCTCCCCGGCTTCAGTACTTTGCTGCCGCCGTAGCAGCGGCGACGTCGGCTGGCTGGCTCCGCCTGCCAGCGAGCTGATTCGGGTGACGTTATCGAATTTCATGATCATCAGCGCAGCCGCGTCGCGCATCGCCAGCACCGCGGCCTGCTGCAGGGCTTCCGAGTCGCCGAGCATGGTCGTCTGGCTCTTGCCGTACGCGGCCACGGGCCAATTGGACACGAGCTTGCCTTCGGGGTCGTAAACCTTGACGCGGTACCGAATCCATACGGCAAACGCCTCGGTGTTGCTCTGCTCCGGCGTGGAAAATTCGAACGCGTCTATGCTGGGCTCGATCAGGGCGTCGATCGGCATCAGCTGCGGGTCGTCCCCGGGCGCGAGAACGACCACTCGCGAGAACATGTACGCGAATAGCTGCTCGAACAACGCGGCGTTGGAGCGTCCCAGGTCGATCGACCAGGACTGGCTGCCGTAGATCTCTTCCTCGTGCACGAAATGTTCGAAGTTCTCGGGCATGCGCACGCCGACAGACATGTCGATTTGTTCGAGCAGCGGTTCCGGAATCGTCGGGGCCTTGAGAGTCACGTTGCCGCCGCAACCGGCGAGCAGACCGGATGCAAGCAGGCCAAAGACCAATGTGCGCTTGGGAGAATTCAATTGGAAGTGTCCGTACAACCCCTATATCAGAGCGGCTCGAAGCGCCAGAGTTCCGCCTGAAATCCTGAAATCCTATAAGGCATCACTGTAGTGGGGCCGGCATCGAGAATCAATGCGCCGGTGGCAACTGTTGCCACGTCAGAACGGGCGCCATTCCAGCGGCGGTTCCTGCATCAGGGCCACTTGCTCGCGCAGGGCCAGCACGTGCTCGTCCCAGTAGCGACTCGAGTCGAACCATGGGAATGCGATCCGAAACGCCGGGTCATCCCAGCGGCGTGCGATCCACGCGGCGTAGTGCACGATGCGCAGGCTGCGCAGGGCTTCGATGAGGCGCAGCTCGCGGGCATCGAAGTCGCGAAACTCCGTGTAGCCATCCAGCAGGGCCTCGAGTTGCGGGCGCTGCTCGTCCTGGTCGCCGGAGAGAAACATCCAGAGGTCCTGCACGGCTGGCCCGGTTCGGGTGTCGTCAAGGTCGACAATATGAAGGTGCTCTCCCTGCGTGAGCACGTTGCCCGGATGAAAATCGGCATGGATACGCAGCGTTTGCACGCGACCGGATTGCGCGTAGCAGCGTTCCACGCCGTCGAGCAGCAGTTCCGCCACGCTCTCGTACGCCGGCCGGAGCTCGGGGGGAATGAAATCGTGTTCGAGCAGGAACTCACAGGATTCGACGCCGTAGGACTCGATGTCGATCGCCGGACGATGTTCGAATTCCGCAGTCGCGCCGACCAGGTGGATCCTGGCCACGAGGCGCCCCAGCTGTTCGAGCAGGTCGAGGTCATCCAGGTCCGGCGCCCGGCCGCCGTGGCATGGATAGACGGCAACACGAAAAGGCCCGGCCCGGTGCAGGGTGCGCCCACTGACCGTTAGTGGCGCCACAACCGGGATCTCGGCGTCGGCCAGTTCCCGGGTAAAGGCGTGTTCCTCGATGATCTGGTCGTCGGACCATCGCGCCGGGCGGTAGAACTTGGCGACGATTGGCCGGTCGTCTTCGATGCCGACCTGGTAGACACGGTTTTCGTAGCTGTTCAGCGCCAGGAAGCGGCCATCGCAACGAAAACCGAGTTCGTCCAGTGCTTCGAGAATGTGATCGGGCTGCAGGTCGGCGTAGGCCCGGGCCTCGTTATCCGTGGTCATCGCAGGGTCTTCAACAGCATGGCGACTTCCTTGGCGCCGTCGTCACTCGTAAGCGATCCGACCTGCTCGAAGCCGAGACGGCGATGAAAATCCATTGACGATTCGTTGGCCGGCCGGACATTCACCTCGCAGGTCATGACGGGCACGGCCTCAGGCATCGCGGCCGCGAAATCGTCATACAGGCGCGTCGCAATGCCGGTACGCCGGGCGCTGGCCGCCACGGCGACGCGGTCCACGTAGGCGAATTTGGGATAGCGCTGGCAGAACCAGAGATAGTTCGGACTCGTATACGTCGTGCCCGGCCTGAATCCCACGAGATAGGCGGCGAGCGCTTCGCCGGCAGTGGCCACCCGGAAGTAGCTGGCATGGTCGGCGTACCAGCGCATGCGCGTCGCATCGATGCTGCCGACGTGCGGCACCTCCGACTGGTTCAAAACAAGAACTGCGTCGAGGTCCGAGTCGCGCACATCGCGGATAATGAGCCCATCGGCGTCCATTGGCGCAGTGTAAGTTTGTGTTGATCCGGGAGCAAAGCGTATACTCCAGCCATGACGGCAGTCGGCCCTGGTCGATCTCAAAAAAGCAGACCGTCACTTCTTGCTACTTTACTCGCCTGATCCGGAACCCCGGGGCTTCGTGCTGAAGTCTCGCTTTGGTTTGTTTGCAAGGAAACTGTCAAATGATGAAATCGATGAGCACCAAGGTCCTTTCCGTGATTGCCGTCGGCGCATTGCTGCTGACCGGCTGCGACCGCGACGAGGAGAAGGCGGCGGCCGGCGTACCGGCTGAGAGCGCCGACATCCTGAAGTACATCCCCGCCGATTCGCCTTACGTTTTCGCAAGCCTCGCGCCTTTGCCGGACGACATCATGGATGAGATCGAGCCGAAGCTCGATAACGTCCTCGTCGCCTACCAGGCGGTCCTGCGTGAAGTCGTTGCCCAGCAGTCGCAGTCCGAGACCGACACGCGCTCGGATGAGGAAAAGGCGCAGGTCGAGGCCTTCGTCGACGAACTGGCGGGCTTGTTGTCTATGGACGGCTTGCGCGACGCCGGTATCGCCCGCGATTCGCTCGGCGCCTTTTACGGCAACGGTCTGCTGCCCGTGGCGCGCTTCGAGCTCTCCGACAGCGACAGTTTCGAAGCGACGCTGGCGCGCCTGGAAGAGCGGGCCGGCAGCGAAATGCCGACTGCCGAGGTTGACGGCCAGTCTTACCGCTATTTTGATGCGGAGGAGTTTCGCGTTGTTATCGCCGTTACCGGCGACCAAGCCGTGTTCACGTTCGTGCCTGCGGCATTCAGCGAAGAGCAGACGGGCCGCGCGCTGGGCCTGACCCTGCCGGATGACAACATCGGTGAGTCCGGCGTACTCGAAGAACTGATTGGCAAATACGGCTTCGACAACTACATGGTCGGTTTCGTCGACCTGCCGAAGCTCGCCGAGCGCTTTGTCGGTCAGCCGACGGGCCTCGACACGGAGCTATTCGGGCTGATTGGCTATGACAGCAGCCAGGTGTCGGACGTCTGCAAGGTCGAGATTCGCGAGATGGCCGGCGTGATGTCGCGCATGGTGATCGGCTACACCAACATCACGGCGAAGCAGTTCGATTCGAACCTGGTATTCGAGCTTCGTGACGATCTCGCCAAGGGCATGCAGGCGCTGCCTGCCGCCGTTCCGGGGCTTGGAGTATCCACCGACGCCCTGATGTCGTTCGGTATGAGCATCGACGCCAAGGCGGCGCGCGAGTTTCTGGAGGCGCGCTTCGATGCGATCGAGGCCGATCCGTTCGAGTGCGAGCATTTCTCCGATATCCAGGCCGGTGTGGCGAGCGGTCGTCAGTCCCTGAACCAGCCGGTGCCGCCGATGGTTTACGATTTCAAGGGCTTCCTGGCTGTCATCGATGACATCGAGGGTCTCGACGTTGGAACGCAGACGCCGCCGACATCAGTCGATGGTACTTTCCTCCTGGCCATGGATAACGCACAGGCGCTTATCGCCATGGGCGCGATGTTCAGCCCCGAACTCGCGGCGCTTGACCTGCAGCCGGATGGCAACCCGGTCGCCCTCGAACTGCCGCAGTTGCAGGCGATGGGCATGGAGGCATTCGCGGCGCTGAACGAAGGTGCGGTCGCGATCTCCGTCGGCGGCAATGCCGAATCGGAGG
The DNA here is from genome assembly GCA_030066075.1 of Woeseiaceae bacterium. Taxonomy (GTDB): domain Bacteria; phylum Pseudomonadota; class Gammaproteobacteria; order Steroidobacterales; family Woeseiaceae; genus UBA1847. The sequence continues at coordinate 30,282 of JASJCH010000044.1, forward strand.
TCGCCAGCATGCTGGAAGCTGATGCCGTATCGCCGCCGCCGTTCATGAGCTTCAGCATGGATGCGGCGCGTTACTACAGCTTCATGGGCGAGGCAATCGCTGCCGGCGACGCCGATGACGCCAAAGCGGCTACGCCCGAAATGAAAGAAGCGATGACCGACATGATGCAGTCGATTGCCGACCTCTATGACCGCATGTCGGGTGATGTCGTCTTCACCGAGAACGGCATCGAGCTTCGCATGGTAGAGGTCCTTAAAGACTGATGAAAAAACTGCTTCTCGTAACACTCCTGTTTTTCGCCTTCCCGGCTTATGCCGACGAAGGCGAGCAGGGCATCAAGGTAGACCTGGACAAGGTCGTGGCATCGGGCAAGGTTGCCCCCGTCGGCGGCATAACGTCTGCCGGGCAACCGGACACGGCGGCACTGGAGGTGTTCGCGGAGTCCGGTTACGCGGCTGTAATCGACATGCGCGGCCTGAACGAGGATCGCGGCATCAGCAATTACGCGGACGTCGTGGAGGGTAAGGGCATGGAGTACATCGCTTTCCCGATCTCCAGTGCTGCCGAGATCAACCTGGACAAGGCACGGCAGCTTGATGAGCTGCTGGCCGACATTGACGGACCGGTTCTGCTGCACTGTGGTAGCGGCAACCGGGTCGGCGCGGTGCTGGCACTGCGCGAAAGCCTCAATGGCGCGGACGATGAAGCCGCGATCGAGTTCGGCAAGGACGCCGGGTTGACGCGGCTGGAGCCGGTGGTTCGGGAAGCGCTGGAGGCCGATTAGGCGAGAATTGACTCGCCGCTGACGCGGCTCACCCCTTCGGGGCGCCCTCCGGGCGTCCAAAACGGGCTGCGCCGCGGTTTGTGAATTGACTCGGGCCATCCTGGCCCTCGCCCTTCGGGCGCACTCGCGCAGCTCGTGCGTCCAAACCGACTATCCTGTCGGTTTGTCGCTACGCTCGTTCGACTCGCACCGCCCGCACAAATAGAGAAGGGCCCGCCCAATGGGCGAGCCCTTCTCTATATTTGGTGGAGGTGGCGAGAATCGAACTCGCGTCCGCAAGCCCTACGCC
>JASJCH010000045.1 GCA_030066075.1 Woeseiaceae bacterium
ACCGAGATGATCGGCCTCGCCGTCATGGCCGAGATACCGCTGGTCATTATCAACGTGCAGCGCGGCGGCCCGGCAACGGGTTTGCCGACCAAGATCGAGCAAGGCGACCTGCTCGCGAGCCTGTACGGCTCGCCGGGCGACTCCCCGAAAATTGTCATCGCCGCCGCAACGATCTCGGAGTGCCTGCACTTCGTCGTCATGGCGCGCAAGCTGGCGGAGTCGTTCCGCACGCCGGTCATCATACTGACCGATGCGAACCTCGCCACGGGCGTGCAGCCGATCGAACGGCCGGACGTCAACGAGGAATGGTTTGCAGCGCCGGTCGACCAGTCGGCCTGGGATCCGGAGGTGTCGCCCTACAACTGGGACGAATCCACGGGCCTCTCGCCACGGCCGATCCCGGGCATGCGCGACGGCGAATACATCCTCACGGGCCTCGCGCACAACCGCAACAGCAAGATCGCGTATGACTCGGCGTCGAACCAGGTCGGCATGAACATGCGCAGCCGCAAGCTGACGACGCTGGGCGAGACCCTGAAGCCGCCCGAGATTCATGGTGACGACACCGGCGATCTGCTGGTCGTCGGCTGGGGCTCGACGCTCGGCGCTATCGAAGAGGCTGTCGATCGCGCGCGGGCCGAGGGCAAGAAAGTGTCGTCGACGCACCTGCGCTTCCTCTCGCCGCTAGAGCCCGGCCTGAAGGAGATCTTCTCCGGGTTCAGGAAGGTGATGACGATCGAGATCAACTACAGCGACGAACCCGACGCGCCGATGATCGACGAACACAATCGCCGTTATTCGCAGCTGGCGAACGTGCTGCGCGCGCACACGCTGATGGATATCGACTGCTGGTCCAAGGTTCCAGGGCACCCGCTACAACCGGGCATGATCGGCAAGGTCATTGATTCCCGCCTCGCAGAGATGGAAGGAGTTTGAGCATGTTTGGCTTGAAAGGTGACTGGTCCCTCGAGGTCAAGGATCGTTATTTCACACTCGATGACTATTGCGGCGCCGAGCCGCGCTGGTGCACCGGCTGCGGCGACCACGGCATCCTCGCCGCCGTGCACCGCGTGTGCCGCGACTCGCAGGTGAAACCGGAGAAGACCGTGGCCGTCTCCGGCATCGGCTGCTCCAGCCGCCTGCCGCACTACATGAATACCTACGGGTTCCACGGCCTGCACGGTCGCGCCCTGCCCGTCGCCTGCGGCATCAAGTCGCGGCGTCCCGACCTCGACGTCTGGGTGGCCACTGGCGACGGCGACTGCTTCTCGATCGGCGCGGCCCACTGGGTTCACGCCATGCGCTACAACATGGACATGACCTTGCTCGTGTTCGACAACGGCATTTACGGTCTGACCAAGAAGCAGACGTCACCGACCACGCCGCTCGACGTGCCGACCAATACGCACCCCTCGGGCGCGCTGCTACCGCCGCTGAACCCGCTGACCGTCACGCTCGGCATCACGAACATCTCGTTCGTTGCGCAGATCGTGGACTGGAACGCCCAGCTACGGCACGAGGTCATCAGGAAAGCGCACGAGCACAAGGGCACGAGTTTCGTCCGCATCATCCAGCGCTGCCCGGTCTACGTCGAGGCCATCGGCAAGTCGCTGCAGGACGAGCCGGCACGGATGCAGTTGCTGACTCATGAGAAGGGCGTTCAGCTCCCGGACAATGTGATCAAGCTGTTCCCGAACCACACCGAGCACGATCCCTCGGATCTTGCCGCGGCGCGCGCGCTCGCCGAGGACGACACGATCCTGCCGCTCGGCATCCTGTATCACAATCCCGACGCGCCGCGCTACGACCTGATGTCCTCGGTCGGCATGGACATGAGCGCCGACGAGAAGCTCGCCGGCCTCAACAAGGCGCTGGACGGTTTCGCCCTATAACCCGGAGCAACGATGAACTCTGTTCTGGAAAGCAAGAACGGCATCCAACAGGCAGAAGGCGACACGACGAGCGAGAGCAAGGGCACGCTGCGCCTCTTGCGACGCTTCCACTTCGGCGAGCCGGCAGCGGTCGGGAAGACGACGAGGCCTGCACCCACGGTGCTGCCGGCGTTGCTCAATGCCTACCGCGATGCCTCCGTCATCCGCTACCAGTACCCGCTGTACCTGGCGCCGGTCGGCGACAGGGATGTTGCCAAACTCGCCCGACCCATCAGCGAGTTCTTCGGCGCCGCGCTGCAGACCTTTGCGCCTGGCGAGGAGGACGCGAGAATACTCAGGGACAACCTGCCCTGGCTCGAACGCTACCTCAAGGACGCACTTGGTGATGCCGGTCCGTCCGATGCCGCTGATCTGTTTGCGCAAGCGGCGGCGGCGATGCAGGCGGAACTCGATCTCAACGAGAGCGCGCGGGAGAAGCTGCAGTCCGACCTCGGGCAGCTCGCGGACGCCATAGCGAAGGGTGGGCAGTTCCTGGGCTACGGCCCGGGCGTTCCGCTGCACCTGCTGCTGCACGCCATTCGACACCGGGACTCGCAAAGACGCGCGCAGCTGCGCGAACGCATCGACAACCACGTTCACGGCCTCGAAGCCCTCCTCGACGTCGAAAAGTCCAAATCGGCCGAGGCGAATGAACCCGGCAATATCCAGTCCAGTGTCGGACTGGGTTCACGGTACTTCAACAGTGGCGCCCTCTCCGGGATGCTGGAGCAGCGCGCCGCGGGATCCGTCGAGATGTCAACAGCGCGCCGCGTCAGGATCGAGGCGGCCCTGGGCACGCTGCAGGCCTGGCAGGACGACGCAGTCATCGTGCGCTTCGTTGGCCGGGTCGAAGGCCCCGGGATCAGTGTCCTGCCCGAGGTGCACGTGGTCGACAGCGACGACCCGTGCACAACGGCCGCCGAAGTCTTCGAGCAGGACGCGGCCGAATTTGCGACGCTGTTTGCCGCACTGCGAATTGCGGCGTTGGAGATCGACAGCAGCTACGACCCGGCCATCCATGACTCCTGGTTCGCGAACTTCGACTGGCAGTCGTTCTCGGATGACGAACTGCAACTGGTCACCCGGGTTTTTGCACTGGTTTCGGCCGCCCAACTGGCCGGCGACGGCCTGCCCTCGTTCTCACGAATGCTGGGGTCGCGGCTGCCCGTCCACGTGCTCACCTCGGTGCGCGCTTACGACAACCCGGGCGCGCGGCCCGACGAGGGCCCGTTCGACGCGTATCGCTTCGAGCTCGGCTATTTCGGCGTCGGGCACCGCCAGGCCGTCGTCGCACAAACCTCGGCGGCGCGTCACGACGACCTGCTGGCCGGCTTCCTGTGCGCGCTTGACAGCAATCGCACCAGCCTGCACCTGATCAATCGCGGCACCCAGTCCAGGGTCGAGAAACCCGTGCTCGATCCCTGGTTTGTCGCCAGCGCGGCCCTTGAAAGCCGCGCCCACCCGTTCGTGCTGGTCAATCCGGATGCCGGCGACCACGCGGCTGAACGCGTCAGCTTCGGCGGCAATCCGCAGGCCGACAGCGACTGGCCGGTCGAGAAACTGGAGTACCGCGACGCCGCGGGAGATACGACCGAGATGGAGCTGGCATTCACGTTCGCGGACTACGCGCTGCTGATGCCTGCGCTGCACGACCACTTTCGCGTGATCCCGGCCGACCTCGTGTCGGAAGATCTCTTGCCGATCGACCAGTACCTCGACGCGGATGACGAGATCGTCGATCGCGCCGTGCCATTTGTCTGGGCAATCGACGCTGAGGGCGTGCTGCTGCGGCTGGCCGTGTCCCGCGCCCTCGTGTTCGCCTGCCGTGACCGGCTCAACTACTGGCATACGCTGCAGGAGCTCGCGGGCGTACAAAACTTCTACGTGGAAGAAGCGATCGACCGCATCATCGAAGAGCAGCGTATTGCGATCGAAGCCGAACGCGACCAGCTGCAAAAAGACCACGAGGAAGCCCTCGAGAGCGTGCGCACCGAGGCGGCCGGTGAAGCGATGGGACAACTCGTCGACTTCCTGATGGGCGCCGACCTGTCGGGCATGGTCGCCGGCGGCAGCCCGGTCGTAAAAATGCCCGCTACGGCGCCCGCCGGGACAGAGGCGCCGGTCGAAGCCGAGGCAGAGCCCGCGGTGGAAGCAGCCGGGGAACCCGAAGAGGAACTGAGCTTCGACGAGCCCTGGCTCGACACCGCGGCGTGCACGACCTGCGACGACTGCATCAGCATCAACAAGATGATGTTCGCCTATAACGAGGACAAGCAGGCCTACATCCGCGACGTGAACGCCGGCACCTACGCCGACCTCGTCGCGGCCGCGGAGATCTGCCCGGCCAAGTGCATACACCCCGGCAAACCGCTCGACCCGAACGAGCCGGGCCTCGATGAACTGATCGCTCGCGCAGAGCCTTTCAACTGATGAACAGCCTCCTCGTCGCGCCTGCAATCATGGTGGGAATCGGCCTGTTCTTCGGCACGGTTCTCGCCATCGCGCAACGCTTCCTCAGGGTCGACGAGGATCCACGCATTGAAGCAACCAACGAACTGCTGCCCGGCACCAATTGCGGCGCCTGCGGGCAACCCGGTTGCCTGCCGTTTGCCGAGAAGCTGGTCGCGGGCGACGTCGACCCGGGCCAGTGCACGGTCAGCACCGACGAGGCCATCGAACAGATCGCGGAGTACCTTGAGGTCGACGCTGGCCGCGCCGAGAAACTGGTCGCGCGGATACGCTGCAACGGCGGCCGCCTGCAAGCCAACCAGGTCGCCGAGTACCGGGGTTTCGAAGGCTGCCGCGCGGCGGCCGTTGTCTCCGGCGGTGGGAAGGGCTGCTCGTGGGGCTGTCTCGGGCTCGGTGACTGTGAGCGCGCGTGCACGTTCGACGCCATCCACATGAACAGCAACGGGCTGCCGCAGGTCGATATGGAGAAATGCCGGGCTTGCCCGGATTGCGTGGCCGCGTGTCCACGCGACCTGATGGAGCTGGTGCCGCTTAACCAGAACCTCTACGTCCAGTGCAATATCCCGCTGGCTGGCGAGGCTGCAACTCAGCTCTGCAAGGTCGCGTGTGACGCTTGCGGCAAATGCGTTGCCGACGCCGCTCCCGGACTGATCACGATGCGCGACAACCTCCCGGTCGTCGACTATGGCTCGGGTGCCGAAGCACGGCCCGAAGCAATCTTCCGCTGCGCCACCAACTCCATCGTCTGGCTCGAGGGCGAGCAGTTCCAGGACCAGGAGTCCCGGCGGGCAGGAGTCGGCTGATGTCTGCGCTGCGCAAACTCGCCATCCAGTGGTACCGCAAGGCATTCGGCGCGCCGGCCGGTTCGGACATCCGCGACGAAGGGCTCGACTGCGTGCTCGACGGTAACAGCGCGGTGGCGTTGTCGGAAGCCGCCATCGCAACTCACGCGGTGCTGGGCGGCGGCGATCCCGCGGCCGACGCAGATGCCGTGTGGCTCGGCCAGATCGAAGACGGCGCAACCAACCTCTTCGGCGAAGCGCTGTCCGCGCAAACCGCCGAGGGGCCGCGCGGCATCGTCGCCGCGGCGACCGGCCTCGCGCTGGCCGGCAGGCGCGCGACGGCTTTCCTGTCCGGGAGTGATATCGGCGCCGCCCAGGATCTGTTGATCTCCGCTGCCGGCAAACACGTGCCGCTGGTGCTCCATGTCGGCTCGCGCGCCGCCGCCGCGCACGGCGCCGCGCTGGGCAGCGGTCACGAGACGATTCACCTTGCGGCCGACAGTGGCTGCTTGTTGCTGTTCGCCGGTAATGTGCAGGAGGCGGTCGACTATTCCTATATCGCGCGGCGCGTTGCCGAAGAGTCGCTCGTGCCGGCACTGGTCGTGATGGACGGCGAACAGACCGCGCTTGCCGTGCAGGACGTGCGGTTGCCGTCGCCCGCCCAGGCCAGCGAGTTTGTGGGCGCGGCGCGCGCAGAGATCGCTGCGCCAACCGCCGCGCAGAAACTGCTGTTCGGTGAAACGCGCAGCCGCGTTCCCGCCTGGCACGATCTCGACGAGCCCGTGCTCGCTGGCGCCCTGTTCGACAAGCACAGCTTTGCGCGCGGCGCCTTCGCCCGGCAGCCTTTCTTCGACGCGTTCGTCGCGGAATCGCTGCACCTCTCATTCGAACGGTTCGCGGCGCGAACCGGGCGAGAATACGGGTCACTGTCGCGCTACCGAACCAAAGACGCCGATTTACTGCTGGTGGCTCAGGGTGCGGCGATTGAATCGCTGCGCGCGGCGGCAGACCGGCTGCGCAAGCAGCACAAGATCAAGGCGGGCGTCATCGGCGTCCATGCCTTGCGCCCGTTCCCGGCCGACGAATTGGCTGCCGAACTCGAGGGGCGCAAGTCCGTTGTCGTGCTCGAGCGCTCAGGCGCGCCGATGAACGGCGAGCCACCGTTAACGCAAGAGGTACGCGCGAGCCTCGGGCAGCTTGGCGACAAACGCCGACCACGGTGCACCACGGTTCTCTATGGTCTGGGCGGACTGCCGCTGCGAGTCATCGATCTCGTCGAGCTCGGAACGCTCGAGGACCTGCACAGCCGCACGCCCTGGTACCTGGGGCTGGCTTTCGACGACACGTCGGGCGATCAGCCCAAGCGCGAGGTGCTGCTTGACGCGCTGCGGCGCGCCTATCCCGACCTGGCCGGCGCCGCGATTCGCGCGGCGGACAAACCCTCTCCTGTCGATCAGGGCAAATCGCTGAGCATCGCGATTCGCCGCGGAACCAACGGCGCCAGTCTGCTCGGCTCGGCGTCCGCCCTGCTGCATGCGCTCGAGGGCGGCCGCGTCCGCGCCCATCCGGATGTCGCCTGGCCCGACTCCGCCGCAACCCTGACCGACAGGCTGATTCACGGAGACGAGTCACTGCACGATCCCGGCGACGATGTCGCCGCAGACGCAATGCTGGACGTGCACGCCGCAACCGTGTCGATCGCTCGATCCGGCTCGGTGTTCAGTGTCCCGATCGAGGGCGATGGTGGTCTCCGAAACGAATCCTTGCTCGGCGGCCTGTTTGGCGCGCTGATCGAAGCAGGTCTGCTCGAGCAAAAGGCGCGTCGCGTCATCTCCGCTCGCAAGAACCTGCTCGACGACGTGGACGGGCAGCGCCGCGACGAACTCGTCGCCGCGTTCCAGGCGGGTCTCGAGCAGCTTGCCGAGAGCACGCAAGCCGCCGAGATAGCACATGAGCGTGGCCGCTGGTCCGGCGAAACGCCGACGGCCGTGCGCCATCTCGCACGCGACGACGACTCCTTCGCCAGCCTGCCGCGCTTCTGGGACCAGACCGGCGTGTTGTATCGCAATGGCCAGGAAGAACGATTGACCGCGGATCCGTTCCTCGCCACGGGCACGATGCCGCCGTTGAGTTCGACCTTCAATGACACGAGCGCGGCGCGCGAGACGTTGCCAACATTCGATCCGACGCTTTGCACCGGCTGCGGCCAGTGCTGGACCCTGTGCCCCGACAGTGCGATCGGTGTGGTCGCCGCAACGCCGGGAGCGCTGATCGAAATGGGTATCAGCCTGGCCGGCGCGGATGCCGTGCGCCAGGTCTCCTCGAAACTCGCCTCGCGCATCATCTCGGCAAACCGGAAAGCCGAGGACGGCGCCGCGACGTTTGGCGCCATGCTTCGTGACGCCTACGCGTGGCTCGGCGACAAGATGCCGCTGCCAGACGATCGCAAGCAGGCCATCAGCGACGGCGTCGACGCGATCGGCCAGCAACTCGGCGCTTTGCCGGTCGCCGTAACCAAACCATTTTTCACGGATGCCGAGGCCGCGCTAAAAGACGGCGCCGAACTGCTGTCGGTCGTCGTCAATCCCGAAGCCTGCAAGGCTTGCGGTATCTGCATCAATCACTGCGAGCCGGACGCGTTGCAGGCAGCTAACCAGGACGCGGCCGTGCTGGAAAACGCACGCGAACTCTGGTCCGTTTATGCACGCACGCCCGACACGGCGTCGGCGACACTGGAACGCGTCGCGCAGGACCCCGAGATCGGCGCGATGGCCGCGATCCTGTTGTCGCGCTACTGCCAGTTCGCGCTCGCGGGCGGCGACCCTGCCGAAGCGGGCTCGGGCGAGAAGATGGCCGCCAGGCTCGCCTTGTCCGCGACCGAGTTTCACCAACAGCCGATTGCGCAGCGCTTCGCCAGTTCGCTCGCCGAGGCTGGCGACTCGATTTCCGGGCTCATCGAGAAGACGCTGTCGAGCACGTTTACGATGGACGACCTCGACGCAATCAGCGAGCAGCTCAAGCGCGCGTCCAGCCCGCGCGTCGATCTCGAAGAACTGGCAAAAGGCATCGGCGGCGGTGAGACGGACCATTCGATCGACACCGACTACCTGCTACGCCTGATCGACCTCTATAACCGGATCGATGCTGCGCACCGTCGCCTCGTCCAGGGGGCGCACGGTCTCGGCCGCGCCCGTTACGGGCTTGCGGTGGCGGGTGGTACGGCTGCCGAATGGGCCGGCACGTTCCCGCACAACCCGTTCCAGGCGCCGGTGGTTATCGACATGACCGGGGATGCCGCACAGCTGTCCGCCGGCCTGGTCGAAGGGCACCTGGAGGAAACGACGGAGCTCGTAAGGCTGCTGCGCCTTGCACAACTCGAGGTTGATCAGCCGGACGGCGCCGACTGGAAGCGCGATGCGCTGACCAGGCTGCACTGGCGCGACCTCGACGAGACGGAGCTGGCGTTATGTCCGCCGCTGGTGCTGCTGGGTAGCGATGAGCTGCTCGCCGGGCCGGGACTCGGACAGCTCGTCTGGCTGCTGAACTCCGGCCTGCCGGTCAAGGTGCTGGTGCTCGGTGCGCTGGACATTGCGCAGCACGGCGCGGGCGCCAACAATCCGCGCGCCGGTCTCGGCCTGCTGGCCCTGGCGCAGCGCAACGCTTTCGTCGCCCAGACGTCGGTGGCTCATCCAGCGCACCTCGGCGAGAGCATGCTGCAAGCCCTCAGCTTCAGCGGCCCTGCCCTGCTGCAGGTCTACGCGCCAAGCCCGACGCGGCACGGCTACCCGGCCGGCGACACCGTCGAGCAGGCGCGCTCCGCCGTCGCGAGTCGCGCACTGCCGCTGTTTTGCTACGACCCGCGACGCGACGGCGTGTTCGGGTCTCGCATCAGCCTGGACGGCAACTCCATGATTGACGCGGCTCTGGCCGACAGCACACCCGCCGACTGGGCGCTCGGGCAGCAACGCTACGCGGCGCACTTCGAGCCCCTGCCGGACGATGCCGCGGCGGCTGTCGCAATGACTGAATGGCTGCTGGAGCCGAAGAGCCGCAAGGGCAAGACGCCTTTCGTTGTTGCAGAAGACGACGGGCAGCGCTTCTCGGTCTCGCCGGCCATGGCGACCGGCGCGGCGGAGTGCATGGCCAACTGGCAAACCCTGCAGGAGCTCGCCGGCATCGTGACCCCGTTTACCGAGCAGCTCGACCGGGATATCCGTGCCGAGGTCGCCGCCGAGCACGAGGCCGCCCTCGAAGCGCAGAAGCAGGCCGCCGCCGCCGAGCTGCGCGAAGTCGAGGAAAAGACCCAGGCCGAGATCGCGCAGAACATTCGCGCCCGGCTGCTGCAGCTGGCTACGCGGAAGAGGAGCTGAGGGCGATGAAGGCGCTCGGCCTGTTGCGTCGCAGTTTTGAACACGGTGTGCATCCCGCACATCACAAGGGCCAGACGGCCGACCTGCCGATCCAGCGCGTGCCTTTTGGCAGCCACTACGTGATGCCGCTGGGCCAGCATACCGGGGTGCCGGCGAAAGCCGTTGTTGCCACCGGCGAGCGCGTCGATCGCGGCCAGCTGATTGCGGAACCCGGCGGTTTCGTCTCGACGGCCCTGCACAGCCCGGTGACCGGCGTCGTCACGGACGTAGGCAATCACCGCGACGTCGATGGCCGCTTCGCGCCCGCCATCGCGATTGAAGCCGATGCGTTCGCGACCCAGGCTGTCGACCCGAAGAACGCCGTCGACTGGCAGTCGCTGTCGCTCGACGAGTTCATCAGCGCCGTGCAGATGGCGGGCATCGTGGGGCTGGGCGGCGCCGCGTTCCCGGCTCACGTCAAGCTGTCGGTGCCCGACGGGGTGAGGATTCGGCACCTGCTCATCAACGGCGCCGAGTGCGAGCCCTACCTGACGACCGACCACCGGCTGATGCTGGAACGCCCCGAGGCTTTGCTCGAGGGCGCGGAGATCATGCGCCAGAAGCTCGGCGCCGAAGAAACCGTGATCGGCGTGGAGATGAACAAGCCGGACGCCATCGGTGTGTTGCGCAAGCACATCCAGCGAGGGCAGCCGGTGCGCGTCGTGCCCCTCAAGGTCAAATACCCGCAGGGCGCCGAGAAGATGATGATCAAGAGCGTCTTCGGCAAGGAGGTGCCAGCCGGCCAGTTGCCGCGAGATGTCGGCGTGAACGTGAACAATGTCGGCACGATCGTCGCAATTGCCGACTATTTCCTGCGCGGCATGCCTCTCATTGAGCGCGTCGTGACGGTCGCCGGACCCGGCGTCACCTACCCGGCCAACCTGGTCGTGCCGCTGGGCACCCCGGTGCGCGACGTCGTCAAGTTTTGCGGCGGCCTCAAGCCGGGTAGCCGCGAGATCATCATGGGCGGGCCGATGATGGGCCGTCCCGTCGCCAGCCTCGACGTGCCAATCCTCAAGGGCTGCTCCGGCATCCTCGTGTTCACCGAGAAGGAGACGGCCCGGCGCAGGGAGTACCCCTGCATTTCCTGCGGCCGCTGCCTCGAAGCGTGCCCCTACTTCCTGAACCCGTCGCGCCTCGCGCGGCTCTCCCGGTCGCGCATGTTCGACGAGATGAAGGAGCTGAACGTGTTCGACTGCGTCGAATGCGGCAGCTGCACGTTCGCCTGCCCCTCGAACATCCCCATCGTGCAGCTCATTCGCACGGCCAAGGACGACCTGATGCATCGCCGGGAGCCTGACGCGTGAAAAAGCGCGATCCCGATCTCCTGCTGTTCCACGCGCCGCTGTTGCGCCAGGGCATGACCACGCCGAGCGCGATGCGTGACGTGGTCTGGGCGCTGATGCCGGCCACCGCAGCCTCGATGTGGTTCTTCGGGATCAGTGCCGTACTGGTGCTGAGTTCGTGTATCGCGGGCGCCGTGCTTGCCGAATGGCTCTTCGCCACCAAGGAGACGCGCGGCGAGTCGCTGCGCGACTCCAGCGGAATCGTGACCGGGCTGTTGCTCGGACTCACCTTGCCGCCCGGCCTGCCGTTGTGGATGGGTTTCCTGGGCGGCTTCGTGGGTATCGCACTGGGCAAGGTAATCTGGGGAGGCCTCGGCCACAACCTCTTCAACCCTGCCCTGCTCGGCCGCGCCTTTTTGCAGGCGACCTTCCCGATCGCCATGACGACCTGGGTGCCGGCGACGGGCGAGGCCGGTTTCTTTGCTGTTTATCCTGGCAATCTCGCGCTGCCGTTCATGCAGGTGTCGGTGGATGCCATGTCGTCGGCGACGCCGCTCGGCCTGATGAAGTTTGAACAGGTCGTCACACCGCTCTCCGACCTGGCATTCGGCAAGATCAACGGCTCGCTCGGGGAAACCAGCGGCGTTGCACTACTGCTGGGCGGCGTCTACCTGTGGCTGCGCCGCGACCTCGACTGGCGCATCCCCGTCAGCATCCTCGCGACCGTGATCCTGTTCTCGGCCTGCCTTGGTCTCTTCGACGCCGAGCGCTTCCCGACGCCGTGGTTCTCGGTATTCTCGGGCGGCCTGCTGCTCGGGGCGATCTACATGGCGACCGACCCGGTCACCTCGCCGGTCACGCCGCGCGGCGCCTGGATATTCGGCATCGGCGTCGGCGTGCTCGTGATGTTGATCCGCGTGTTCGGCGGCCTGCCCGAGGGCGTGATGTACGCCATCCTGCTGATGAACTCGGCAACACCGCTGATCGACCGCTACACGCAGCCGCGGGTGTTCGGCCGCGGGGCGGAGTCGCCATGAATGCGACCGCCAACACGGCGAACCCCAGCTCGCTGCGCCTCGTACTAACGCTCGCGATCGCGGGACTGCTGTCGGGCATTGCGATCATCGGCATCTACGAGACGACGCTGCCGACGATCACCGCCAACAAGGCGCGCGAGCTGCGCGAAGCTGTGCTCAAGGTCTTGCCCGGCGTCACGCAGATGCAGGCGCTGGTTTACCGCGACGGCGAACTGGTGGTCGTGGCCAGCCCCGATAAGGACGAACCCGTCATCTACGGCGGCCACGATGATCAGGGCGCGTTCGTCGGCTACGCGGTGCCGGCCGCCGGGCCCGGCTTCCAGGACACGATCGCCCTGCTCTACGGCTACAGGCCCGGCGACCGGCAGGTGGTCGGCATGGAAATCCTAGAGAGCCGCGAAACACCCGGCCTCGGCGACAAGATCTACAAGGACGCCGATTTCGTGGCCGAGTTCAGCGCCCTGCTGGTCGACCCCGAGATCGTCGCCGTCAAGAAAGGCACCAAGACCGGTGATAACCAGGTCGACGCGATCACGGGCGCCACGATCTCGGCCAAGGCCGTGGTCCGCATCATCAACGAGGCCCACACCGAGTGGTCGACCCGCTACCCGGCGCCGGGGTCCGAACCGGATCTCATGGACACCGAGGTTGAAAGCAGCGAGGCGCAGCCATGAAGCAAAACGTCTCGCGTGAAGAATTCCTCAAGGGCATCTGGCGCGACAACCCGGTGTTTGCCCAGGTGCTCGGCATGTGCCCGATGCTGGCCGTGACCAACTCGGCGATCAACGCGGTCGCGATGGGCATGGCGACCTTCTTCGTGCTGGTGGGATCGAGTTTCCTCGTGTCGACCTTCCGCCATGTGATACCGAAGCAGGTGCGCATCTCCTGCTTCATCATCATTATCGCCACCTTCGTCACGATTGCCGACTACACGCTGCTCGCGCTGGTGCCGGGCGTGCACAAGGAGCTGGGTGCGTTCATCCCGCTGATCGTCGCCAACTGCCTGATACTCGGTCGCCAGGAAGCGTTTGCCTCGCGCTACCCGACCAAGCTGGCCGTCATGGACGCGATGGGCATGGCGAGCGGCTTCCTGCTGGCGCTGTTCTCACTCGGCGCCGTCCGCGAAATCCTGGGCGACGGCGCGCTGTTCGGCTTCAAGCTGTTCGGCGAGAACTTCGAGCCATGGGTCATCATGATCCTGCCGCCGGGCGGCTTCCTGACCCTCGGCGTCATCCTGCTGTTCTTCAACTGGTTCAAGACCAAGAAGGACGAGTTCCTCGAAGACGTTGCCGCGGCGCAAAGGAGCGAGGGCTGATGGATAACCTGCTCTGGATCTTCGTCAGCGCGCTGCTCGTCAACAACTTCGTGTTGACTTACTTCCTCGGGCTGTGCCCGTTCCTCGGCGTATCCAACTCGCTGGAAACCTCCGCGCGGCTCGGATTGGCGACAACCTTTGTCATGCTCGTCACCGCCGTGTGCGCGTGGTTGCTGAACACCTACGTGCTGGTCCATGCGCCCTACCTGCGGCTAATTAGCTTCATTGTCGTCATCGCCAGCACCGTGCAATTCATCGAGATGCTCATCAAGAAGCTGAGCCCGGCGCTGTTCCGGGCGATGGGCATTTTCCTGCCGCTGATCACGACGAACTGCGCAATCCTGGGGCTGGCCATCTTCGCGACCAACCGCGGTTACGGCTTCTGGGAAGGCATCATCTACGCGCTCGGCGCCGGCATCGGCTTTACGCTGGCGCTGGTGCTGCTCGCCGGACTGCGCGAAGAAGCCGAGTTGTCGGACGTACCGGCACTGCTCAAGGGTACGGCCATGAACCTGATCATCGCCGGCATCCTGTCGCTGGCGTTCATGGGATTTGCGGGGCTGTTCAGCACGACATGACGACCTACCTCATTCCGCTGCTGTTCTTCATTGCGCTATGCGCCTCCTGGGCCGTGTTCCAGCTCTGGCTCGCAAAGACCGACCCCGAAGCCGCCGAGCGCGGCAACCGCTGCGGCGGATGCAACGGCCAGTGCCAGGAAGATAACTAGTTCCCGATATCTTCATTCCAGAGTTCGGGATTCCTCAATAGGAAATCGCGCATCATCTGAATGCAATCTGCATTATTCACCACGTCGATCCGTACGCCGCGTTCGCGCAGGTAGTCCTCCGGCCCCTGGAAAGTCTCGTTCTCGCCGACCACCACGCGCGGGATGCCATACAACAGGATGGCCCCGCTGCACATGTCGCACGGCGACAATGTCGAATACAGCGTCGCGTTTTCGTAGGTCTTCGCGCTCAGCCGGCCCGCGTTTTCGAGGCAGTCCATCTCGGCGTGGCGGATGGCGCTGCCCTGCTGGACGCGCTGGTTGTGGCCGCGGCCCACGATCTCGCCGTCAACGACCAGCACCGAACCAATTGGGATACCGCCTGCGGCTTCGCCTTTGCGAGCCTCCTCGACAGCGGCGGCGAGATAGGCGTCCAAGCTAGCGAACCGAGACCGCAGTCCCTGACACGCTGACCATCAGCATCGCGCCGCGCTCACCGACCGTTTCGTAGTCGATGTCGATCCCGATGACGGCGTTGCCGCCCAGCTCGCGGGCTTTCTCCCGCATCTCCTCGAAGGCGATTTCACGGGCGCGATTGAGTTCTTTCTCGTAAGCCGCCGAGCGGCCGCCCACGATGTCGCGAATGCTCGCGAAAAAATCCTTGAAGATGTTAGCGCCCACGATGGCTTCGCCGGTCACGACGCCGCGATAGTCTGTAATCGTGCGGCCCTCGAGCGTCGGAGTGGTTGCGAGAATCATGATTCCAGGCTCGCTTTCATGTCGTTGAGCAGCGCGACATAGATCGCGTGGCAGAACTCGTACACAGCCTCGTCGTTCTCCTGCCACGACGAACTCCACTCGACCCGCGTCCCGCCGGCGATGTGCTCGACCAGCACGCGCCCGACGTAGTTCTTCACCTGTCCGTCGGACAGCGGGCCCGGGCCCTCGTCGATGCTGTAAGTAAACGCCTTGGAAAGATCGTCGTGCGTACGCAAGGTTTCGTGAAATACGCCGTTGATGATGCGGCCCGCGCCCTTCTTGTCGCCGTCCTTGTTGCCAACCGGCTCGACGCTGGTCACGACATTGGGCGCCCAGCTGATGTCATGAAAATCCCGAATGGCCTGCCAGACCTTGTCGGCCGGCGCGGCAATCTCAATTTCCTGGAACGTGGTGCCCATGGCTGTCTCCCGATCGGATGCTCAGAGTATAGGTCATGACGGCATCTGGTAGGATGACGTCACGCTGACAGAAGGACTTCGCCATGAAGACACTGACCGCACTGACACTCCTGATCCTTTCGCTCTTCGCCTTCGGCCAATTGGCGGCCGACAGCCACGGCGGCAAACACGAGTGCTGCCAGAACATTACGCACGTGCTGATCACGCACGAGGTCGAGGATGGCGCCAGGTGGCTGGCCGCGTGGAGCGGCCCCGACAGCCGCCACAAGCTGTTCAAGGAAAACGGCGCCAAGATGGTGCACACGTTCCAGGATGGCGACAACCCGAACCTGACCGGACTCGTGGTTGCCGTGACCGACATGGACAAGTTCATGGCGATGCTGGAGTCGGACGAGGGCCAGGCCGCCGCGGGCGCCGACGGCGTCAAGATGGATACCATGGTGCTGCTCGTCGAAAAGAAGCAGATGGAGCACGAGCACTAGTTGTCCCACACCTCCCTCTTACGGCTTTTGCCGTTCCTGCTCGTTGCTCCGGCCGCGGCGCAGACGCCGGAACCGCTGCAGGCCGAGATCGCCTGGGTGGCCGAGGGCGAATTCTGCGAGCCGGAGACGGTCTTGCCATTGCCCGACGATACGCTGCTCGTCTCGAACGTGTGCGGATTCGATAAGGAAGGCAATGGCTTCCTGACCTTGCTGGACAGGAACGGTAGCGCCATCGACTGGCGCATCGTCGACGACCTCGATGCGCCGCTCGGCATGGCGCTGGCCAACGGCCAGCTTTTTGTCGTCGACAACAACCGGGTTCGGGTGTTTCGCTGGCCCGGCTTCGAACCGCATGCGCAAATAGCGCTCGAAACGAAGGTTGCCAACGACATCGCCATAGGGGACGACGACGCTATCTACGTCACCGATTCGGCCCTCGGCCAGGTCATCAAGATCAATGCCGATCTCGAACAGTCGGTGCTGACCGGAGAGGCGCAGTTTCCCGGAGCCAACGGTATCCACGTCAACATGGACGATCTCTGGGTCGGCGGCGGTAAGCTGTGGCACGTCGACATGCGGGACAACACGGTGACGACTGTTCGCCCACGGTCGATCGGCGGCGTCGACGGGATCGAGCAGGAGGCTGACGGCACGCTCCAGGTCACTCCGGTCGGGGGGCCGTTGATTCGCCTCAGGGATGAGCTGGAGGTGCACGATGCTGACGTAATCAGCAGCGCCAATCACGGCTGGGCCGAAAATCTCCGGCTCGCCCTGATCCCGACCGGCTTCGACAACACGGTCATTGCGATCCGGGTGCCCTGACCCGGTTTACAGGTGCTCCTGCAGGAACGCATCCATCGCCTTGAAAAACGCGATGCGATGCTCCTGGCTGCTCAGGTAATGGTCGCCGTCCTCGAATTCCAGGTAGGTCACGTCCTTGCCCTCCTTCTCGAGCTCCTTCGCCATCTTCTCGCTATGACGAAGCCGCACGCTGCGATCCTCGGTGCCATGAGCCAGGAGGACCGGAATGTCGATGGACTCGGCGTTGTGCAACGGTGAACGATCACGCAGCTCGCTGAAATCCGTGCCGATCTGCTCGCGCACAACCTCGTAGTTCGAGTAGCGCCGGTGGGACTTCACGAGGTAGGCAACATCGGTGACGCCCGCGAAGCTCACCGCGCACCGATACAGGTCCGGGTTGCGCGCCGCCTCCATCAGCGCCGCGTAGCCGCCGTAACTGGCGCCGACTGCGCAGATGCGGTCCGGGTCCGCAATCCCCTCCTCGATCAGCCAGCGCGTGCCATCCTCAACGTCGTTCTGCATCTCCAGGCCCCAGCCCTTGAGCCCCGAGGCCATGAAGTCATAGCCATAGCCGGCCGAGCCGCGGAAGTTCATTTGCAATACCGCGTAGCCGCGGCTCGCGAAATACTGCGTCCAGTAATCAAAGCCGGAGCCTTCATAGACGATCGGCCCGCCATGGGGAAAGACGATCGCGGGCACGGGTCCGTTGACGTCACCGCGCGGCAGCGTCAGGTAGCCCTCGATCATCAGGCCGTCCCGCGCCTCGTAGCTGATCGGCCGCTTCTCCGCCATGAGCTCGTTGGGCAAATCCGGGTAGCGCGGTGAGAGCTGCAGCAGCCTTTTCTCGTCGCGATCACCAACGTAGTAGGTGCCCGCATCAGTGTCGCTGGTCGCCAGCACAATGTAGCGCCGCTCGTTGTCGCTGAGGCTGTAGAGGCGGTTGTAGGTATCCGGCAGCGCCGTGTTGATGGCCTCCTGCAGCTTCTGCGCTTCCGGATCCCAGAACGTGTAGCCGCCGCCCGTGGAATGCCGGATGCCAATGACGTCGCCGGTCTTTGCCGAGTAAATCAGTGAGCCGTCGACATCGTAGAAAGGATCGGAAAAAACGAGTTCACGTTCGAGGTTGGGATCCGACAGGCGCACCTTGAAGACAGCCAGCAAGCCCTCGTGATAGGCCCGGACATAGAGGACGTCAGCATCCAGCGCGAAGCCCATGGGCCAGACCTGGTCTTCGGCGAAGGCCTCGAACTCCCAGAGGATCTCTCCTTTCTTGCTGTCCACGGCCTGGTGGCGGATGAAATACGTCGCGTCGTCGCGCAGGACTGCGATCCGCGGGCGGTTCTGGCGATCGGTGACCCAGTCGATGACATTGTCACGACCGCGTTCGACCTTGCTGACGCGGTTGTCGACGAGACTCGTCTTCACGATGCCCGAGTGATATTGGCTGTCGAAGCGCCCTTCGAGCAGAATATGGTCGGGATCGGACGGCAGGATGTCGACGATCTCGTCCTGGATCTGTGGCACCCAGTCCAGGCGCCGCAGGAACGAGGCCGGCAGGGCGCTGCGCAGCTCGCCATCGTCGATATTTGCGACCAGCAGCCGGGTCTCGGTGGTCGGCGTGCCCCAGCGCTTTGCCGGGAAACGCGCGCTGATGAGTACCTGCCGGTTGTTGGCCCAGCGTATCCAGTTGATGACGAAGTCCTTCGAATCCGCATAAGTCAGCAAGTCCAACTCGTTGGTGTCGAGGTTCATGAAGCGCACGGCGGCGCCCTGCAGGTCGCCGGCGTCGACCTTGACGAGAAACACGACGTGTTCGCCGTCCGGCGATAGCCGCACGTTGGACACCACGGGCAGGCTGGCGAAGGCCTCGACCGGCAACGGCTCTTCGGCGTGCGCAGCGACGACCGAAATCAGCAGAAGAATCAGTACACTAGACTTGAATGCTCTCATGCTTTCGGAGTTTCTCAAATCTCGTCGGCGCGACCAAGTGCGGGGTTCACATGCGTAGAAATCGTAATGCCGCCGTCGGCAGCCGAGTGCTTTAATGGCTGGACTGCCGGGAAGGGACGGAGCGGAGAAATGACTGACAAGACAATGCCTGCCGAACTCGCCGCTATTGTCGACTGCGGTTACGCCACTTGGGCATCGGACAGCGTCGACCCCGAAGTACGGGCGCGCTTCGATGAACGCATTCCCGTCGCCGGCGTGCGCCAGGTTCGTGTCTGGGGCGTCCAGGTCGACGATGAGCGCGAACTGCCTGGCCTCGAACGCACCCAGATTCCCGACGAGGAACTCTGGGAGGTCAACCTCGTCGCGAAAAACGGCTCGAAGTACGAATTCAATTCGACGTTACTCAAGCCAGCGCCCGAGTAAGCCGCCGCCGGCCGCCGTCAGGGAAACGCGTTGTCCGGCCCCAGCAGGTTGTAGCCGACTTCGCCCCTGCTCGCCTGCTCGGCGACCTTGCGCACGTACTCGACGACCGCCTGCTCACGCACCCTCACTCCCTCCGAGTCCGCCGCCGGGCCGACTGCCACGTAGCTGACCTTGCTTAGCAGTTTGTCCAGTTTGTCCGCTTCAGCCGCGGCAAACGGCGTGAGACGCACCCTGCCGATCCAGCCGCCGTAGTCGAGCCACGCGTAGTAGCGCTTGCCGGCCTCGACATCTGCGCGCATCTGCGTAACACCGAGGTTGCCGGCCATGAAGAAATGCGACCCGGCCGGCAGCTTGACACTGACCGCCTCCCTGGCGCCCAGCGTTCCGATGAAGCCCGAATCACTCCAGATTCCGAATTCGAGTTTCTTGCCGTCCTTCTGCCGGAAAATAGTCACGACGCCATGCTCGGCGTCGGGTTCGACCGTACCGGACGCCGGCTCCATCACATCGAAGCCCAGTCGCGACAAGTTCATCAGGACCACGAACTGCTCGTTGTTGGGCGTCAACTCATTGACCAGTTCGCCCGGGTCGGTCTTCCGGATCAGCTTGTGCGCGCGTTTCTCGTCGAGCTCGACAAACTCGGCGGCGCCGACCTCGTAGAGCAGGTAAACCGTGTCACCACCGCGGTAATCGAGCGCAATCGCGGCGGCGGGCGTACCGCCACTGGCGATATTGAGCGTAATAACGCCGGCCGGCACTCGAAGTATTGTGTGCTGGTCATTGCGCAGAGACCCTACGGTCTCGTCGTTAATGGCGATCCAGTGGCCGTATGCGCCGCCAACCAACTTGCCCTCGCGGATGACGTAAATCAGGGTCTCGTCCGGACCGGGCGGGTCCACGGCCGGCTGTTCGTCAGCAAGAGCCGTCGAACCGGCAAGCACCCAGAGCGCGATACAAAGCAGGCGTAGCAAGATAGACATGGCGCACCTCCTTGAGGGCGCCATTATCGCAGGAAAACCGCTTGTGATCAGGCCCGTGCAGTAAAGAGGTCAGCCCTTGCCGTGTCGGTGATCATCACGACCGACGAGTGCTTCAGGCGTCTCTCCGGCGATATCGCGTAGAAACGCTCCTTGATCTCGTCGGTTTCCCCAATCACTGACATGCGGTACATGCGGCAGATCTCCTCGGCAATGACCGTGGGGCCCGCGAAGATACCGGCGCCCGCCTCGCCGAAAGCCTTGAGGAGCGCGCTGTCGTCAAACTCGCCCACGATGCGCGGAAAGACCGAGTGGGCCTCGAACCAGTCATCCAGCCGGCGCCGCAGCGCGGAGTTCGGGGACGGCAGCAGCATGGGCGCATCCGTCAGGCTGGCCGGGAAGCGACCGCGGTAGCGGCGCGCCTGGCTGCGCAGGGCGAAGAACGACATGCTGCTCTCGCCGAGCCGATGGTTGTAAGCCTTGATGTTGAGGCCGTCGGGCACGGGCTGGTCGGACAGCACGATATCCAGCCGGTGAACCGCCAGCTCCGAGAGTAGTTGCTCCAGGGAGGCCTCGTGGCAGCGCACCCGGACGGACTGCTCGGCCATGATCGCAGGCGCCACGATACGCTCGGCGATCAGCTTGGGTAACGAACTGACGATGCCAACCGCAAGGCTCGTCGGGCCGCCCATCTGGTGACCCCGAACAACATTGGCCAGTTCCGCCCCGACCGTGAAGATCTCCTCGGCGTATTCGTTGACCACGCGGCCCATCTCCGACAGCACCAGTCGCCGGCCGACGCGGTTGAATAGCGGCTGCCCGACAGCCTCGTCCAGCAGCTTGAGCTGGCCGCTGATCGTCTGCGGCGTCAGGTTCAGAACCTCGGCCGCTTTTGCCACGCTGCCCTCGCGCGCAACGGTCCAGAAATACTGTAAATGGCTGTAATTCAGGTGACGCATCGACTTGCCTTCGCTGTCGCGGAAAGCGACCTTATAACATCGCCTATATCGAAGTATCAAGTCGAATAGTTCGACTAGACCGAATTGTCTCTGAGCCGCACTATTGAGCCTCCCCTGACCCGGAGGTGCCTTATGAACATCACGACAACGACCCAGAATTTCGAAAGCAGTGTCGCGCTCGATACCTTTGTGCGCAGCCGCCTGAAGAATGCGCTCGCGCGACTGGACGAGGACATCATTGCCATCGATGTCTTTATGAAAGACGTTAACGGTCCAAAAGGCGGCGTAGACAAGCAGGCGCTGATTCGTGTCAGGCTGCGTAATCGCCAGGTAATCACGATCGAGTCCACGCATCAGAACCTGTATGCGGCCGTACGGACCAGCGTGAAGCGCACCCGTCAGGCCGTGCGCCGCCAGCTCCGCAAGTCGCGCCAGATCGACAAGCAGCGCGTCAGAGACATGGCGGCGCACGATGATGTATTCGGTACCGGCGAGGTCGCCGCCCGCACCGCAATGCCGAGGGTGCCCTGGATCTGATGGAACTCGCTCGCAGAGCACCTACCAGCGTGAACGCGATGCTGCGCAGCATCGTTGAATCACGCGGCTTCAACATCACGATCACCGCGGTGATCGTGATCAACGCCATTACGCTCGGGCTCGAGACTTCGCCCCGGGCGATGGCGACGGCCGGCCCGCTGTTGCTGGCTATCGATACGGCCGCGCTCTGGATTTTCACGGTCGAGATCGGGCTCAAGCTCTGGGTCTACCGGACGCGCTTCACTCGTGACGGCTGGAACGTGTTCGATTTCGCCATTGTCGCGATTTCGTGGCTGCCCGCCGCCGGTCCGCTGTCGGTGCTACGCGCCCTGCGCATCATGCGCGTGCTGCGCCTTTTGTCGGTGGTGCCGCAGATGCGCGCCGTGGTCGGCGCGCTGTTCCGCGCCCTGCCCGGCATGGGATCCATCGTTACCGTGCTGATGCTGGTGTTCTACGTGGCCGCCGTGATGGCAACCAAGCTGTTCGGCGAGCAATTCCCGCAGTGGTTCGGCAGCATCGGCGAGTCCATGTTCAGCCTGTTCCAGATCATGACGCTGGAAAGCTGGTCGATGGGCATCGTGCGCCCTGTCATGGAAGCGTACCCGGCCGCCTGGGCGTTCTTCGTCCCGTTCATCGTCGTTACGAGCTTCACCGTGCTGAACCTGTTCATCGCGCTGATCGTCAACTCGATGCAGACGCTGCAAGCGGATACGCGACAGGAGATCCGTACCGAGGCCACCATCGCGCACGATGAACGCGAACTGCTGCTGCAGCGCATCGACAACCTCGCCGACGAAGTTCGCAAACTGCGCGAGCAGCAGACTTCCTGAGAGCCCGCCGGCGTCGCCGAAGCAGGCATAATGTCGTCTCGGTAACGACACAGGACACCCGCGATGGGACGTTGGCGCCCGCCCGCCGCGAAATCTTCGCCCTACATCACGCCCGCCGGCTTCGAGGCCCTGCAGGAGGAACTGGATGGCATCTGGGTGCGCCGGCGCGAAGTCGTGAAAGCGCTGGCCGCCGCCGCGGCCGAAGGGGATCGATCCGAGAACGCGGAGTACATCTACCGCAAGAAGGAACTCGGAGGGCTTGACCGGCGAATTCGCTACCTGCAGAAGCGCTTGCCGGAGCTGACCGTGGTGCGGGAGACGCACAGCGGCGACAAGGTGTTTTTCGGCGCGACGGTCGAGGTCAGCGACGACGACGGCCAGATGCGCAGCTACCGCATCGTGGGCCCGGATGAGACGGACACAAAGACGGCGGCGATCAGTATAGACTCACCGATGGCCAAGGCTCTGCTCGGTAAGCAGGTGGACGATGAGGTGACTGTTACTGTTGGCGATACCACGACCACGGTTGTCGTCGAATCCGTCCGCTACGAATCGTGAGGTTGAGGAAGTGAAGCAGGACTATTTGCAGATGCGGGTGCTGGAGCTGGCGCCGCAGGTGTATGTCTCCGGGCAGTTGTACGAGCACGATATCAGGCTCGCCGCCAGGCAGGGCGTGCGCACCGTCATGAACAACCGCCCCGACGGCGAAGCGCCGGGGCAGCCGCTGTCGGCCGACCTCGCAAAAGTGGCCGAGGAAGCCGGCATGACTTACGTGGATCACCCGATCGTGCTGCCGTCCATCACGCGCGAGGATGTGGAGGAATATCGCAAGGTCTGTGACGGGCTCGAGCGCCCGCTGCTGATTTTCTGCCGCTCCGGCGCCAGGTCGACGCGCATGTGGGAACTGGCCGAAGACCTGAATGTGTGAAAAAAGAAAGGCGCGACATTGCTGCCGCGCCAGATAAACACCCGAAAGGGTCTGGGGATGTGCGCATTTTCGGGTGCGTTGGCCACAGTGTAGGCGGCCCCGTGTAAGCAGATTCCACAACGAAAACCTGCCCTTTCCGGCGTATGCTGGGGTGGTCGGGTAGGTATCCCGGCCTGTCCGACACGGTGTCACAATGATGATGCCCAAGGAGAGGCCCATGCCCGAAAGCAGACTAATCGACTTCCTCGACAAAGAGCACGTGAAATACGTGACGATCGGCCATTCGCCTGCGTACACAGCGCAGGAGATCGCCGCCCTCGCCCACATCCCTGGCAAAGAACTCGCCAAGACCGTCATCGTCAAGGTCGACAATGAACTCGCCATGGTCGTTCTGCCGGCCTCTGAGATGGTTCGACTGGACCACCTCAGAGACTCGCTGGGGACAGAGTTCGTCGAACTGGCGGAAGAGGACGAGTTCAAGGGTGCGTTCCCGGATTGCGAGACCGGCGCAATGCCGCCGTTTGGCAATCTCTATGGAATGAAGGTCTTTGTCGACCAGGCGCTCAGGGAAGACGATGAGATCGCGTTCAACGCCGGCACGCATGACGAACTGATTCGCCTGCCTTATGCCGAGTACGAACGGCTGGTTCATCCAACGCCCCTGATCAACTAGACCGGCGCCCCGGATCTACCCGGACCGACAGCGGACGTCAGCCTGCCCTGGTCCGGCGCCGCCGCGGTATTTTAACTGCCGCGCTCGTGATGCCGTAGGCGCCAACACGCTACAATCGCGGCATGAAAGCGGCGAGGCCCCTCTTCGACTACGACAAGTACTGGGCGGAATGCTACGGCACCGCCCCGTTCCTGCCCATGTCGCGCGCCGAGATGGACGAACTCGGGTGGGACTCGTGCGACATCATCATCGTGACGGGCGACGCCTACGTCGATCACCCCTCTTTCGGCATGGCCATCATCGGGCGCCTACTAGAGGCCCAGGGTTTTCGCGTGGGCATCATCGCCCAGCCCGACTGGCACTCGAAGCTGCCGTTCGAGGCGCTCGGCAAACCGAACCTGTTCTTCGGTGTTGCGGCTGGCAACATGGACTCGATGATCAACCGCTACACGGCCGATCGCAAAGTTCGCAACGACGACGCGTACACGCCGGACGGCATCGGCGGTAAGCGCCCCGACCGTTGCTCCCTCGTGTATTCGCAGCGCTGCAAGGAAGCTTACGGCGACGTGCCGATCGTCCTCGGCGGCATCGAAGCCTCGCTGCGCCGCATCGCGCACTACGACTACTGGCAGGACAAGGTACGGCGCTCGATGCTCGTCGACGCACACGCCGACATCCTGCTCTACGGCAACGCGGAGCGCGCCATTGTCGAGCTGGCGCATCGCCTCGCGCGCGGCGAATCCATTAGCGACATAAGAGACATCCGCGGCACGGCGTTCCTGCGAAAAGACACGCCGAAAGACTGGTGGGAAATCGACTCGACCCGCATCGACCGCCCGGGGCGCATCGACGCAATCGTTAGTCCTTACGTGAACACGCAGGACACCGAGGCCTGCGCGACCAAGCAGGCCGAAGGCGAAACCGAGCCACAAGGCAACGTGTTGCGCTTTGTGCCGGACGCCAGGAAAAACCGCAGTCGGTCCGTGATCCGCCTGCCGTCCTACGAGAAGGTCCGCAACGACAAGGCGCTGTATGCCCACGCGAACCGGGTGCTGCATCTCGAGACCAACCCCGGGAACGCACGGGCGCTGGTACAGGCGCACGGCCAGCAGGAGCTGTGGCTCAATCCGCCGGCGAAGCCGCTGACCACGGCCGAGATGGATTACGTGTTCGGCCTGCCCTACGCGCGCGTGCCCCACCCTGCCTATGGCGACGCCAACATCCCCGCCTACGAAATGATTCGCTTCTCGGTCAACATCATGCGCGGCTGCTTCGGCGGCTGCACATTCTGCTCCATTACCGAGCACGAGGGGCGCATCATCCAGAGCCGCTCGGAGGAATCGATACTCGAGGAGGTCGAGAAGATCCGTGACACGACGCCGGGCTTTACGGGCGTCATTTCCGACCTGGGCGGCCCCACGGCCAACATGTACCGACTCGCTTGCAAGAGCAAGAAGATCGAGGCCGCGTGCCGCCGCCCGAGCTGCGTGTACCCGGGTATCTGCAGCAACCTCAACACCGATCACTCGGCGCTGACACAGCTGTATCGCAAGACCCGCGCCCTGCCGGGCATCAAGAAGGTTTTGATTGCGTCGGGGCTACGCTACGACCTCGCCATCGAGGACCCCGAGTACGTGAAGGAGCTCGTCACGCACCATGTCGGCGGCTACCTGAAGATTGCGCCCGAACATACCGAGCGCGGCCCGCTGGACAAGATGATGAAACCGGGCATCGGCAGCTACGACCGCTTCAAGGAGCTGTTCGAGAAATTCAGCAAGGAAGCCGGCAAGGAGCAGTACCTGATCCCCTACTTCATCGCGGCGCACCCGGGAACGACCGACCTCGACATGGTTAACCTGGCGCTGTGGCTCAAGAAGTACAACTTCCGCGCGGACCAGGTGCAGGCGTTCTACCCGTCGCCGATGGCGACCGCGACAGCCATGTATCACACGTCGAAAAACCCCCTTCGCAAGGTCACCTACGACAGCGAGAAAGTCGACATCGTCAAGAGTCGCGTCAAGCGTACGCTGCATAAAGCGCTGCTGCGCTACCACGACCCGGACAACTGGCCGATGATCCGCAAGGCGCTGAAGGAGATGAAGCTCGAGCACCTGATCGGGTCCGGCCCCGACAAGCTCGTGCCGGCAAATCAACCGCGCGGTTACAAGCCCAAGGGTTCAGCGCGCCGCAAGAACACCAGGCAAGCGCACGAGAAACGGGTGCAGCGCGGCAAGGCCCTGACGCAGCACACCGGTCTGCCGCCGAGGACGACGCGTTAGAGAGGTCGGCGGCTCAGGCCGCGTTGAGTGCAAAGCGTTCCCGCAGGAAGTGCGCAACGCCGTCCTCGTCGTGATGGCCGATGACGCCGGTTGCAGCCGACTTGATGCTATCGATGGCGTTGGCCGTCGCGTAGCTCTCGTCAGCGGCTTCGAACATGCTGAGATCGTTGTCGCTGTCGCCGAAGCAGATGACGCGCTCGAGGCCCAGCAGGCGCTTCATGGCTTTGATGGCGCCGCCCTTGCTGGCCTCGCTGTGGTGCACGTCCAGCCAGCGCCATGGCTCGCCCTCCCACGCATTGCCGGAATAGGCCACGAGGTGCGGCTCGTCATTCACGGTACCGCGGACGGACTCGATGGCCTCGCCCTGGCCGATGGAATTAACGTGCGTAACGACCGCGTCTGCCGGCAGCTCATCGAGTGGACGACTCGTCGTCTGCGACTCAATGCTGATGCTGCGAATGAGCTGGCGCTCGATGAGCGATCGCAGCGGCGGGTGGTAGACGACGCTCTCGTCGCCCTCGTCGAACGTGAACACGAATGGCGTGATGCCCTTGTCGTCGCATGCGCGAATGATGATGTCGAGTTCGTCGGCTGTCAGCGTGGCGCTGCTGGAGAAATGGCGGGTCTGCGGGTGCCAGATCATCACGCCGTTCTTGAACGCCTGCGGCAGCGTGAAACGGTGTCCTTGCAGGATGGCGCGCGCGCCCTGGCGGGTACGCCCGGTTGCAACGGTGTAGGCAATGCCGCGCTTGCGCAGCATGCGCAGCGTTTCGCTCGTGTAATCCGAGATGCGGGACGCCCGGTTCAGAAGCGTGCCGTCGAGGTCAAAAACCACCAGTTCCATCGGACTGTTTCCGGGAAGTTAGTACTGCAAGAGTCTCGCCCCTGGGCAAACGCCGTGCAAGCGTATGCGCAGATTCACTTGTAACAGTAGGTATCGGCGATACCGCGCCGTTTACCCGTTGTCGCGCTGGCTCTTCTCGATACGTATGCGCTTCATGCGACGCATGGACTCGTTCTGCTGTTCGATAAAGGCGAGCGCAAGTGCGCCCAGACCGATCACGATTACCATTTCCATTGCGTTCGTTGCCTCCAAAAAAAAGCCGGCGCACTGCGCCGGCCTGAAACATGCAGCAAACGAAAAGTCGGGGGGAACTCGTTGGCTGCTGAGAGAGTTCACGCCAGAAGCGTGGGGTTAATACTAGACTTTCCGGCAGTTTTGTCAATGCAATGTCTATATTTAAACTAGACATTATTGTATCAACATGTAACCGCCCTAATAGTCGATGCCCTCCGCTACGGCGACACGCTCTAACGCCTCCTCAATCAGGGCGCGCGCCTGCGCCGTGGTCTGGTGCAGGTAACGGTGCAGCCGGGCGTCGTCCTCGTCCCGGTTCGCGCACTGCGCGCTGTACACCTCGAACGCCGTGAGGTCGCCAACGAGCTGCGCCAGGTGATGGGGGCATTCGCAATCGATTGCCGTCGATGCGCGAGCCAGCTTGGTCAGCTGCTGCTGATTGAAGCGGCGCGCGGGAATTTCGCCAGGCACCGCCCACTCCGTGCCCTTCTCCGCCACCGGCTCCCTGGCTTTGGCGCGCGTCGCGACGGTCGGCATGCAGGCGCGCACGATCGCGGCGCACACATCGTTGACGTTGACGGGCGCTCGCAGCACGACGACGTCCGAGTCACCCGCCATACTGATGTCGCGGGAACGCCCGAAGTTGTAAACGAGCACAGCCTTGGACGCGCCAGCCTGCTCCATCAGCCCTCGCAGCCGCTCGACGGCGCCGCTATCCAGCACCGCGGTCTCGACGACCAGCACGTCCACGTCGTCGCGCACCAGGTCGGCCACGAAGGTATCGCGGCTATTGTCGGCAACGACGATGTCCACCGGCGCGATATCCCGATCGTGCTCCGCAAACTGGCCCGGCAGGAAATCGCCGAGGACGGCCACACCGATGCGCTCGGGTAGAGCCGCGCTGCCTAGCGCACCCATGCTGCGGCTGCGCTCGCGCAGCGCGTCGACGCTTTCCGCCGCGACCTGGCCTATCGATACACCGTTGTCGGTCAGTGTCTTGAGCAGGCGCAGCTTCTCGACGTCCGCGGCGCTGTACATACGGCGGCCATTGGGCGCTCTTCGAGCAACGATGGCGCCGTAGCGGCGCTCCCAGACGCGTATGACGTGATCGCTGAGGCCCGTCATCCGGGCAACGGCGCCGATTCCGTATTCGTCCTCTTGTTTGCGGCCAGTGGCAGCCATATGTCCTGTCTCCTGTGAGAATCCGGGTGGACACGATCGCATTGTTCATATATTGTGCGCCACCATTTTCGACATTATATAGACAAATGATCGACAGAGCACTATTCACCGCACTCGGCGCGGCCCTTGCGGCCGATCGCCAGAGGCAGGGCCGCTGATGCCGCGCGAGGCCACATCGCGTGACTGGCTGGCCCTGCTCGTGTTGACGGTGCTTTGGGGCAGCGCGTTCATGTTCAATGAGCTGGCGCTTGCGGCCTTCCCGCCGGCGGTGCTCGTTGCGGGACGCATTGTCATCGCCACCGCGGTCATCTGGGGCTACCTGCGCCTGAGCGGCGATACCCTGCCGGCGCCGGGGCGCTCATGGCTGCCGATGGTGGTGCTCGCGATCTTCGGCAACGTGTTGCCGTTCCATCTCGTCGCCTGGGCCCAGCAGCACATCGACTCGTCGATGGCGGGCATCCTGATGGCCGTGATGCCCCTGTTTGTGCTGACACTGGCGCACTTCTTCATCCCTGGCGGCCGGCTGACGCCATGGCGCGCCGTCGGGTTCGTCATCGGCTTCTCGGGCGTCATCATCGTCATCGGTCCCGATGCTGTTCGCGGCATGGAGGACTCGGCCGCCTTTTGGGGCGCCCTGGCAGCACTCGGCGCGGCCCTGTCCTACTCGGTCAATACGATCTACGCGCGGCGGCTGGGCCCGGGCGATCCGTTGCGCCGCTCAGCCGGCATGCTGATCATCGCCAGCATGCTGTCGATGCCGGCCGCCTTCGTGGAACTGCCCGACACCCTGGTGCCGGGCACCCTGGCGGTCGTCTCGCTCGGCATCCTGGGCCTGCTCGCTACCGGCTTTGCGACCATCCTGTACTTCCGGCTGATCCAGGGCCCGGGCCCGGCATTCCTGTCGCTGGTGAATTACCTGGTGCCCGCCTGGGCCGTCGTCGCCGGAACGATGCTCCTCGGTGAGTCGGTTTCGAACAGCGTGATGATCGGGTTGGCGCTGATACTCGCCGGCATCGCGTTCAGCGAGTTCGGCAGCCGCGTCGGTCCGTTGCTGCATGGCATTGGACAGCGGCTTCTGCCTTTCGCGCCGCGTATGCCGGAGCGAGTCCGGGTCAGGACGCGCGAAGGGACGGGTCGGCGATCCAGCCTTCGAGCCGATCGACGGATTCGGGCGCGCCGTAGTTAGCCCTCGAGCAGGCCTGTCCCCAGGCCGCTTGCACGGCGCAGATGAGCGCGTCCAGCGCGTCAGCACCCGGGTCATCGACGAGGTGTTTCGGCGCATCGATCGAGAATCCATAGACGCCCTGCCCTGTCTTCCCTGTTAGTTCCCGGAGCAATTGCTGCCGCGCCTGGCGTTGCTCAGCCGTCTGTTTGGCCTTGCTGTCGTTCTTGTAGCTGGTTTCCCCGATCAGCCGTCTCGCGGCCACGCCCGGGTAGGCTTCCAGCACGACGCGCGAGGTATCGCCATCGTGGTGGTAAGGAAGGTGAACACCCGAATTCAGTAGCCGCGGCGCACCCTCGAAGAACATCAACCCGACCGGTGTACCGTAGAGGGTCTGCGGACTTTGCGAGCGTGTCAGGACATCGCATTGCCGCTTGTGGTGCTTGTCGCCGGGTGGTCGGTCCCGCTTGTAGTCCTCCAGGGCTTGCCTGAATCCGCGGCGGTCGAAACTGGACACTTCCCGAACGTAGCCTGCCCAGGACAAGGGCCAGCCAATGTTCTCCACCAGGCGGCGGGGCTGGCCGAACGGAAAGTCCATGCCCGCAACCCACTCGCCCGGAGTGGCAAGTAGCTGCTCAAAGCTGTCGAAGTCGTTGAGTAGAAGTAGTTCTTCGAACGCCAGCATGCGGCCGTCAAACTGCGCACGCACGCAGGTAATGGGTTTGCGTGCGGACGGCGCGCTGGTGAAGTCGATGCCGTAGACGGTTGTCGAGCGGCCCACAACCCTGTTTAGCGGGCGGCGGGCGGCTTGAGAATCAGCTCCGGCGTGCGCCGCTTGTAATCCTCGTAGTCATCCTGTCCGCCCCAGCGCTCGTCGGCCGCGTCCTCGAGCATCGGAACGCCGCTGACCTTGGTCAACAGGAAGTAGACGAACACCGGCGAGATCAGCGTGGCCCACTGCCAGCCCTGCAGAACCGGGATGGCGACGATCGCCATGCCGATCCAGAGCAAGATCTCGCCAAAGTAGTTCGGGTGGCGCGACCAGGCCCACAGACCGGTGCTGATGAACTTGCCCTTGTTGGCAGGATCTTTCCTGAAGTTGGTTTTCTGCTGGTCCGCGACGATTTCGATCAGGATGCCAGCCAGCCAGACTGCGATACCGACGGCGCCAACCAGGCCCAGCGGCTTGCTCACGCCGCCCGTGATCACGGCCAGCGCCGCCGCAGCGGTCAGCAATACCCACAAGCCCTGCAGGGTCCACGCGAGCAGGAACTGTAAAGGCCGCGTCTTGATCTCGTCGAAGCGACTGTCGTTGCCGGCCTTCGATATGCGGATGAAGAGGAAGCTCGCGAGCCGGATCGACCAGAACATGACCATGGCGGCAACCAGCGTCGCCCGCAGGTCGAGCGGCCCGGACAGCAGCACGGCGGCGATGGTGACGGTGACGTAACTGATGCCACCCGTCAGGTCGTAATAGTGCTCATTCTGCGTAATCGCTGCCGGAATGAAAGCCAGCCAGTTG
>JASJCH010000009.1 GCA_030066075.1 Woeseiaceae bacterium
GGCGAGAAGGTGATCGTGCGGGCCGGTCGCAGCAAATTCAGCCTGGCGACGCTGCCGGCTGCAGAATTTCCTACCGTCGAGGACATCAAGGCTGGGCAGACCGTGACCGTGGACCAATCGGTTTTGGGGCGACTGATCGAGAAGACGCATTTTTCGATGGCGCAACAGGATGTGCGGTACTACCTGAACGGCATGTTGCTCGAGACGGGAGGCAAGCATCTCCGGGCAGTCGCCACCGATGGCCACCGGTTGGCGCTGTGCGAGGCGGAGGTGGATACGGCGGTTGACGAGCAGCAGGTGATCGTCCCGCGGAAAGGTGTCCTGGAGCTACAGCGGTTGCTGAGCGGAGAAGGATCGGTGGACGTCGAGCTCGGTGAAAACCACGTGCGCATCCAGCTTGAAGGAATTCGGTTCACGTCCAAGCTCATTGACGGGCGTTTTCCAGAATACGATCGGGTTATCCCGAAAGACTCGTCCAACGAATTGACATCCGACCGCGATGCTTTGCGCAGCGCCTTGCAGAGAACGGCAATCCTGTCGAACGAGAAATACCGCGGCATACGGTTGATCATTCGTGACAGCGGCGTCGTGATGCAGGCACACAACCCGGAGCAGGAAGAGGCCGAAGAAGAGCTCGAGGTAGCTTACAGCGGTGAGGACATCGAAATTGGCTTCAATGTGAATTACCTGCTGGACGCGCTCGGCGGGGTCGACGGCGAAGAAGTGCGTATGTCCGTCCAGGACGGCAATTCGAGCTGCCTGATTCGCAAGCCGGGCAGCGAAGAGTGCAAGTTCGTCGTTATGCCGATGCGGCTCTAGGAGCCCGCGGGCCCGCACGACGTGCCAATCCAGCAGTTCTCGGCGCGAGGCTTTCGTTGCCTGGCGGGCGTCGAGTTTGAGGCGGATCCCGGGTTCAACCTGATCTGCGGGCCGAACGCGTCCGGCAAGACCAGCATTCTCGAAGCGATCGCCTACCTCGGCCGCGGCAAATCGTTCCGCGGCGCCCCCGTCACCAACCTGATTCGGCACGGCGAAAGTGAGTTTGTGCTGTTCGGCAAGGTGGAGGAAGGTGGCCGCCTGGTCAACGTCGGTGTGCGCAACAGCGCCGATGGGCTCGAGGTCAAGATCGACGGGCGGTCGGGAGGCGGCTCGGCCGAGCTGGCTGCGGCGTTGCCACTGCAAATTATCGATCCCGATGTGCACGACCTGGTGGCAGGCGCGCCGGATCAGCGCCGGCGTTACCTGGACTGGATCGCGTTTCACGTGGAACACGGCTACCTGGAGAGCTGGCGGCGATTTCGCAGGGCGCTGAAGCAGCGGAATGCTGCCCTCAGGTCCGGGCAGGCGGCGGATACGATTCGCGGGTGGAACAGGGAGTTCGTCGAACTCGCGGCCCGGATAGACGCCGGCCGGCGGTTGGCGCTCGAAGTGGCGCTCAATGAGCTCGAGGAAACCGGCCAGCAGATGCTCGGCAGTGAGATTCGCTTTGAATACCGACCGGGCTGGAAGGAGGGCACGGAGCTGGCGGATGCGCTGGAGAGCGGACTCGAGCGGGACCTCCAGCAAGGCAGCACCCAGGCTGGTCCGCACAGGGCCGATCTGCGGTTGACCTATGACGAGCGCCAGGCGCGAAAGCTCGTATCGCGGGGGCAGCAAAAGCTGCTCGCATGCGCGATGATCCTTGCGGCCACGGAAACGGCGCAGGCAGCGCTGGAGCGGCCGCTCTTGTTGTTGCTGGATGACCCCGCCGCCGAGCTGGACGACGACTCGCTGGGACGGTTGATGGCGCGGGTCCGCAATCTCGGTTGCCAGGTAATCGCAACGAGCCTGCAGCCGGATTCGGCAATTTTCGGTGGGGAAGGGGCCGTGTTTCACGTGGAACATGGCGAGCTGACGACAGCGGCTTGATGGCGCCGCTAAACCACCCAAAACCCTATAAAAAATAAGCGTTTGAGGGGGTCGTGCGGCACCCTTTTTGATACAATGGATCGGTTATATCCAGAGGAAACGGGATGACCGACGAAACCGAATATACTTCCAGTAATATCAAGGTCTTAAAGGGCCTGGAGGCAGTCCGCAAGCGGCCGGGAATGTACATCGGCGACACCGACGATGGCACCGGCCTGCACCACATGGTTTTCGAGGTCGTCGACAACTCGATCGACGAAGCCCTGGCCGGCTATTGCGACGAAATCACGGTAACGATTCATGCCGACGAGTCGGTCACGATTACGGACGACGGGCGCGGTATCCCGGTCGATATGCATCCCGACGAGGGGCGCTCGGCGGCCGAAGTCATCATGACCGTGCTGCATGCCGGCGGCAAATTCGACGACAACTCCTACAAAGTATCCGGCGGCCTGCACGGCGTGGGCGTCTCGGTCGTCAATGCGCTGTCAGAGCATCTCGTGCTTACGATTCACCGTGAAGGCAAGATCCACCAGCAGGAATACGAGCACGGCGAGCCCAAGGCGCCGCTCGCAGAGGTTGGCGACACCGATCGGTCGGGCACCACTATCCGCTTCAAGCCGTCCAGCGGCACCTTCACGAACATCGAGTTTCACTACGACATCCTGGCCCGGCGGCTGCGCGAGCTGTCGTTCCTGAATTCCGGCGTGCGCATTCACCTGGTCGACGAGCGGGACGAGCAGGAAGACATCTTTGAATACGAGGGCGGCATCATGGCCTTCGTGGAGCACCTCAATCGCAACAAGACCCCCATTCACGGCACCGTGTTTCATTTCTCGGTGACCCAGGATGACGTCGGGGTGGAGATGGCGCTGCAGTGGAATGACGGCTACCAGGAAAACATGTTCTGCTACACGAACAACATCCCACAGCGCGATGGCGGTACGCACCTTGCCGGGTTTCGGTCCGCGCTTACGCGAACGCTGAACAGCTACATCGAAAAAGAGCTCAGCGCGAAAAAGGACAAGTTCGCGCCGTCGGGTGACGATGCGCGCGAGGGCCTGACGGCCGTACTGTCAGTGAAGGTGCCGGACCCGAAGTTCTCGTCCCAGACGAAGGACAAACTGGTTTCATCTGAAATCAAAGGCATCGTAGAACAGGCGATGGCCGGCCGGCTCTCGGATTTCCTGTTGGAAAACCCGGTCGAGGCCAAGGCCGTCGTCTCGAAGATCATCGATGCTGCCCGCGCCCGAGAGGCGGCGCGCAAGGCGCGCGAGATGACGCGCCGCAAGGGAGCGCTCGACGTCGCCGGATTGCCGGGCAAGTTGGCCGATTGCCAGGAGAAAGACCCGGCGCTGTCGGAGCTGTTCCTGGTCGAGGGCGACTCGGCCGGCGGCTCGGCGAAGCAGGGCCGCGACCGGCGCACCCAGGCTATCCTGCCGCTCAAAGGCAAGATCCTGAATGTCGAGAAGGCGCGTTTCGACAAGATGCTGTCCTCCGTCGAGGTTGGCACGCTGATCACGGCGCTCGGCACCGGCATCGGACGCGAGGATTTCGACCCCGACAAATTGCGCTACCACCGCATCATCATCATGACGGACGCCGACGTCGACGGCTCGCACATCCGCACCCTGTTGCTGACCTTCTTCTACCGGCAGATGCCGGAGCTCATCGAGCGCGGCCACGTGTATATCGCGCAGCCGCCCCTTTACAAGATCAAGCGCGGCAAGCAGGAGGTCTACGTCAAAGACGACGCGGAGCTCAACAATTACCTGTTGAACGCCGCCCTCGACAAAGCGGAGCTCTACGTCAACGAAGACGCGCCGCCGCTCACCGGCGTAGCCCTCGAGTCGCTGGCCAAGGAGCACATCGCGGTCGAGACGATTATTGCCCGGCTATCCGGGCGCTACGACGAGGTCGTTCTGCGCGCTATTAGCACGTTGCCAGCAGTTACCAGCACGATAAGCGAAGATCTCGACAAGTTAGAGCAATGGGCGGCCGAGCTGTCTGCCGCGCTACCCAAGACCAACGGCGACCGGGCACACAACGGCAACGGTGGCTCCTACTCGGCCAAGCTCGACCGCGGCGACGAAGACGGGGAGGGCGTCCGCATCGGTATTACCCGCGTGCAGCACGGCATTGGCGCTACGCGCTACCTGCCGCGCGAGTTCTTCGACACCAACGAGTACCAACACATCATGGCGCTGGCCGGCAAGCTGTCCGAGCTGATCGGCGACGGGGCCTACGTGAAGCGCGGCGAACGCCAGGCGCCGGTTGAGGCTTTCGCGGCGGCCGTCGACTGGTTGATGAGCGAGGCGCGACGCGGCCAGGCCATCCAGCGCTACAAGGGTCTCGGTGAGATGAACCCGGACCAGCTCTGGGATACTACGGTCAACCCGGAGACCCGGCGACTCATGCAGGTGAAGATCGAGGATGCGGTCAAGGCCGACGAGATATTCACGACCCTGATGGGCGACCAGGTCGAACCGCGGCGCGAGTTCATCGAGAAGAATGCGCTGACCGTCGAGAATCTCGATATCTAAGACCATCGACGACGCGCAACCATGGCCCGCACCCGACTGCTAGTCCACTCGGTCTTCCTGTTACTACTGCCACTCGTCGTGGCCTGGTTCGGTCTCGGCATCGTGTCGACCGCGCTGCTGGTGCTGTTGTTGCTCCTGTGGCGCTGGGCCGTCGTGTTAAGCGGCATCGTGGCGCCGGAAAAAACGCCAGAGATCGTCCTCGAGTCGATCGCCGTCAGCCACTACGTCGAAAAAGTGCGTTGGTGCCTCGACCGACTCGGTCTCGAATATGCCGAGCACCAGAGCGGCGGCACCCTCGGCGCTTACTTTACGGGCCGCAGCGTGCCACAGCTTCGTGTGCGCACCGGCATCGTGCAGAGCGTCATTGGCAACTCGCCCGAGATTCTGCGCTTCCTCTGGGGCAACTACTCCGCAACGCTGGGCGAGAAAGCCGCTTTCCTCGAGCCCACGCCGGAACGCATTGACCTCGAGAAACGCCTCGACCGCTACGCGCGCTATCAACAGGTGTGGATCTACCATCACATCCTCGCCGACCGCGAGCTGACGTTGCACCTCTGGGGCGCCAACAACCCGGCCACGCCCGCCTGGCACCGCCTGGCGCTAAGGTTGCTGTTCCCGCTGCTGCGGGTGCTGATCCAGCGCAGTTTCCGGATAACCGAAGAGCATTACAGCAAGGCCGCGCAGGCGATCGAAGAGCTGCTGTCCGATGTCGACACCCGCCTCGCGGACGGCCGTGTGTCGATACTCGGCGGCGATGTGATCAACTACACGGACATCGCCTTCGCCGCGCTGTCCGGCCCCTGGCTGATGCCCGAGGGTTTCGGCGGCGGCGCGGCGGACGGCTGCCGGATCGAGCGCGACCGGGCGCCAGCGACAATGCGGGCCGACACCAACCGGTGGATCGAGGATTTCCCGAGCGCCACCCGCTACATCGAAAAGCTCTACGCTGAGGAACGTCGCGCAAGCGACTGAGTCTGAGATTAATGCCATGAAAAAATTATTCACACTGCTTGGAATTGTCGTACTGGCAGGCTGTGCCGGCCAGGACGAAACGGACGACCCCTCCACCCAGGACATCGGGCAGGCGGTCAGGGATTTCATCGAACTGCGGGAGCTCGAGGAGCTTGACGCACTGAAGTCCGGCACGCGTGACGGCTGGACCCAGATTGACGAGACATTCATCCTCTACACCGGCCGCAGAGATACCTATCTCGTCGAATTCGCGCGTCGCTGCTACGAGCTGAACGACCATACCCGCATCACGCCCGACGAGCGCTGGGACGCCAACCTGGTTCGTGCCCGCTTCGATACGATTCGCGGCTGCCGCATCGCCAAGATCTACGCGCTGACCGAGGGAGAGGTCGCGGAACTCGAGAACATCGGTGAGGCGCCGGGCAGCCGCAACTAAGCCGCCGGGACGCTGTCAGTACTAGCCAACGCGGACTCATCCGCAGAGGGAGCCATTGTGAGAAAAACATTGACCGGCGCTGCGGCGCTGATACTGCTCGCCGGGTGCGGGCAACAATCCACGCCAGAGCCGGAGGGCGTCGCGGCAGCGGCTCCCGAGCTGGTATCCGGCATAGACCTCACCTACATCGACCCGAGCATCCGTCCGGGCGACGACTTCTTTGCCCACGTCAATGGCAGGTGGGTCGAGCAATTCGAGATTCCGGCGGACAAGTCGAACTACGGGACGTTTGCGAAGCTCGGCGATGCAGCCGAGGAAGACGTGAGGGCCATCATCGAGATGTCGGCGACCGGCGATTTCGCCAAGGGCACCGACGAACAAAAGGTGGGTGACCTCTACAAATCCTACCTCGACATGGATACGCGCGACGCTCGCGGCATCGAACCGCTGCAGCCCGAGCTGGACCGCATCGCCGCGATTTCCAGCCATGATGATTTGCCCGCGTACTTTGCCGAGGCCACCAGGCGCGGCTACGGCATGCCGTTCGCCCTGGCCCAGTTTGCCGACATGAAGAACCCGGGTTTCTACGGCGTGTATGCGTTCCAGGCCGGCCTCGGGCTGCCGGACCGCGAATACTATTTCAACGACGACGAGAAATCGGCGGCGCTGCGCGCGCAGTACGTGACGCACATCGCAAAGATGTTCGACCTCGCGGGCTTCGACGGCGGCGCGGCGGCGGCCGAGACAATCATGGCGCTGGAAACGCGCCTCGCCGAGCAGCACATGCGCAAGGAGGACGCGCGCGACTGGCAGGCCAACTACAACAAGGTCCCTGTCGGCGACCTGGCGACGGTCATGCCCCAGTTCGACTGGGGTGTCTACTTCGAGACGCTCGGCCTGTCCGAACTCGACGGCCTGATCGTACTGATGACTGACTACATGGGCGAGCTTGACGGCATCATTCGCGACACGGACCTGGACACCTGGAAGACCTACCTGGCGTGGACCGCCCTGAACACCAGGGCTGGCCTGCTCAGCGAGGAGCTCGACAAGCAGAACTTCGCCTTCTACGGGACGGCGCTGAGCGGAACGCCCGAGCAGGAAGAGCCGTGGCGGCGCGCGGTCGGTACGGTCAACGGGCTGCTGGGCGAGGTGGTCGGCAAGGTATACGTGAAAAACCATTTCCCGCCCGAGGCCAAGGAGCGCATGCTCGAGCTGGTTGGCAACCTGATTGCCGCCTATGAGGTCAGCATCAAGGAGCTCGACTGGATGGGCGAGGCGACCCGGGCCGAGGCGCTGGACAAGCTGTCGAAGTTCACGCCGAAGATCGGTTACCCGGACGAGTGGCGCGACTACTCCGCGGTGACCATCGAGCCCGACGACCTGTTCGGCAACGTCGAGCGCGCCACGCTGGCCGAATACCAGCGGCAGCTCGATCGCCAGGGCGGCCCTGTCGACCGGGGCGAGTGGGGCATGAATCCGCAGCGGGTCAACGCGTACTACAACCCGACGCTCAACGAGATCGTGTTCCCGGCCGCTATCTTGCAGCCGCCGTTCTTCGATCTCGCGGCCGACGACGCCGTCAACTACGGCGCC
This sequence comes from Woeseiaceae bacterium, assembly GCA_030066075.1. Taxonomy (GTDB): domain Bacteria; phylum Pseudomonadota; class Gammaproteobacteria; order Steroidobacterales; family Woeseiaceae; genus UBA1847. Next base: position 7,456 of record JASJCH010000009.1, read on the forward strand.
ATCGGCGCGGTAATCGGCCACGAGATCGGCCACGGCTTCGACGACAAGGGCAGCACTTTCGATGGTGACGGCGCCCTGCGTAACTGGTGGACGATCGAAGATCGCGCAGAATTCAATAAGCGCACCGGCAGACTTGTCAGCCAGTTCGACTCCTACAAGGTGTTCGACGACCTGCACGTCAATGGCACATTCACGCTCGGCGAGAACATCGGCGATCTCGGTGGTCTCAGCATTGCGCTCAAGGCCTACCAGATGTCGCTCGATGGCGAGGAGTCGCCGCCCATTGACGGCTACACGGGCGAGCAGCGCGTGTTCCTCGGCTGGGCGCAGGTGTGGCGCCGCAAGTACCGCGACGAAGAGCTGCGTCGCCGCATCGCTACCGATCCGCACTCGCCGGCCGAGTTTCGCGTGAACGGCATCGTCCGCAACATGCCGGAGTTCTACACGGAGTTCGACGTTTCTGAAGACGACGCGCTGTATCTGCCGCCCGAGGAGCGTGTGAAGATCTGGTGATCGCGACCGCGCCAGCAGGCGCTGGTAATGACACGAAGCGGCCGCCTCTCAGGAGGCGGCCGTTTTTCGTCGTGTTGCCTCAGTTGGACTCGGCGCGCTCTTTATACAACGAGCTGATCTCGTTCATCTTGTTCTCGACCCACTCCTGCGCGACCAGGTTGATCTCTCGCGGCTTGCGGTCGCCCGGCTCTATCGGCGGGCCTATGCAAAAACGAATCTTGCCGGGTGTCTTGGCCATGCCGCGTTTCGGCCAGAGGTCGCCGGCGTTGTGCGCCACCGGCACGATCTTGCAACCCGTCCTGGCCGCGAGCGCGGCGCCGCTGACGCCGTAGCGCCGCGTTTCTCCCGGCGGCATGCGCGTGCCCTCGGGAAAAATGCAGACCGATATGCCGCTGGCCAGGCGCTCCTTGCCCTGAGCGATGACCTGCTTGACGGCCGAGCCACCGGAGTCGCGATCGATGGCGATGGCCTTCATGACGAGACCCAGCGCCCAGCCGAAGACCGGCAGATACAACAGCTCGCGCTTGAGCACCCAGGCCGAGGGCGGCAGGGCGGCGATCTGCCAGTAGGTCTCGAGCGCCGTCGTGTGCTTGATCAGGAACACGGCGGGCTCGTCCGGGATGTTCTCGCTGCCCTCGGTAGTGACGTCCAGGCCGCAGATCACGCGTCCCGCCCATAAGCAAACCCTTGCCCATGCGACCGCAACTGCCCATTTCCAGCGATGTGGCGCCCAGAAAATCAGCAGCTCGGTCGCCGACAGCACCAGCGCTGCCCCGTACATGACAATCGTGAACAGCAGGCCGCGGAACCAGAGCATCTAGATGGAAAGCCGCGAAATGTCCGCAACGTCGAGGAACAGGGCGCGCAGCTGGCTCAGCAGCGCCAACCGATTATTGCGCGTCGCCTTGTCGTCGACATTGACCATGACGTCGTCGAAGAACGTATCGACCGGCTCGCGCAGTTCGGCGAGCGCGGTCAATGCGTCGGTGTAGTCCTTCGCGTAGAGCATAGGCGCGACGTCGGCAATCGCTTGCTCGAGCGCCGCCTCAAGCGCGATTTCCGCGGGCTCGGCCAGCAGCTTCTTCTTGACCTCGCCCGCATCCTCGACCTCGGCCTGGCGCAGGATGTTAGCAATGCGCTTGTTCGCCGCGGCGAGGCTGGCGGCGGGCTCCAGACCAACAAAAGCTTGCACGGCCGCGAGCCGTCGCTCGAAGTCAACGAGTGACAACGGGCTGCGCGCAAGAACCGCGTCAAAGGTCTCTGTAGCAAGGCTCTCGTCACGGTCGAGGAAGTAACGACGCAGCCTGTCTGTGATGAAGCCGTATACGTCTGCCGTAATGCTTGTGTTGGGGTCAGAGCCGTCGGCTCTGACCCCGGGCTGCATGTCCACCGCCGACGCAATGAGCGCTTTGAGGTCCAGATCGAGCCCGCACTCGATGAGCACGCGAATAATACCGAGCGCGGCGCGACGCAGACCGAACGGGTCGCGGTTGCCGGACGGCTTTTTGCCGATCGCGAACACGCCGGCAAGCGTGTCGAGGCGATCCGCAACCGCCAGCACCTGGCCGTTGATCGACGCCGGCAATTCGTCGCCGGCAAAGCGCGGCAGGTAGTGTTCGGCAATCGGGTCGGCGACCTCGGCCGGCTCTTTGTCCGACAGTGCGTAGTAACGCCCCATGATGCCCTGCAGCTCGGGAAACTCGCCGACCATGCCGGTGACAAGATCGCACTTGGCCAGCATTGCTGCCTGGCGGATCGGGGCGGGGTTGTGCTCGAGGAGGTCTGCGATGGTGGCGCCAAGATCGGCAACGCGCACGGCCTTGTCATGCAGGCTGCCAAGGCCGCGTTGGTAAACTACTTCTCGCAATGATCCGGCGCGTGCCGACAGCGGGATGCGGCGATCGGAGTCCCAGAAGAACGCGGCGTCGGCCAGCCGCGGGCGAATGACGCGCTCGTTGCCGTCGCGCACCTGGTTCGGATCCTTGCTGTCGAGGTTGGCGACCGTCACGAATTTCGCCAGCAGCTTGCCGTCCTTGTCGGCAACCGGGAAATACCGCTGGTGGCTGGTGAGCGTCGAAACGACAGCCTCCCGCGGCAGCTCGAGATACTGCTCGTCGAAGGAGCCGACGATGGGCACGGGCCACTCGACGAGCGCCGTGACTTCGTCATACAGGTCGTCGTCGCCAACGGCCGTACCCCCTGCCGAATCTGCCGCTTTCGTAACGCCGTCTCGCACCATGGCGAGCCGCCGCTCGAAATCCGCGATGACGTGCCCTTTCTTTTCGAGCGTTTCCAGATAGTCGCCTGGCGAAGCAATCGCGACAGGGCCGCTCGTGTGAAAGCGGTGGCCGACAGACTCGTTGCTTGCGGTTACGCCCATGATCGACGCCGCGATCGTCTCTTTGCCGTGCAGAAGCACCACCCAGTGCACAGGCCGCACGAACTCGGCATCACCCGCGCCCCAGCGCATGCGACGCGGAATAGGCAGGCCGGCCAGCGCGCTGTCGATCAGCTCGGGGACGAGTTCCGCCGCCTTGCGGCCCTTCTCGACCACCTCGCTGACGAGCCACTCGCCCTTGTCGGTCTTCTCGCGGCCGAGCGCGTCGACCTCGACACCGCACTTTTTGGCGAAGGCCATCGCGGCCGGGGTCGGGTTGCCGTCGTCGTCGAAGGCGACCTTGACCGGCGGGCCCTTCTGCGTGCTCTTGCGGTCTTCCTGCGCCAGCTCGAGGTCTTCGATGAGAACGGCCAGGCGCCGCGGGCTGGCGTAGCCATGCACGTTGCCGTGACCGAGCCGCGCCTCGTCAACCGCTGCCTCGAGGTCGCTCGCGAACGCCTCCATCAATGAGCGCAGCGCCTTGGGCGGCAGTTCCTCGGTGCCGATCTCGACGAGAAAGTCGGCGGCTTTAGTCATCGCCACCTCCCACCGAGTCGACCATCGGGAAGCCCAGCGCTTCACGGCTCGAGTAATATGCCTCGGCCACGGAGCGCGCCATCGTGCGCACGCGCAGGATGAAGCGTTGCCGCTCGCTCACCGAAATGGCCTGGCGGGCGTCGAGCAGGTTGAAGGTATGGGATGCGAGAAGCATCTGTTCGTAGGCGGGCAGCGCGAGCCCGAGTTCGATCAGGCGGGCCGCCTCATGCTCGGCGTGGTCGAAGTCATGGAACAGTTCGTCGACGTCCGCAATCTCGAAGTTGTACCTGGACTGCTCGACTTCGTTCTGGTGATAGACGTCGCCGTAGGTAATGCGGCCGAGCGGGCCGTCGGTCCAGACGAGATCGAAGATGCTCTCGACCCCTTGCAAGTACATGGCCAGGCGCTCGATGCCGTAAGTGATCTCGCCGGTAACGGGCCGGCACTCGAGCCCGCCGACCTGCTGGAAGTAGGTGAACTGCGTGATCTCCATGCCGTTGAGCCACACCTCCCAGCCGAGACCCCAGGCGCCCAGCGTCGGCGATTCCCAGTTGTCCTCGACAAAGCGGATGTCGTGCACGGTCGGGTCGATGCCTATCGCGCGCAGCGAGTCGAGATACAGGTCCTGGATGTCGTCCGGCGACGGCTTGATGGCAACCTGGTACTGGTAATAGTGCTGCAGGCGAAACGGGTTGTCGCCATAGCGGCCGTCGGTCGGCCGTCGCGACGGCTGCACGTAAGCGGCCGACCAGGGCTCGGGGCCGATCGCGCGCAGGAACGTCGCCGGATGAAACGTCCCCGCTCCCATTTCCTTGTCATACGGCTGCATCACAACGCAGCCGCGTTCCGCCCAGTATTGCTGCAGCTTGAGGATCAGGTCCTGGAAGCTGAGCACCCCAGACGATTTCTGCTTGTTCATTGGAGGATATTCGGCTCTAAACCCGCGCAGTATATAGGACTTATGGCACCTTGGAAGATGTGAGCCGCCCCGGCTGCGGCGTCACTCTCCTCCATGCCTCGCTTCGCTGCGGGTGACTTCCGGAAAGCAACGCCTCCGCCGGGGCGGGGCGCACCACCGTGGTGCGCAGCATCGACGACCCGCATGGTTTTGGTGCATAATGTCGCTCTGCTCTGCTCGGCAACCTATTAAAATCAACGAGTTATCGCGCGCACCATTTTGGCACGGTCTGTGCAGAACTAACGACAACCTGGCCCGGATGAGCCGGGCGTTTTTATATTTTTAACTGGAGGAATGATTCATGAAGCCCAAGGACGTTCTCGGCCTGATCAAAGATGCCGAGGCCAAGTTTGTCGACTTTCGTTTCACGGACACGAAAGGCAAAGAACAACACGTAACGGTGCCCTCACACACGGTCGATGATGACCTGTTTGAGGACGGCAAGATGTTCGACGGTTCGTCGATCTCCGGCTGGAAGGGCATCAATGAATCCGACATGATCCTGCTGCCCGACCCGGCGTCGGCCGTTGTCGACGTGTTCTCGGACGAAACGACCATCAACCTGCGTTGCAACGTCATCGAGCCTGCGACCATGCAGGGCTACGATCGCTGCCCGCGCTCGCTGGCGGACCGCGCCGAAGCCTACCTGAAATCGACGGGTATCGCTGACGCCGCCTACTTCGGACCGGAAAACGAGTTCTTCGTTTTTGACAACGTCTCCTGGGACGACTCGATGCAGGGTGCGTTCTACAAGATCGACTCTGACGAAGGCGCCTGGAACACGGACCGCAGCCTCGAGGACGGCAACACGGGCCACCGCCCGACCGTCAAGGGCGGGTACTTCCCGGTACCGCCAGTCGACTCTCTGCACGACATTCGTTCGGCCATGTGCCTTGCGTTGGAGGACATGGGCGTTACGACCGAAGTGCATCACCACGAGGTCGCGACGGCCGGCCAGTGCGAGATTGGCGCCAAGTTCAACACCCTGGTGCGCAAGGCGGATGAGGTGCAGATCCTCAAGTACGTCGTGCACAACGTTGCGCATGCCTACGGCAAGACCGCGACGTTCATGCCCAAGCCGCTCGTCAACGACAACGGCAATGGCATGCACGTGCACCAGTCCCTGTTCAAGGACGGCGAGAACCTGTTTGCGGGCGACGGTTATGGCGGTTTGTCCGAGACGGCGCTCTTCTACATCGGCGGCATCATCAAGCACGCCAAGGCGCTCAATGCTTTCGCCAACCCGTCGACGAATAGTTACAAGCGTCTCGTCCCGGGTTTTGAAGCGCCGACGATCCTCGCGTACTCGGCACGCAACCGCTCGGCCTCCATTCGCATTCCGTACATCTCGAACCCGAAGGGGCGCCGCATCGAGGTTCGCTTCGGTGACTCGATGGCGAACCCGTACCTGTGCTTCGCCGCGATGATGATGGCCGGCCTCGACGGTATCGCGAACAAGATCCATCCGGGCGACGCCGCGGACAAGGACCTGTATGACCTGCCGCCCGAGGAAGAGAAGAAGCTGGACCTGGTTGCATTCTCGCTCGAGGAGGCCCTTGGCGCCCTCGATGAAGACCGCGGTTTCCTGAAAGCGGGCGACGTATTCTCCGACGACCTGATCGATGCCTACATCGAACTCAAGATGGAGAACGTTACGAGGATGCGGATGACGACCCACCCGGTCGAATTCGACATGTACTACAGCCTGTAATTGCCAAAACTGTGAACCGGGCGGCATTTTGCCGCCCGGCGATCAGCCCAAACCGGCGCCAAAATTGATATGCTAAGTCGATGGAAACCCGCGCAATTCTGGCCCTGCTGGGGCTTATCGTGGCGGCCGCTGCTGCAGCGGACGTCTGGCGCTGGGTGGACGACGACGGCGTGGTCCATTTCTCCGACACGCCGGTCGAGGGCGCTGAGCGCATCGACGTCTCCGAGTCGAGCCGCACCACGGGTGCGCGCGTTTTCACGCCGCCCCCGCAGCCCGGGGTTGATAGCGAGCCCGTGGTGGAGGAAGAGTTCCGCTACGAAAGCCTCGAGATTGCATCCCCCGGCGCGGAAGAAACGCTATGGAACATAGAGGGCACCCTCAGCGTTTCCCTGGCGCTGACGCCGGGCCTGCAGAGCGGGCACCAGGTGAGGGTGTACTTCGACGGGGAGCCGCGGATGGTGAACAGCACGAGTTTCACGATCAACGAGGTCTGGCGCGGCGTCCACAATATCCAGGCGGAAGTTCTCGACGAAACGGGGGCGCTGATGATTCGCAGCCAGCCGAGCCGCTTCTACGTGCAGCAGAACAGGGTGCGGGGACCCCGCTAGGCAACCCGCCGCACTCGGGCCGCACCGACGACCCGGACGGACCGCAGACCCTCGATCCCAAGCGCATTCTCGACAGCCTGAGCGCCGGTGTCATTCTGATCGACGAGAACCTGTTGATCGTCGACCTCAATCCGGCCGCGGAAAACATTCTTGGCATCAGCGTGCAGCGCGCGCGCGGCAAGTCGCTGCTGCGGCTGGTCGATGACGAGCCCGAAATGCGCGACATCCTCGGCCGCGTGCTGCAGACGGGCGACAACTACGCCAACGAGATGCGCCTCAGTCCGACGGAAGTGCACGCGGATGAACGCATTGTCGATTGCCGCGTGGCGCCGATCGAGATGGACGACGCGGCGCTGATTATCGAGATTACCGACGTCACGCGCCGCAACAAGATCAGCCGCGAGAACGCTTTGCTGATCCAGCACGGTGCCGGGCGGCAGATGATTCGTCAGCTCGCCCATGAGATCAAGAATCCCCTCGGCGGTATCCGCGGAGCGGCCCAGCTGCTTGCCAGGCAGCTCGACGACGAGGAGCTTTCCGAGTACACCGACGTCGTTATTAGCGAAACGGACCGCCTGGCGGGTCTTGTTGACCAGCTGCTCGGGCCGGGCGGCCCCCCCAACAAGAAGCCCGTCAATGTGCACGAACTCATTGAGTACGTCGTGCGATTGATCGAGGCCGAGGGCTCCGATCACGTCAAGTTCGAGCGCAATTACGATCCGGGCCTGCCGCTCATCAATCTCGATCGCGACCAGGTGGTGCAGGCATTGCTAAACCTCGTGCGCAACGCGGTGGCCGCGCTCGAAGGTCTCGGCAAGATCAGGCTGCGCACCCGCGCGGTTACCAACTTCACGATCGGCGACACGCGGCACAGCGTGATCGCGTCCATAGAGGTCGAGGACGACGGCCCGGGAATCCCGTTCGACATGCAGGACTCTGTGTTCTACCCGCTCGTCACGGGCCGCCCCGACGGCACAGGCCTCGGGCTGCCCGCGGCACAGGAGCTGATCAGCCGCCACGGTGGGCTCATCGAGTTCGAGAGCCGGCCCGGGCGTACCACGTTCTTCATGCGCATCCCGCTCGAGCAGGAAGTCACGACATGACCGACGCGAGCCTGAACGTCTGGGTGGTGGATGACGACCAGTCCGTGCGCTGGGTGCTCGAGAAAGCGCTGCGCCAGGCCGGCATGACAGCGCGCACGTTCGAGCGCGCCGAACATCTGCTCGAGGCTATCGCCCACGGTGAACCGGACGTGTTGATCACCGACGTCCGCATGCCGGGCATGAGCGGAATCACCCTGCTTGACCGCCTCCATGCGACCAGCCCGGACCTGCCTGTCATCGTCATCACGGCGCACTCCGACCTCGAGAATGCCGTCGCCGCCTACAAGGGCGGCGCGTTCGAGTACTTGCCTAAACCGTTCGACATCGACGAAGCCATGGAGCTCGTGCGCAAGGCGGCGAGGCAAAATGGTGCCAGCAAGGCGGACGACGCCGGCGCCGGCAAGGGCCTGTCGTCGATCATCGGCCAGGCGCCGGCGATGCAGGAGGTGTTCCGCTCGATCGGCCGCCTGTCGGGCTCGAGCATGACAGTGCTCATTACGGGCGAGTCCGGCACCGGCAAGGAGCTGATCGCCCGCGCCCTGCACGAGCACAGCCCGCGTGCCAACAAACCGTTTGTGGCGCTGAACACCTCCGCAATCGCGGCCGACCTGCTCGAGTCGGAGCTGTTCGGCCACGAAAAGGGCTCCTTCACGGGCGCCGACTCAAGGCGCATCGGTCGTTTCGAACAGGCGGATGGCGGCACGCTGTTTCTCGACGAGATCGGCGACATGTCGCCGGCGCTGCAGACGCGCCTGCTGCGCGTGCTCGCGGAAAGCGAGTTCTATCGCGTCGGTGGCCAGCAGTCGATCAAGGTTGACGTGCGTGTAATAGCCGCCACCAACCAGGACCTGGCGCGCGCGGTCAAGGAGTCGCGTTTCCGCGAGGACCTCTATCATCGATTGAACGTGATTCGTATCAACTCGCCGCCGCTGCGGCAGCGCCGCGCCGACATTCCGCTGCTGTTGAACCACTACCTTAACGATGCGGCGAAGGAGCTCGAAACACCGGCCAAGTCCATCGACGCCGATGCGCTCGACATGCTGCAGAGCTATGACTGGCCGGGCAATGTGCGCCAGCTCGTCAACGCGACCCGGCGGCTGACGGTAACCGCGCCAGGCACCGTAATCACGACCGAGGACATCCCGACAGACCTCGGCGGCAGCGAGACGTCACAGCGCGCCGCCCAGGACTGGACCCGCAGCCTCGCGAGCTGGGCGGAACGGCAGCTCAGCGCGAAGAGCGGCCCGCTACTGGAAACGGCGCTGCCCGAGTTCGAAAAGACCCTGATCCAGATCGCGATGAGCCAGACTGGCGGTCACCGCCAGGAGGCGGCCAAGCTGCTCGGCTGGGGCCGCAACACGCTCACGCGCAAGATGAAATCGCTGCACCTGGATTAGGGAGCCATGTGCTCGCGTTCCCACTCGCGGAACATCGCGTTCACCTCGTCAACGATGTTGTAGTACTCAGCCAGCAGCGGGTCGGTTTCATCTTCGTAGTTGGCGGGCAGCGCGATGGTGTGCAGTTCGAACGGGTTGCCCTGAACGGCCTCGTAAAGCCGGAACAGGTTCTTCGGGTCGTTGCCCAGCAAGTCGTTAAGGCGGAACAAAACCGCCATGTCGACCTCCGGGCTGATTTGCAGTGTCGCCGTTCCCTGGAGTACGTCACCGTCGAGCGACGTCAGTTGCAACGTGAGTCCAGCGTTCGCGGGGTAGCCGGAGGCCTTCCACGACGTGCCGTACGCGGCGAACGGCTTGTTGAACTCGTCGAAATTCATGGCGTAGCCGGCCCACCCCGTTCTGCTGAGTGTCGACAATTGCGAGCCGCCCTTGAACGGGCTTTCCCAGCCGACAGATTCGAAGAACTGCTCGTAAAATTCGCGCAGGCTGGCGGCATCCTCGCCTGCCCAATCGAATGTCACGCTCTTGATGAGGTACTGCCGGTCAACATCCCGAACGACATTGCTCGCGGACTCCGGCACGGGGAGTTCAATCGACCAGTAATCCGTCTCTTCGGCGTAGCTGACTGACGCCAGTACAAACGCCAGCGTTGCGCAAATGAGTCTGGGGTACATAACGGCTCCCGGCCGACGACAGGAGCTACATTATAGGTGCGGCCGGCCGCGAACTGTCGCGATTACCAGTGGCCGGTGCCGGGCTCGCCCTCGAAGGGCCCTACGACCTCGGAGGTTATCCAGCCGCCATAGAATCCGCCGGCCTGCGCCTGCACCCGCTCGCCGTCGACATAGCACTCGACGCGGCCGGGATAAAACGCGATGTAGTCCCGGATCTTGTCGAAGCGCGGTCGGGGGCGCGGGTAACTCCAGGCCACCGGCTGCTCCGGCGCGCGCACCAGCGCCCAGTAGACGGCCTGACCTTTCCATTCGCAGACAGACGCGCCGGTTGCCGCAACCAGCTGGTTCATGTCCACATCGTCGACAGGGAGATAGAACGTCGGTGGGCTGGCCGTTTCCAGGATTCGGTACGCTGAAGCCGTGCTTGCGATCATCGTGTCGCCGACATTGACCTCTACGGGGCGCGGGTCGAGCACGAGGGCCGGCGGCCGCGGGTAATCCCAGACGGACTCCTGTCCCGGCCCGGGTTCCACGGCATTGTCGGGGCGTGTCTTGCCCGTATTCTTCCACATAGGGCAATCAGAGCTGTAACGAACCGACAAGTTCCTCGATCGACGCCATCTCGTGGCGCTGGAGATAGTCGCCGATGCCGGCGTTGATCTTCGGGCAGATCAGCGGGTCGTAAAACAGCGCCGTGCCGATGCCGACGGCGGACGCCCCGGCAACCAGGAATTCGATCGCATCTTTGGGCGTGGTAATGCCGCCCTGGCCGATGATGGGCACGTTGTGTGGCCTGGCCACCTCGTAAACTTGCTGCGTCTTCAGTAGCGCGATGGGCTTGATCGCCGGGCCGGACAGGCCGCCGCGCACGTTGCCGATGACGGGCTTTCTTTTTTCGACGTCAATGGCCATTCCCATGACCGTGTTGATGACCGCAAAGCCGTCGGTGCCGGCCTCGATGCACAGCCGCGCGTTCTCCTGGATGTCGGTCTGGTTCGGTGACATCTTGGTGATGATCGGTTTCTTCGTCGCCGCCCGGCAGGCCGCCACGACCCGCGCCGACATCTCGGGCACGTTGCCGAACTGCACGCCGCCTTCCTTGACGTTCGGGCAGGAGATGTTGATCTCGATGGCGTCGATGGGCGAGTCGTCGAAGCGCTGTGTAACGTCGACATACTCTTCGATCGTTGAACCGCTGACGTTGGCGATGAAACGCGTTTCCTCGAAGTCGAGACCGGGGAGGATGTCGTCGACGACCATGCCGACGCCGGGATTCTGCAGGCCGATGGCGTTGAGCATGCCCATCGGTGTCTCGCAGATGCGATGCGGCTTGTTGCCGAGGCGCGCGTCACCGGTCGTGCCCTTGAGCACCACGGCGCCGACGTCACGGTTGGAAAAGCCCTCGACGCGCGTGTACTCCTCGCCGAAGCCCACGCAGCCGGACAGCAAGACGATCGGCGAATCGAACGACAGGCCGCAGAAGTCGACGTGGAGGGGGTTGGGGTTTGACGCGCTCATCCGATGCGGCATTCTACGTCAATGTTCCACCTGATTCTCTACCAACCCGAGATTCCGCCGAACACCGGCAACGTGATTCGGCTGTGCGCCAATACCGGGGTCGCCCTGCACCTGGTCGAGCCCCTCGGCTTCGACCTCGAGGAGCGCAAGCTGCGCCGCGCCGGCCTCGATTACCGCGAGTTTGCAACGGTCGAAACCTATCCAACGCTGGAAGCCTGCCTCGAGGCGCTCGGCCAGCCCCGCGTGTTCGCGCTGAGCACGCGCGGCACGACCCGCTACGACAGGCCGCGCTACGCGGAGGGCGACGTTTTTCTGCTCGGGCCCGAGACGCGCGGCCTGCCGCAGTCGGTGCTCGATGCCCTGCCCGCCGAGCAGCGCCTGCGCTTGCCGATGCGGCCGGACAACCGCAGCCTGAACCTGTCGAACACGGCTGCGGTTATCGTCTATGAGGCCTGGCGGCAGCAGGGGTTCGACGGGGGCGCCTGAGCCGCCGGGCCTACTGGCGCGGCCGCTGTATAGCGCGCTCGAAGCCGTTGCCGGTTTCGAGCTCGTCGTCGAGCATTGCCACGAGCTCGTCGCGGGTAAAGCTGTACTTGTGGTCCCGGTTGAGTTCTACGACCTCTTCGATGGCCTTGTAGATCGTCCACTCTGCTTCCGAGCGTACCGGCACGACCAGGTAATGCTCTTTCGGGTTGTCGGCGAACATGGCGTGCAGCGCTGCGTCCGCGACGTCGTCCGGTTCCGGGTATTCGCTGCGGCTGGCGTCCTTGCAGCGCTGGATCATGCGCTCGGTATAGGCGGGCCAGCGAGATTCCTGGTCAAGCTGGCCGGACTCGAGCACACGCTTGCACGCTGACTCGGCGATCTTCGATTTATAGTTGCCCGGCGCGATTGAACTGACCCTGACGGGGCTGCCGACCATCATCATCTCGGCCGCAAGGGAATCCGTGTAGGCCTCCATGGCGTGCTTGCTCATGCTGTAGGCGCCGGAGCCGGGGCCGGACAGGGTGCCGGAGATCGAGCTGATGACGTTAAAGCGCCCGCCGGACTCGAGGATCATGTCGGCGAAGGCCATGTTGACGCGATAGGGGCCGAAGATGTTCACGTCGAGTTGAAACGAGAGGTCTTCCTCGCTCATCTCCAGCATCGGACCGCCCGCGTATACGCCAGCGTTGTTGATGATGCCCCACAGTCCGCGACCCTCGCTGCGCACGAGCTCAACGGCCGCATCGATCTCCTCCTGGATCGTCACGTCGAGGCGAATGCCCATGACGTTATCCATGGCGCTGAGCCTCTTGATGTCTTCGGGTTTGCGTGCGCCCGCGTACACGAAGTGGCCATCGGCCGCGAGGCGCTCGGTGATCTTCAAACCAATGCCGGAACTGGCGCCGGTCACGAGCACGGCTTTCTGCGCGTGTTCATCGGCGGTGGCGACGGGCGAGAGTGCCGCGGCTGCAAGACACAGGAATACGGCGGTGAATGTCGAAACGATCTTCATTAGAGCCCCTTAGGTTGTTATTAGAGGTTTTCGGGTTTGAGTTCGCGGGTCATCAGCGCCTGCACAGCCTCGCGCGGCGACTTGCCCTCGTAGAGAATCTGGTAAACCTGGTTGCAGATGGGCATCTCGATGCCGAGCTCGTCGGCGACTTCCTTGACGGCTTCAGCGGCGAGCACGCCCTCGACCACCTGCTGGATCTCTTCCTGCGCTTCCTCGACCGTCTTGCCGCTCGCGAGCGCCAGGCCCATGCGGCGGTTACGCGACAGGTTGTCGGTGCAAGTGAGCACCAGGTCGCCCATGCAGGCCAGGCCCATGAAAGTCTCCTTCCTGGCGCCCAGCGCGGCGCCCAGCCGGCTGAGTTCGACGAGCCCGCGCGTGATCAGCGCGATACGCGTGTTGGCGCCGAACCCCAGCCCGTCGGACATGCCCGCGGCGATCGCCAGCACGTTCTTGACGGCGCCGCCGACCTCGACGCCGACCATGTCGTCCGACGTATAGGCACGGAAGTTGTTGCTCGAAAACGCCTGCGCAAGATCATCGGCAAACTCGGTGTCGTTGGCCGCAATCGTCATGGCGGTCGGCAGGCCTTCGGCAACTTCTTTGGCGAACGTGGGCCCGCTGAGCACCGCCATAGGGTGCCCCTTGCCGAGCACCTCCTCGGCTACCGTGTGCGGCAGCTTGCCGGAGTGCAGCTCGAAGCCCTTCGTCGCCCAGCAGATGCGCGAGTCTTCGCGCACCATTGGCTTGATGCGCGTCAGGGTGTCGCGCAGGCCGTGGCTCGGCACGACCACAAGAACGTCGCGGACCCCGTCGAGGCACGACACGAGGTCGGGATTCGCTTGCAGGTTGGTTGGAAAGGCAATGCCCGGCAGGTAGCGCTGGTTCTCGCCCGTCTCGGCCATCTCCTCGAGCAGGTCGAGCTCGAGGATGCCGCCGAGGCGGACATCGATGCCGCGACGCGCAAGCTGCAGCGCCAGCGCCGTGCCCCAGGACCCGGCGCCGATTACCGCAATCTGTTTGTCGGGCGCGCCGCCTATCAGTGTTTCTCCGCGGCCTCTGCCTGCTGCGCCGCTTGCGCCTGCCGGGACTGCAGGTAGAGCGCGTCGAAGTTAATCGGCTGCAACACGAACTCCGGGAAACCGCCGCGCTGTACCGTGCTGGCGATCGCCTCGCGCGCATACGGGAACAGGATGTTCGGACAGAAGCTGCCGATGATGGCCTTGAACTCTTCCTCGTCGTAGCCGTCGATCTGGAACAGCCCGGCCTGCTGGACTTCGGCGAGGAACATCGTCGTCTCTTCCTGCTTGGCTTCAACCGTAATCGTCAGGACGACTTCGTGAAGCTTGTCGTCGCCCTCGAGGGGCGAATGACTGCTGCGCAGGTTCAGATCCGTTTTCGGCGTCCATTCGCCGGAACGAAAAACTTCGGGCGCCTTCGGCGACTCGAAGGAAAAATCTTTGACGTAAATCTTGGAGATGCCGATCTGCTTTGCCGGCTCGTTGGTGGTTTCTTCTGCCATTACTGTTTCCTGGTTATGATTTCTTGCCTTTGCTCTTGGTCTTCTTGCCGCTGACGACCGGCAGGCCGGCCTGGCTCCAGGCGTTCATGCCGCCCTTGAGTGAATAAGCGCTTTCGAAGCCGGACTGCCGCAACATCGCGACCGCCTTGTTAGAGCTGATGCCGGCATCGCAAACGGCGATCACCGGGGTGGAGGTGTTCAGCGAGTCCTTCTTTGCAGAAAGCTCGTCGAACGGAATGTTCTTTGAATTGACGATATGACCGCGCAAGTACGACTCCGCGCTGCGCAGGTCGACGACGATCGCATCATTGTTGATCAGCGCCACGGCGTCACCGGGCGTTACCGCAACCATGCCGGTGGCCTTGCGGCGCATCTCGGAGAAGATCAGCACGAAAAAGCTGATCATGAGGGCCGTCACCAGCAACGGATGATTGCCGGCAAATTCGAAAACCTGTTCCATCGTTATTGTCGATTGTTCGTCGGGCGGGAGACGTGGCGCCCGGCTTGTGGCAAAGCGCGCATTATACCAAACTGCCCGTCATGAAAGCGCTTCAGGCCCTCGTCTTTATTGGCGTCCTGGTGATGCCGGTCCAGGCCCAGGAAACCGGCGGTGAGCTCGCGAAGATCAAGGAGCAGGAGCTCGAGGAGGTCCGCAACCGCATCTCCGCGCTCAAGCAGAGCATGGACAAGAGCGCCGCTGCCCGGGACCGGCTTACCGGCGAACTGCAGGAAGCGGAGGTCGAGATTGCCGCGAAAAGGGCGCGGCTCAAGGATCTCGAGCGCGAGCGGGATTACGCGACGAAGCGCAAGGAAGAGCTCGACGCGCAGCTGGCCCGCCGCGAGGCCGAGCTTGACGACGAGGCGGCGGAGCTCGCCGAGCAGGTGCGGGCCGCCTACATGAGCGGCAGCCAGGAGCGCATCAAGCTGTTGCTGAACCAGCGCGACCCGGCGACCCTCGGACGGCTCATGGCCTATTACGGTTATCTCAATGACTATCGCAGCGCCAATATCGAGTCGGTTACCGCCGCAATTCGCGAGCTGGCCGCGCTGCGCAGCGAGGTGGCGGCCGAAGAAGCCCGCATCGCCGAGCTGGCGCGCGAGCGCTACGAGGAATTGACCCGCCTGAACGAGGCGCAAGAACGGCGTCAGCAGCTATTGTCGGGGCTGCGGCAACGGCTGGCGGACGAGGGCCGCGAAGTCGAGCGGCTGGCGGCGCAGGAGAAAGACCTGTCGCGCCTGATCGCGGAGCTGACCACGATCCTGTCGGATTACCCGATCAATTCCGAAGATCCGTTTCGGGAACACAAGGGCCGGCTGACCTGGCCCGTCGCGGGCACCCTGCTGCACGATTTCGGCCAGCCGCGCGCCAGCAGCCAGCTCAAGTGGAACGGCGTGGTGCTGGCGGCGCCGCGTGGCCGCGAGGTGCGGTCCGTGTACCACGGCCGGGTGGTGTTCGCCGACTGGCTGGCGGGGCTCGGGCTGCTCGTCATCGTCGACCACGGCGAGAGTTATATGACCCTCTATGGCTACAACGAAACGATCCTCAAGAACGCGGGTGACTGGGTCGCGCCCGGTGACGTGATTGCGACCGTCGGCGACAGCGGCGGGCAGAGCCAGGCCAGTCTCTACTTCGAGTTACGGCGCGGCACGCAGCACCTGGACCCGCGTGATTGGGTGACGCGACGCCCCGGGGAGTAAAACGTGACGCCGGCGTCTGGGACCGACTCCAGCCCTGTGCTAAGGTCACAAATCCTGTCCAGCCGGGAAACGGTGGCAGGAAAGCAGGAGACTTGTATGTTGTTGAAAACCAGAGCGATTCTGGTTGTGGTGGTCGGCACGGTGATGGGCTTCAGCCTGTCGATGAGCGGCGGCCTGCTCGATTACGAGCCGCCCGTGGATCACGACGAGCGCGCCATGGAACAGGCCCGGCTGTTCGCCGAGGTGATGCAGCGCGTCAAGCGGGAATATGTTGAACCACTCGACGACAGCGAGTTACTGGACGCCGCGATCCGCGGCATGGTCGCCGACCTGGACGCCCATTCCGAATTCCTCGACGCGAGCGAGTATCGCGATATTCGTATCAGCACCACGGGCAGCTACACCGGTATCGGGGTAGAGGTCAGCGAGCAGGACGGCGTCATCACGGTCATCTCGCCAATGGCCGGCTCCCCTGCCGCACGCTCGGGAATTCGCAGCGGCGACAGGATCGTTGCGGTCGACGGCCACGGCATCGACGTGGTCAATGTTCACGACACGATGAGTCGCATGCGCGGCCGCGCGGGCTCCAAGGTAACGGTCACCGTCGACCGTGACGGTGAGGCGGTCGTCCACGAGATGCGCCGCGAGGTGATCCGCGTCGCCAGCGTCAGCCACGAACTGCTGGCGCCCTCTTACGGTTATGCGCGCCTGAGCCAGTTCAGCGAGACGACGGCGCGGGAGCTCAGCCGCGCTATCGACGACCTGCAGGACCAGAACGACGGCATGTTGTCCGGCCTGGTGCTGGACCTGCGCAACAACCCCGGCGGGGTGCTCGACGCGGCGGTGGACGTCAGCGACCTGTTCCTCGATTCCGGCGTCATCGTCTCGGCCGAGGGCCGCACACACGATTCGCGCTTCCGGCGTTCCGCCCATCGCGGCGATGTTCTCGACGGGGCCGATCTCATCGTGCTCGTTAATGAAGGTTCCGCATCTGCCTCGGAGATCGTAGCCGGCGCGCTGCAGGACCACGGGCGTGCAACGATCGTCGGCACGGCGACATTCGGCAAGGGCCTGGTGCAGACGGTGATGCCACTGTCGCAGGGCCGCGCCATCAAGCTGACCACGTCGCGCTACTACACGCCGTCGGGCGATTCGATCCATGACACGGGCATCACGCCCGACGTGTTCGTCGAGAATACGCCCGGCTTCCCCGAGATGAACCTCTCCGCTGTCGTCGATGCCCGCAAGGACTCGCAGCTTGTCGAAGCGGTTGAACGGCTGCAGCGGCAGCGGGTGATGCACAGCAAGGCGCAATGAACCGCCGCAGGTTCGTGATAGCGGCGGCGAGCGCGCTGCTGGCCACAACCACCTTCGCCGCCAACCGACCCCGCATCGCCATCATCATCGATGATCTCGGCTACCGGTATGCCGACGGGCGACGCGCCATTGCGCTGCCCGGGCCGGTCGCGTACGCGGTCCTGCCGCAAACGCCATACGGCCGCAAGCTGGCGCTGCTCGCCCGGGATTCCGGCAGGGAGGTACTGCTGCACCTGCCCCTCGAGGCCGCGAACCAGGCAGGGCCAGCGGAACCCGGCGGGATCACGCTCGACATGACGCGCGGCGCATTTCGGGCAACCTTCGCCAGCGCCATCGAAACCGTCCCGTTCGCCGTCGGCGTCAGCAGCCACCGCGGCAGCCTGCTGACCCGCCATCCCGGGCACATGACCTGGCTCATGGAGGAGATCCGCGACCGCGAAGACCTGTTCTTCATCGACAGCTACACGACGCACGAGAGTATCGCCCTGCAGGTGGCGCGGGAGGAAGGCGTTATCGCGACGCGTCGTGACGTCTTCCTCGATCACGAGCGCTCGGTCGAGGCCGTGACGCGAGAGTTCGGGCGCCTCAAGGACAAGGCGCACAGGAAGGGCCATGCCGTGGGTATCGGCCACCCGTTCCCGGAGACTCTCGAGGTGCTGGAGCGAGAGCTGCCGCGGCTGGAGCAGCAAGGTTTCCAGCTCGTGACAATTGGCGAATTGATCGGTGCGGAACGGAACCGCATCTGACCAAAGTGTTCTAAACTATCCGTGGTACCACGAAGCAGTTCCTGATGAAAAAAACCGTCACCGCTTTCGCGATCACTTACCTGTTCGTTTTCCCGCTTCTCGGCCTGGCACAGGATGCCGACGAGGCGGC
Organism: Woeseiaceae bacterium; assembly: GCA_030066075.1. GTDB lineage: Bacteria > Pseudomonadota > Gammaproteobacteria > Steroidobacterales > Woeseiaceae > UBA1847. Next base: position 25,760 of record JASJCH010000009.1, read on the forward strand.
GGGCTCGAAGGACGTTGCCTGTACGATGCAATGGGACCCGGTCTGCGGTATCGACGGTCAGACGTACAGTAATGATTGCGTCGCCCGCGTTGCCGGCGTGGATGTGGCGACCCGCGGCATGTGCCCGACCGTCGAATCGGGATGCAGCGACGAGTACGACCCGGTGTGCGGCATCAACGGCACGACCTATGTCAACGAGTGCTTCGCCCGGCTCTCGGGCGTGCAGGTCGCCGGGCTCGGCGAGTGCACGGCGAACGGCTGCCCCAGCGTCGAGGAGCCGGTCTGCGGCATGAACGGCCGCACCTACATCAATCGCTGCGAGGCCGACGCGGAACGCGTGCCGATCCAGCGCATCGGCCTGTGTGACCTCGACAACTGCCCGAAGGTATTTGCGCCCGTGTGCGCGGACGATGTCACCTACGACAACGCCTGCAGTGCTGAAAAGGAGGGCGTGCTTACCTACACGATAGGCATCTGTAACGTGCGGTCCTGCCCGTCGATCTTTGTTCCCGTGTGTGGCGCCGACGGCATGACTTACGGCAACGCCTGCCAGGCAGAGCGCCGCGGCGTGCGCATTGACTACGCGGGGGTGTGCGAAGGCCAGGGCAGGAACTGCCCGCGCGAGTATGCACCCGTGTGCGGCATCGACGGCGTCACCTATGAAAACGAGTGCCAGATAGAAAACGCCGGCGTGACCAAGGCCTACGCCGGCGCCTGTGTTGGCGACTAGTCGCGGCCATGGGCCGCTCCTGCACTGATCTTTACGGGTACGTGTAGCTGGCGGCAAAGCCGAGCGGCAACCCGATCGCGTAGTAGATCAACAGGAAGATCGTCCACGTCGTCAGGAACCATAGCGAGTACGGCAACATCATTGCCGCCAGGGTGCCAATGCCCGTTCCCTTCACATAGCGCTGGCAGTAGACGACGACCAGCGGGAAGTACGGCATCAGCGGCGTAATGATGTTGGTGCTCGAATCGCCGACACGATACGCAGCCTGCGTCAGGTCGGGCGAGATACCCAGCGACATCAGCATCGGCACGAAGATCGGCGCGAGCAGCCCCCACTTGGCGCTCGCGGAACCGACGAACAGGTTGACGAAGCCGGTCAGCAGCACAATGCCGACGATCAGGATCGATGGATAGTCCTGCAGGCCCTTGAGCGCCTCCGCGCCCGCCAGGGCAAGCAGCGTCCCGAGGTTCGATGCGCCGAACGAATACACGAACTGCGCGATGAAGAACATGATGACGAGGTAATACGCCATCTGGTGCATCGCATGCGTCATTCCTTCGATGACGTCCTTGATGCCCTTGAGCGTGCCGGCGACATAGCCGAACACGATGCCCGGAATCAGGAACAGGAAGAAAATCAGCGCGACGATCGACTGCATGATCGGCGCCTGGAAGGTCACGAGCTTGCCGTCCGCATCGCGCCACGGTGAGCCTTCGGGGATGAGCGTGAGGATGAGAACCACGAGGCCGAGCAGCATGGCGATGAGCGCCCAGCGCAGACCCTTGCGCTCGTTGTCCTGCAGTTCGTGCATCTCCGGCAGATCTTCCTCGTCACCGTCGATCGGCGTATTCGCGAGGCGCGGCTCGACGATCCTGTCGGTAATCCACCAGCCGAGGCTGATGATCAACAACGACGACGCCGTCGTGAAGAAGTAGTTGTTGAGGGTGTTTACTTCAATCGTCGGGTCGAGCAGCTGCGCCCCGCCCTGCGTAAGACCCTGCAGCAGCGGGTCGAGCGCGGCCGGCACGAAGTTCGCCGAGAACCCGCCCGAGACGCCGGCGAACGCGGCCGCGATGCCGGCCAGCGGGTGCCGCCCTGCAGCATAGAAGATCACCCCGCCAATCGGGATCACCAGCACGTAGCCAGCATCCACCGCGGAATGACTGACGATGCCGACGAGGATGACCATCGGCGTGAGCAGCCGTACCGCCGTCACGTTCAGCAGCGCGCGAATACCGGTAGTGATGAAGCCGGAATGTTCCGCAACACCGATACCGAGCATTGCAACCAGCACCGTACCGATCGGGCCGAACGTCACGAAGTTCGTGACGAAGCCGCTCATAAACGACGTTATCGCCGTACCGGTTAGCTGGTTGACGATGATGATCGGCTCTTCGGAGCGCGGATCGATGAAGCTGAACGTGAGATACGACAGCAGCCACGACAGCACCCACACGATGAACAACAGCGCGATGAACAGCACCGCCGGGTCGGGCAATGCGTTGCCTACGCGCTCGACGGTGCCCAGAAAACCGCCGTTGCCTTTGGACGGTGGCGGCGCCTGTTCTTGTTTTTCTTCCGACATTTGTCTTCCCCCTTACCAGCCGCAGGTCCGGCCCTCGTTCTGCTCCTTGAGGTAGCCCATGAGCGGCGCGAAGTAATCGATAATGGCCGACGCGTCCATTTCGCGCGTGCCCGTCAGTTTCTCGAGCGTATCCTGCCAGGGTTCGCTCTGGCCGGCCTCGAGCATCGCATAAAATTTTGCCCCGGCCTCCTTGTTGCCGAAGATCGAGCACGAGTGCAGGTCGCCCTGGTGGCCGGCGGTCTCGCACAGTGAGCGATGGAACTGGAACTGCAGGATGCGTGCGAGGAAGTAGCGCGTGTAGGACACGTTGCCGGGCACGTGATACTTTGCCCCCGGATCGAAGTGTTCTTCGGTACGCTCTACGGCGGGTGCTATGCCCTGGTAACGCGTGCGCATTTCCCACCAGCTCTTGTTGTAATCCCCCGGCGTGACCTCGCCAGCGAACACGGCCCAGCGCCATTCGTCAATGAGTTTGCCGAACGGCAAGAAGGCGATCGAGTCGAGCGCCATCTGCATTTGTCGATTGATTACGGCCTGTTCGTTTTGCTCCGCATCGCTGATCAGGCCGACCTCGGCAAGATAGCCGGGCGTCATCGATAACACCACCGTGTCGCCGATGGCCTCGTGGAAGCCACTGTGCGCGCCGTCCTGGAACACCGGCGGCTGGTCCTTGTAGGCGCCCTGGTAGTAGTTGTGGCCGAGCTCGTGGTAGATCACCCGCAGCTCGTCATAGGTCTGGTTGATGCACATCTTGATGCGCAGGTCGTTGCCCCCGTCGAGACCCCACGCGCTGGCGTGGCAGACAACTTCACGATCCTGCGGTTTGCTGAACTGCGAACGCTCCCAGAACGTGTCCGGCAGTCGCGGCATGCCGAGCGACACATAGAAGTTCTCCGCCGAGCGCACCATCTCCTGCGGCGAGTAGTTCTTGGTCTTGAGCGTGCCGTCGACGTCGAGGTCCGAGACGCCCGGGAAGGGCTCCAGGAGGTCGTACAGCGGCGCCCACTCCTGGGCCCACATGTTGCCGAGGATGTGCGCGGGAATCGGCCCGTCCTGCGGCACCTTGTCGGTGCCGTAGACGTCACCGAGGGTGGCCCGAACGTGGCAGTGCAGCTCGTCATACAGGGGTTTGACCTGGTCCCAGAGCCGGTTCGTTTCGGCGCGGAACTCGTCCGGGCTCATGTCGAAACCGGCGCGCCACATTTCGCCGAGGTTGTTGTATCCCAGCGTTCCAGCGCCCTCGTTCGCGAGTTCGACATAGCGCCCGAACTTGTCACGCATCGGCACCGAGATTTCGCGCCAGCCTGTCCAGAGCTCCAGCAGTTCGTCGTAATCGCGAACCTGCTGCATCATTAGCTCGAGCTCGGTGCCCGAAATGCAGTCATTGTCGGAGCGGCAGTACTTACCGGCACCGTACATACCGGTCATCTCGGTCGCGATCTCGGTCAGCTCGCGGCGCTTGGCGGCGTCTTTCGGCGCGGGCAGGGAGGTGCCGAGCTTGAGAAGATCGATCGCCCGGCGGGTTTCCGGCGCCAGCTCCATGTCATCGTAGGCCATGGCCTGCTCGACCGTCTCGCTGTGCCACTTGGCGTACCGCTCACGCGCCAGCGAACTCAGGATCGCCGTGTCCGGGGTGATGTAAGTTGCGCGCACCCACGCGGCCGCGCCGCCCTCGCGGTTGAGCTCCGTTAGCTCCTCGTTAACGCGGACGACGAATTCTTCGGCCGTCTCGGCTGGGGCGGCGGCCGGTGCCGCTGTCTCTTCCGGTGCTTCTTGCGAGCAAGCGCCGAGAACGACTGCGAGCAGCGCGCCCGCAAACAGTTTTGCCGTGTCTTTCATGATTATTTCCTAACCTGGATGTTGCTTAGTGCACGCCGTGCATGCCGCGGCGCAGCAGCGGCGAAACGAGAAGCACGAATAATCCAACGCCGAGCCCGACATACATCAGGAACTCGAAGAGCTGCGTATAAGTGGCGAGCGCGCCAGCCGAGTCGACGACTTCGCCGCCGCTCGTGGCCATCGCGGCCATCTTGCCGAGGCGCGTCGCGACGGTTTCGGACAGCGCCGTCGCGAGGAACCACGTGCCCATGCTGACGCCGACGACACGCCCGATCGACAGCTTGGTGACCGCGGAGAGGCCAACCGGCGACAGGCAGAGTTCGCCCGTCGTGTGCAGCAGGTAAGCCAGGATCAACCAGATCATGGCGACTTTGCCGGCCTCGTCCGGGAACTGGGCGCCGATCACCAGTGCGCCGAAGCCGAGGCCCGCCTGCATGATGCCGAGGCCGAACTTGACCGGGGTCGACGGCTCGAGGTTCCTCTTGGCCAGCCAGATCCAGAGCGCTGCAAACGGGAGCGCCAGCAGCATGATGAAGCCGGCATTCAAAGAGCCGAACTGGGCGGCCGTGAACGTGATGCCACCCGCGGTACGGTCGACGACGCGATCGGCAAACAGCGTCATCGAGCCGGCAGACTGCTCGAACAGCGCCCAGAACACGACCGTCGTGAGGATCAGGAACATCAGCACGACCGTACGGCCGAACTCGTGGGAGTTGTGGGTGACGAAGCCGTAGATCACGAAACCGACGATGAGCGCGAGCGCAACGTACAAGCTGAACTCGGCAATCACGTCACTGGTCGGCAGGAACGACGGCATGTGGTCGAGGTTGGCAAGCACCGTGTAGATGCCGGCGAGAATCGTGATTGCCGCGAACACGTAGGCGAGCCGGTTGTCCTGGTCCATGCGCGTGTGAATCATCGAATAGAGGATGATGCTGACGATGGCGACGATCAGGAACACGTTCTGTGTCAGCAGCACGACCGGCTCGTTCTGTACGAGGAGCCAGAAGATGCCGAGTACGGGAATGCTGAGCAGGTAGATTGCCCACTCGCGATTGACCGGACCGAGGACCTTTTCGGTCAGCTTCTCGGGTTCGGCCGGCTCCGCGTGGCCGTGCAGGTGCTTCTGTCCGTATGAGAACGAGATCAGGCCGATGATCATGCCGATGCCGGCAGCGCCGAAACCATACTTCCAGCCGAACGTCTCTCCCAGCCAGCCGCACAGCAGCGTGGCGACAAACGAGCCGATGTTGATGCCCATGTAAAAGATCGTGAAACCGGAATCGCGGCGCGGGTCGTCCTCGGCGTAGAGCTTGCCGACGATGGTCGAGATGTTCGGTTTGAGGTAGCCGACGCCCATTACGATTAGCGCCAGCGCCATGTAAAAGACGTTGAGCGCCGCCGTGTCGCGGAATGTGATGGCTTCGCTGAGCACGGTTCCCGCGGCGAGCACCTCGCCGCTGGCCAGGGTCAGGCTCTCGGTCAGCGTGTAGCCCGCCGGGTAGTTAATGGCCTGGTGGCCCTCGACCGCCATCAGGATGTGGCCGAGCGACAGCAATATGCCGCCGAACAGCACCGATTTGCGCATGCCGAGGTAGCGATCGGCAATCAGGCCGCCAATGACGGGCAGCGCATAAACCAGGCCGGCGTACGAGCCCAGGACGTCAAGGCCCATCGCATCGGTAAACAGGTGATACTTGGTGAGATACAGGAGCAGCAGGTACTTCATTCCGTAGAATGAAAAGCGCTCCCAGAGTTCGGTGGTGAAGCAGACGTACAGTCCTTTAGGGTGGCCGAAAAGGTCTTCGTCGCTGCTGTAGTCTTCCGCAGGCGCGGCTACAGTTTCTGTCATTATTATGTCCCCCGGCGCGCAGCCCAGACCGCGGCCTCCTCTCAGGATTGGCTAGGCATTAAACACTATTTGACGTGCGACTGGCTAGCGAATGTCGGAGCGCCCCATGGGCGCGATCGCGGCCACGGGCCGCTCCTACATGTTGCTATCCGAGACCGCCTCGGCTTCTTCGGGTTTCCTCTGGAACAGTCGCGACATAAGGATTCCGAGCTCATACAGCAGGTAAACGGGAACGGCCAGCAGGGTCTGGCTGATGACGTCTGGCGGCGTCAACAGCATGCCGACGACGAAGGCGCCGAGAAACACATAGGGCCGCGCTTTGCCGAGCTTTTCCACGGTCGTCAGGCCCGCGAAAACGAGCAGCACGGTGGCGATAGGCGTCTCGAACGCGAGTCCAAACACGAGCACGACCATCATCACGAAGCCGACGTACTGCGTCATGTCGGGCTGGTAGTTGACGGACTCCGGCGTGAACGCGGAGACGAAGGCAAAAATCAGGGGAAACAGGACGAAATAGGCAAACGCCATGCCGACATAAAACAGCAGGATGCTGGTCGCCAGCATCGGGAAGGCGAAGCGCTTTTCTTTGATGTAGAGCCCCGGGGCAACAAACGCCCACAGCTGGTAGAGAATCACCGGCATCGAGATGAAGATTGCGAGGTAGAAGCTCAACGCGATCGTCGCCGTCAGTGGCGACACAGGGCTAAGGGCAATCAGTTCGCCGTTGGGCACGACGCTGACCAGCGGCGCGGCGACGAAGTTGAATATCTGCCGCGCGAACGGCAGTAAGGCCAAAAATACGATGAACACCACGCCGAGCATCTTGAAAAGCCGGCTGCGGAGTTCCACGAGATGTGAAAGCAGGGTCCCCTCGGCTAGCTGTTCCTGTTGCTCCGGGGCCATCAGGTCTTCGCCTGGTCTTCTTCCTGCGCCGGCGCCGCAGGCGGTGCGACGACGTCGTCTTCCTCGCCGTCGTGCAGCGGTGAATAGGTATCGTCTTCACGCGGCGTCATCATCTGCCGCGGGTCGAGGTTGTTCTTCAGTTCGTTAGGATCGAAGCCGAGGTTCTTCTCGGCGTTGAGCTCGTCTTCGAGCTGGCGGCGCATCGAGCGTGTCATCTGGCGCGCCTTGCCGACCCAGCTGCCGATCTGGCTGGCAACGCGCGGCAGCCGTTCGGGCCCCAGGATCAGGAGCCCGATCAGGCACAGCAGCAGAAACTCGGATCCACCCATTGAGGACATGGTCTGCCCCGGCTGTTAAGCGTCTTTTTTCTCGGAGGGTTCTTCGACGGGCGTATTCTCGAAGTCGGCGTCGTTCGACTCGTCGCGGATCTGCTCAGTCGTCTGCTCGGCCTCATTCATGGCCGAACGAAACCCTTTCACGGCGCCGCCGAGATCGGAACCGAGGTTCCGGAGCTTCTTGGTGCCGAAAATGGCCAGCACAATGACCAGGATGATCAGTAGCTGCCATGGACCGATGTTGGAAAACATGTTGTTGCTCCCGGGGCCAGGCCCCTAATTCCTCTCTATGCGCCATAATAACGCCAATAACGGCTCAATACCGTGTCGGCGTCACACCGCGCGCCTCAGGATTCGAGCCAGAACGTGACCGGCCCGTCGTTCGTTAGCGCCACCTGCATATTGGCGCCGAAACGACCGGTTTCAACGGTCTCCAGCTGCTGCCGGCAGGCCGCCACAAGGCGCCCGAAGAATTCCGCGCCCTTCTCGGGTTCCGCGGCCCGGGTGAAACTCGCCCGCGTGCCCTTTTTCGTGTCCGCGGCCAGTGTGAACTGGGGGACGAGCAGCAGCCCGTGTTTCTCGTCCAGCAGGCTGCGGTTCATACGGCCCTCGGCGTCCGGGAACACCCGGTACGTCAGGATGCGCTCGGCCAGGCGTGCGATATCGCGGTCCTCGTCGTCACGGTGCACGGCGACCAGCACCATTAGCCCGCGATCGATGCGCCCTATGATTTCGCCCTCGACGGCGACGGAGGCCGCCGAAACTCGCTGTAACAAGCCAATCATGGCCTTTATTAATGCATCAACGAGATTCAATAGCCATAGCGCTGGACGGCTGCTGCGAGAATTCGGGATCGCCAGGGAAGGCGGGCCGCGGGCCGCACCGACTGCGGCGGACCAGGATGGTCACGGGCCCCGGTCGCCAGATCGGGGCCTATTAAAAGAAAAAATCCCACCAGAGCAATAAAATAACAAAAGTGGGTTTCTAGTCTCTATTATGAGTTAATTTGAGGTTTTGGGTGGTAAATGCTTGCCGCATTGGCTTCGGGCGCAACTGCCAATACACTTGGGCGCTTGTCTGGCTCCGGCAGGAAGCGGAATGAAGAGAAGAGAATTCGTGGGGGGGCTGGCGGCTGCCGCCAGTGTCGCGGCCTGTACAGGCGAGGAGCAGGGCTGCGAGAGCGGAGCCGTTGCGTCGGGCGAGACTTTCGAGTGGTCCTGCGTCACGTCGTGGCCGCCGAAGTACCCCGGGCTCGGCATCGCCGTCAACAACCTGGCGGAGCGCATCGAGAAGGCGTCCAATGGGCGCCTCAAAATCAAGGTCTACGGTGGCGGCGAGCTGGTTCCGCCGCTCGAGGTGTTCGATGCGGTACAGCGCGGCGTTGTGGAGATGGGCCACGGCGCATCGTATTACCACAAGGGCAAGGTCGACGCGGCCCAGTTCTTTACCGCGATACCCTTCGGTATGAATGCCGCGGAGCTCGACGGCTGGCTCTACTATGGCGGCGGCCTCGAGCTGTGGCGTGAACTCTACGCGCCTTTCAACATCGTGCCGTTCCCGTGTGGCAACACCGGCGTGCAGATGGGCGGCTGGTTCAATCGCGAGATCAACTCGGTCGAGGACCTGCAGGGACTCAAGATGCGCATACCGGGACTCGGCGGCGAGGTCATGCAGCGCGCTGGCGCAACGGCCTGGGCGTTGCCGGGCTCGGAGATTTTCACGTCATTGCAAACAGGCGTGGTCGACGCGGCAGAATGGGTCGGCGCCTACAACGACGTCGCGCTCGGCCTGCACGAGGCCGCGAGCTATTACTACTACCCGGGTTGGCATGAACCCAGCGCCGGACTGGAACTTGTAGTCAACGCGGAAGCCTGGGCGACGCTGCCCCCTGACCTGCAGGCGCTGGTCGGGCTTGCTTGCCAGGCGATCACTACGGACATGCTGGCCGAGTACACCCACGGCAACGCGCAGGCGCTGCAGCAACTGAACGACGACCCGAACGTCGAAGTGCGGCCGTTCCCCGATGACGTGCTGCGCGTTCTCAAGAGCCACACCCGGGACATCGTCGACGAGATGTCGGCGAAACACCCTGAGTGGAAGAAGATTGCCGAGTCGTACTACGCGTTCCTCGAGAAGTCGACGCCAAACCAGTTAGCTACTGAAGTTGCCAACCTCGCTACGCGGAGTCTTTAGAATTGCGCCTGCCTGGTCACTTGCGCAGCATCGTCGTGTTGCTGGGGTTGTTTGCATGCGCCGGCGTGGTGGCGCACGAAGACGAAGAAGCAATCGTCGCCGAGACGATCGACGAACTGTTGGAAGCCATCAACGACGTCCTCGAGGAACACGATACCCCGGGCGTGGCTATCGCCATCGTCAACGAAGATGGGCCCGAGTACATCGGCGCGCTGGGCAAAGCCAACGTAGAAAACGATATCGCCGCCGACGCCGACACGCTGTTCCGGATCGGGTCAACGTCCAAGATGTTCGTCGCGCTTGCGGTGTTGCAGCTCGTCGAAGAGGGCCGGCTGTCACTCGACGACAGGCTCGCCGACCTCGCCCCGGAGATCGAGTTCGAAAATCCCTGGGAAGAGACGCACCCGGTTCGCGTCGTGCACCTGCTCGAACACACAACCGGCTGGGATGACATCCACCTGCCCGAGTATGCGCACAACGACCCGACGCCGGCGACCCTGAAAGAAGGTCTCGATTATCATCCGCACTCGCGCAGGTCGCGCTGGCAGCCCGGCACGCGCACGTCCTACTGCAATGCCGGTCCGCCGGTCGCGGCCTACATCGTGCAAAAGGTCACGGGCCAGGACTTCGAAGACTACGTCCAGCAGAATTTCTTCACATCGCTGGGGATGAGTGGCGCCTCGTACCGGCGCAGCGAGGCCGTACAGGAACGCGGCGCGACGCTGTATACCAACGGCGAGCCCGTGGAGTACTGGCATATCCTCATGCGGCCGTCCGGCGCCATCAATGCCTCGGCGGCAGACATGGCCAGGTTCCTGCAGCTATTCCTGGGCCGCGGCACCGTCGATGGCGTGCAGTACGTTGCGGCCGAGTCGATCGACCGCATGGAGATCGCGACGACCACCGACGGCGCGAGAGCCGGGCTCGAGGTGGGTTATGGGTTGAACAACTACACCTCGAGACACGAGCACTGGGTCTACCAGTCCCATAACGGCGGCGTCGAAGGCGGCCTCACGGAGTTCGCCTACTTGCCTGATGCGAACCGTGGGTACGCCTTCATGATCAACTCCGGGTCCGGTGCGGCGTACCTCGAGATCAGTAAGCTGATACGCAACTACCAGACGCGCGATCTCGAGGAGCCGGAGATACCGGCTGCCGTCCCCATTACCGGGACCGAGCCGAACATCGAGGGCCTTTACCACCCCATTAACTCCCGTCAGCAGGTCGGCTACTTCATGGACCGCGTGCTCGGCGTCAGCAGGTTGTCCATGCAAGAGGGTGAGCTGATCCGCAAACCGCTGGTTGGGGGTGAGGCCTCGGAGTACCTGCCGGCAGGCGACGGTAAATTCCGCTCGCCAGATTCGGGAAGAGTCGTGATCGCGCAGACCACGGACCCGCTCGTGGGACCCGTCGTGCACATGGGCACCCTGGTATACCGGCCGGTGTCCCCGCTGGTCGCGTATGGCCAGCTCACCATCGCCCTGCTCTGGCTTGTGTCCATAGTCACCTCATTCATGTATTTCGTCGTCTGGGGTGTTCGCAAGTGGCGCGGCAAGGTGCCAGCAGGGCCGAGCACGAGGATCCGGGTGTGGCCGTTGCTCGCTGGCGTCTCGATTGTCGCTTTCGCCGTGCTGTTTGCGGTCGGCATGGGCGACGTCTTCAACAGGCTCGGCAAACCGACGGCGATCTCCGTTGCCGTGATGCTGGCAAGCGTTGTGTTCGCGGTCTTCGCCGTACTCAGCGCATGGACGGCATTCAGGGAGCGCAACGCCGAGATGAACCGCGTCAACTACTGGTACTGCACGACCAGCTCGGGCCTGCACCTGGTCGTTGCCGTCTACCTCGCCTGGTTCGGCATCATCGGCATCCAGACCTGGACTTAAGACACATGGCTAAACCCATTATCGAAAAACTCACCTCCGGCAACCTGATATTGCAGATTGGTATCGGCATCGTGGCGGGCGTCGTGCTGTCGCAGGTCTCCCCGAGCGCAGCGGGGTCTGCCATGCTTCTCGGCAACCTGTTCGTCTCCGCGCTCAAGGCCGTGGCGCCGGTCCTGGTGCTGGTGCTCGTTGCGTCGGCCATCGCGAACCGGCGTGTAAGCCATACCGCACAGATGCGCCCGATCATAGCGATGTACCTGGTCGGTACGATCGCGGCCGCTTTGCTGGCTGTAATCATGAGTAAGCTGTTCCCCACCGAGCTGATTCTGCAAACGGCGGGCAACGACGCCTCACCGCCGCAGGGTATAACCGAAGTGCTGGGAGGCTTGCTGCTGCGGATCGTGGATAACCCGGTCAGCGCAATCATGAACGGCAACTACATCGGCATCCTGGTGTGGGGCGTCCTTCTGGGCGTGTTCCTGCACCATGCGGTCGACACCACCCGGCAGATGCTGGCGGACCTGGCCGAAGCCGTTACGAGTATCGTGCGCATCGTGATCCGGCTCGCGCCAATCGGGATCTTCGGACTCGTGGCCGGCAACCTCGCGGACGCCGGCCTCGGGGCCCTGGGCGGCTACGCGCGCATCCTCACCGTTTTGCTCAGCAGCATGCTGATCATGGCGCTGGTCATCAATCCGCTGATCGTCTGGGTGAAGACCAGGAAAAATCCTTATCCCATAGTGTTTACGGCGCTGCGGGGTAGCGCGGTGACAGCGTTCTTCACCCGCAGTTCGGCGGCGAACATCCCCGTGAACATGGCGCTTTGCGAGCGCCTCGATCTCGAGAAAGACACCTACTCGGTGTCGATACCGCTCGGCGCCACGATCAACATGGGCGGCGCGGCAATCACGATCACGACGCTCACGCTCGCGGCTACCCATACGCTCGGCATAGAAGTCGACATGGCGACGGCATTGTTGCTCAGCGTCGTGGCGGCGCTGTCGGCCTGCGG